>CAIYDY010000441.1 GCA_903925015.1 uncultured Acidobacteriia bacterium
GGGGTGCGTCCAGACCACTGGACGCCCGCTGGTGACGCTGAAAGCTACGAGATCACCCCGCACCTCAAGCCGCTCGAAGGCCTGAAGAACGATTTCATCCTCCTCGAAAACCTCTGGAACAAAAATACGGTCGGTCGCAACGGCCACTGGCCAAAGGTACCGGCTTGGCTATCGGGCGGCTATGTCGAGCGCACGAGCGGCGACGATCTGGATACCGGTGGCACCACAGTAGACCAATTCGCGGCCCAGCAAATCGGAGACCGCACTCCCCTCCCCACATTTGAACTCGGCTTGGAACCCCTGCGAACCGGCATCGATACGGCCGGGGGTGGTTTTGCGCGCATGTACGGGTCGTTTCTTTCCTGGCGCGATCCCCATACGCCGGTTCCGAAGGAGATCATCCCCCAGCTGGCATTCGACCGTCTCTTCCGCAACAACCGCAGACCTGTGGTTTCGAGCGTGGATGAAGCACATCCGGTCGTCCTCAGTTCCTTGCAGCGCGACGATACAAGCATTCTGGATGTCGTGATGGAGGACGCGAAGAAAGTTAAGCGCATCGGAAGCATTTCCGATCGGTTGCGGCTGGACGAGTACTTCGAATCGGTCCGCAATGTGGAACAGCGGATGGAGGCGGCGATGAAGCCGCAGAAGCGCTGGATCAATCAGGGCTGGTTTGAAAAGGGAACGCTGCCGATGGACCGGCCAGTTCCAGGCACGCCCGAGACCCACGCCGAGCATTTGAAGCTCATGTTGGACATCTTCGTGCTCGGGTTTTGGACCGACACGACCCGGATTGGCACGTTCATGCTGGGTGATGCCCAAAGCCCGGTCGATTACTCCTTCCTACCTGGGGTCAAGGGCAGTTTCCATACGCTGTCGCACCATGCCGACATGCCTGCGACCCGGGACCAGTACGAGAAGATCATCGACTGGAATGTGGCGCAGGAGGCGTACTTCCTAAATCGGCTCAAGAGTTTGGACGAAGGTGGGACTTCGCTCCTGGACAACTCCATGATCATGTTCGGGGGCACTCTGAAGGACGGCAACCGACATACGGAGGAGAATCTACCGCTGATTCTGGCTGGTCGGGGCAAGGGAACGCTGCGGCCCGGTCGTCGCCTGCGGGCACCGGTGAAGACTCCTTTGTGCAATTTGTATCTCTCGTTGCTGGATCGGATGGGCGTGAAGGCGGAATCGTTCGGGGACAGCACGGGTCGGTTGGAAGGCCTGTCTTGATCTGGAGGTTTGCTGCCGTTCTCATCTTGGCGTTGCCGATGATGGGGGCGGGGCCGGATGAATTTGTCCAGTCGATTCGACCCGTTCTGGCGGCGAACTGTTCCCCGTGCCACCAGAAGAATTTTCTGAAGGCGCAGACTGCCAAGGATATGGAGTCGGCACGTGGCATGTGGCGGAACGTGGCGGCGCAGCTACGGAATCGGACGATGCCTCCGGTCGCAAACAAGCTTTCCGAAGAGGACAGGCTGCGGGTAGCAACGTGGGTCGATAACGAACTGCGCCGGACGGCCTGCCAAATTGGCGAATACGCCGGTTCGAGCGGAATCCGGCGGCTCAACCGGCGTGAATATCACAACACGGTCCGGGATATTCTTGGCATCGACTTTGACGTGGCCTTGATTTTTCCCGCCGACGGCTCGGGTGGCGCCGGTTTCGACACCAATGGCGAGACCCTGTATACGCCTCCGGTTCTGATGGAGCGGTACATGGAGGCCGCACAGCAGATTTTGGATCGGGTGATCGTTTCGACGCCGCTCTCGCGCACCTTTTCCGAAAAGCATTCCTTGGACAAGGGCGGGGAGTTCACGGTCAACTTCGCGGTCTACCAGAACGGCGATTACGACGTCCGCGCGCTGATGGAAAAGAATGACACTGCGGCCCGGCCTTCGGTGAAAGTCGACGGGGTGGCAGCGGGGAAGTTGAATGGTCGGCCTGCAGCGGCGGGAAGGCCGCTGATCCTGCGGCAGACTCTCCGGCTGACGCGCGGGGAGCACACGCTTACCGTGAACGCGGCGGACATGGCGGTGGAGGTGGCGAATTTGACCGTGGACCAGAAAGTGGACACGGCATCGCCCGAGAAGCGCGCGCTCCACTACCGGCTGCTGGGGATTGAGCCCGGCGAGGAACCGGTTCGTCCACGCGAGGCCGCGTTGCGCACCTTCACCGGGTTCCTTCCCAAGGCGTTTCGGCGTCCGGTGGAGGCTTCCGACTTGGAGCCGTTCATGAAGTTGTACGACCGGGCTGCGGAGCGGGGCGATCCCTATACGGAAAGGATGAAGCTCGCATTGCGCGGGGTGTTGATCCATCCGAGTTTCCTATTCCGAATTGAGAAGCGGGATACCACTCCTGGCATCCATCCTGTCACGCAGTACGAACTGGCCGCGCGGTTGTCGTATTTCCTTTGGTCGACGGTGCCGGACGAGGAATTGAGCCGGCTGGCGGCAGCCGGGCGGTTGACGGACCGAGCAGTTTTGGCAGCCCAGGTGGACCGGATGCTGGATGATCCCCGGTCGAGGGCCTTTGCCGATACTTTCGTTGGGCAGTGGCTGGGCACGCAGGATTTGGGTGGTCGGGCGGCACCGCTGCTGACGGAGTTGCAGGGGTATTACACGCCGGATGTCGCGGCGGACCTTCGGACCGAGCCCATTTTATTGTTCCACCATATTGTGTCCGAGAACAAGAGCCTGCTGGACTTGCTCAACTCCGATTACAGCTTCTTGAACGAGCGGCTAGTACGGTTTTACCAGCTTGAGGACAAGCTGGCGGACGTGCAGGGTCCGGCGTTCCGGTTGGTGAAGTGGCCGGATACACGACGGGCGGGCGTAGTCGGAATGGGGTCGGTGTTGGCGTTGACGTCGCATTATTCGCAGACTAGTCCGGTGTTGAGGGGTGCTTGGGCACTGGAGACACTGCTGGGGACTCCGGTACCTCCACCTCCGCCGGATGTGCCTCCACTTGAGAACGACCGGAAGTCACGCGAGTTGACCGTCCGCCAGAAGTTGGAGCGGCATCGGGCGGATCCGACCTGCTCGGCGTGCCACAAGCTAATGGATCCGATTGGGTTCGCGCTGGAGAATTTCGATTGGATGGGCCGGTGGCGGGAGAAGGAAACGAATGGGCAGCCGCTGGATATTTCAGGCGTCTTTCCGACGGGCGAGAAATTCAGCGGTCCGGTGGAGCTGCGGGCGGCGCTGATGGGTCGCAAGGACGATTTTCTGCGACATTTGACGGCGAAGACGCTGGGGTATGCGCTGGGCCGGAGTCTGCAGGATGGGGATAGCTGCACGGTGGAGCACATGGCGGACGCGCTGCGGCGGGATGGGTTCAAGGCTCGGACGCTGATCCGGGAGGTGGTCCTGAGTACCCCGTTCCGCAATACACAAGGTGGAATTGTACGGAATGACCCGGCTCCTCCGCCGCCACCGAAGCGCGCGAAGCCCATGGTGACGAAGTAGCAACTCGCCGGTCGCTACGATGGGAGGGTGAATGTACTCATCGAACGGCAGGAAGAGTTGGAGAAGCACGAATTCATGATGGGTGTCCCTCGGGGGCGCTTGGCGGTGACGCTGGATGTGTTGACCGATGCGTTGGTGCTGGTGGGACAGCATGGGGTGTATTGCCAGAGTGCGCGGCAGCCGGGGAAACCTGCGATGGATATCCAGATCATCACCAAGCAGTTGGTGGATGCGAAGGATTTGATTTCCAGTGTGATGGCGGAGTTGAAGGCCTCAAAGTAAAAAGGGCGGACCGTAAGGTCCGCCCTTTTGTTTTTTGGGTAGGGTTAGAACTGGAAGCGTACTTGCAGTTCGATCTTCCGGTTGCCGGCAGCGCCGCCGCCGCCAAAACCTGGGCCACCACCACCAGGACCGCCCATGCCGCCGCCGCCACCCGCCGAAGAGAGCGACTGGCCGAAGAACGGCGAGTTCAGTGTCCCGATCGGGGCGCTGTAGTTCACGTGGTTCAGAGCGTTGCGGGCCGAGATGGTCGCTGTGAGGTTGTACTTCTTGCCGGTACTGCCACCGCCGAAGCCACCCATCATGCCGCCCATGCCACCGCCGAAACCGCCGCCGCCACCACCGCGTCCGCCGCCGCCACCACCCATGCCGGGAGGGCCACCGCCGCCGGGACCACGGTCACCGCCGCCCATGCCGCCCGCTTGGGGAACAGCTGCGCTCTTGCGTTCACCCCAGCCAAAAGTACGGCTGAGGCGGAGGTTGGTGCTGAACTGGCCGAAGCCGGTGCCGTAGTTGATCGGGATAATGGTTTCGCCAGCCAAGGGAGCCAGATTGAACGTGCCGTACTTGGTGGTTTTGACGTTCTTTGGGTTGTCGGCGGAGGTTGCGAAGGACGGACGGTCGTTGATGATGCCGTCGCCGTTGTAATCCGTTCCGGTGGTAATGTTGAAGGGCGGAGCCGAGCTCATGGTGATGAACGGGGCTGCCGAAATCTTAAAAGGTAGACCAACGGTGCCGCCGATGAAGGCGCGGTGGCGGACATCGTAGCCAGCGCGGCCGTAGTCGAGCGAGGTGTTGTACTGGTTGCTCGGGAAGCCGTTCACGTTGCTCTCCACCTTGCCCAGCGTGTAGTAAGCCTGCAACGATAGGTGGCTGTTCAGCCTGTTGTTGCCGTTGATGATTAGCTGGGTTTGGCGGTAGACGCCGGTGGACTGGTAGTCGTACAGGTCGCCCTGGCCGGTGAAGGGACGGATGCCGCCGGTGCGTGTGATCGGATCGTAGGTGCCCGGCAGGTAAGCGTTGATGTTCACGGTGCGGAAGTCGTGGAAGCCGCGGGTGTGGACGAAGTTGATCGAGAGCGACGTCCGGGCTGGCAGAGCGCGGTCCACGCTGGCGGCATACTGGATCATCGTGGGGGCCTTGAAGTTCGAGTCGGTCTTGTAGATGGCTTGGTTTTGCAGGGCCAGCAGGGAGGTCGACGGGACGTTCGGGTATACGGCGAAGGCGGTTGCGGCGTTGGCCGGGTTCTGGGTCGAGTTGATGTTGTAGTTCAACTGCGAGGTCCCGTTGTAGCGCTGGGTGTTGAGCACGCTATTGACTTGGAACCGGTCGTAGAAGATGCCAGTGCCTGTGCGGATGACGGTCTTGCCGGGCTTGCCACCCTTGGAACCGGGGGCCCATGCGATGGCGATGCGGGGTGCGACGTCGGAGTGATCCGAAATATTGTTCTGCGTTTCGTAGCGGAGGCCTGCGCTGACGGTCAGGTTCGGGCGCACGCGCCAGTCGTCCTGGACGAAGAAGCCGAGATCGAACTGGTTGGCGGACTGGAACGGGATTCCGCTGTTCAGGGTGAACTGGGTCGGGCCGCAACCTTGGGCGATGATGGTGGCCATCGGGGTGCCCTTGGAGAGGAGCAACTGCGTCTGGCGGTACACGTCGAGGGAGGTCGGATTCGCGATGCCGGCGAGGCAAGCGGGGGTCGTATTCAGCGTGTTCGGCGTCGTGAAGGTGTAGGTGCCGTTGAAATTCGACGTTGACTGGCTGCCGAGGGTGTCGTAACGGAAGCGCATGCCGAACTTGAGGGCGTGGGCACCTTGGGACATCGTCAGGTTGTTTTGAATTTCGATGCCCTTGTTGTCGCTGAAGTTCGTCAGCAGGGGTGAGCCGCCCGACGTGAAGGAGCTGGCGACGTTGACGGTTGTGCCGGCGACCCCCGATCCCTTCTGTTCGGAATGGCTGTCGCGGAACTGGAACCGGGTTTCGTCGACGGCCTTGGTGCCGAGAATGGCGGTTTCCGTGATTTGGACGATGTGGTTCTTGGAGTTGACGTTCTGGACCTGTGAGGCGAGATTGAAGCCGCCGACGCCGGAAACGTTCGTCGAGTTGAAGAAGTTGTAGCGGACCACCAAGGTGTTGTTGGTGTTGATGGCGTAGTCAAGGCGCGGACCAATGGAGGTCAACTTCTGGGGCGTGTCGAAGGTCCCGTTTTCGCTAATGGGGTTGAGCGATGCATCCAGGCGCTGGGCATTGACAAGGGCCTGTTCGGTGACATCGCGGCGCATGATGTCGAAGTTGAACGAGGCCTTCTTGTTGATGGGGCCACCGATGTTGAAGGAGCCTGTTTTGGAGCTGTAGGCCGGAGGTGCGGTGGTCAGGAAGGGGTTGCGGGAATCGAAAACCTTGTCGCCGAAGTTGAAGAAGCCGCTGCCGTGGTAGCTGTCGCTGCCGGGGCGGGTGAAAATTTCGATACGGCCGAAACCGGGGCGGTCAAATTCGGATGAGAACGGGTTGGAGTTGATCCGGATCTCGCGGATAGAGGCCTTGGGCGGGAGTTGGCCGCCGCTGAAACCGTCGACGAAGAACTGGGCTCCGTTCGGACCTGCGGCTGGACCGGCGAGCGCTTGGAGATCGGACTGGAGATCGTCGGGATCATCGGGGAGGGATTCCAAATCCTCAGCATGCAGCACGAGGGCGCCGACGTTGGAGGAGGCATCGGTGCTGACTTGGCCGGCAGCTTGGTCGTTGACCTGCACTTCCTGTGCCTGGGCCGCGATCTGCAGCGCGATGTCGAGGGCGTTGCCTTGGCCGGGTGCGACTTCCAGCACCTGCTGGGTAAAGGTCACGAAACCCTTGGCGTCGGCGCGAACCGAGTACTTGCCGGGGGGAACTGTGATTTGGTAACGGCCTTGGCCGTCGGTTTTGGCTGTGCGGGAGGCGCTGGGGCCGAGGAACTGGACGGTGGCGCCAGGAACGATTGCAGCCGAGGGGTCAGTCACTTGGCCGCGGATAGTTGCTGTATTTTGAGCAAGGGCCATGGTCGCCGACAGCACGATCAACAGGGCGCTCAATGACGGGATTGTGAATTTGTTCTTCATGTCAATTCTTCGGAGCGGATGTCTGGTGAGACGTCCGCCTACTTCCATTGTTAGTTGGATGCGGGTAATTTGTCTGTAGATATGTGTAAGGATTGGAAGCTTACAAATCCATACAGATCATTGGTTTACGGCTCCCCAGGGGGAGGGCTACTCCCATTCGATGGTGCCGGGGGGTTTGTGGGTCAGATCGAGGTAAACGCCGGCAATTTCCGGGATAGCCATCAATCTGGAGGCCATGTCGCGGAGAAGATCCGAGGGCATGGGGACGGAATCTGCGGTCATACCGTCCACCGAGCGGATGGGACGGAGGACGATGGAGTCTCGCGATTCACCGGCGCCAAGTGGGATCAGGACGACGGGGAACTGCCAGACTTCCTTTTCGAAGCCGGATTCGAGGCACATTTCGCGCACGATCGAGTCGGCGGCGCGGAGGAGTTCGAGCCGGCCGTGGGTGATAGTTGAGGCGAAGACGCGCTGGTGCGCGAGGGGCTCGCGGCTGGCTACTGTGGCAACCACTCGGTTGAAAGCCGACGGACCCGCGCCACTGCCGCGGTTGACAAGTTCCGTGGCTTCCGCTTGGAGGCTGCCGTCCTCGGATGGGAAGGCTTCGAGAGCTAGGACGGGGGCGTAGCTCCTGGAATCCCCAAGGACGCCGACCGAACGGATGGGGAGAAGCCATCCGTCGGGCATCTTGGTGGCGACACCTTCGGAATCGGCGCAGAGGCAGCGGATTGCGAGACCGGGACCGGGGAATGGGTGCCGGTCAAGAAGTTGGGGGCCGAGGCCGAGTTCACGCCCGATAGTGCGGACCTCGTCCTTGTAGAAATCGGCCAGCGGTTCCACGATCAAGCCGGCGTCGATCAATTTCTGGATGCCAGGGACCCGGTTGTGGTGGGTCTTGATGGTTGCGGCCCGGGCGGTGCCACCGGATTCGATGGTATCGGGGTAGATGGTGCCCTGGCCGAGAATCCACTTGCCGTTCAGGAGGCCCTGTTGTTCGATGATGCGTTCCTGGACGCGGACAAATTGTTCGCCGATGATGTGGCGCTTGAGCTCGGGCTCGCGGACGCCTTCGAGGGCGGAGAGGAATTCCTCCTCGCATTCCTCGATGCGGACGAGGCCGAAACCGGCGAAAGTCTCGCGCACGAACTGGGTTTCGCCTTCGCGCATCAGGCCGGTATCGACGTAGACGCCACGGACGCGCTCGGAGCCGAGGGCGTCGAGGCAGAGCATGAAGGCGACGGTGGAATCGACGCCACCGGAGACGAAGAAGAAGATCTTGCGGTCGCCCGCGCGTTGGCGGATTTGGTCTTGAACCAAGCTGATCCGCTGGCCAGCATCCCAATCCTTGGCGCAGCCGCAGATGTCGAAGAGGAAGTTGCGGAGGATGTGCTCACCCTCGACTGTGTGGACGACTTCCGGGTGGAACTGGACGGCGTAGTAGCCGCGCGTGGAGTCTTCTATCGCGGCCGTGGTGCAGGTGGTGGTGGTTGCGGTGATTTGGAAGCCGGGGGGCGGGGCGACTGTGACATCGCGGTGGGACATCCAAACCTGCTGATGCGTGGCGATTCCTGCCAGGAGGCGGGAATCCACCTTCTCAAGATCCAAAAGGGCAAGTCCGAATTCGCCCTTGTCACCTTTGCGGACGTCGCCGCCGAGCAGGTGGGTGAGAAGGTGCTGTCCATAGCAGATCCCGAGGACGGGAACGCCAGCCTCGAGGACCGAGCGGTCCAAAGTTGGGCTTTCGTCATCGTAAACGCTGCAAGGGCCACCGGAAATGATGATGCCCTTGACTCCGCGCAACTTTTCAGCCGGGACGTCACTGGGCCAGACTTCCGAGGAAACCCCGGCTTCACGGATCTTGCGGGCGATCAGGTGGCAGTACTGACCGCCGGTATCGAGAACGGCAATTTGGGAGGGCGAGACGAACTTTCCTTTCTGGTTACAGCAAAAAACAAATGGCGGACTACTTGGCTTGGCGCTCGGCAACCATCTTGCGGGCCGTCGAGAGCAAGGCTTGGGCCTTCGGCAGTGCCGCAATGCCAGCTTCCACCTCGGGATCGGTCATGATTTCGTACTTGGCGGATTCATCGACGCTGAAAGCAGTCTTGTAGATCTCGGACTGCAGACGGCGGCGGACCTTTTCGTGGTCGCGGGTGAAATCGGCTTCGGTGAATTCGATTTTCTTTTCCAGGAGCCAATTGTGGAAATCGTCCACATTGGCGGTCTGGACGGACCATCCGGTGGGCAACTTTTCCTTGTGGACCGCGAAGAAGTGCTTGGTGTAGTCCGAAAAGGCGAACTTGACGAGCAACTGGACTTCGAAGGGCGTCAATTTTTCCGGGGTGAACTTCTCGTCGGGCGAGATGCCGCCGCCGCCGTACACAGTGCGTCCACCGTCGGTCATTTTGACGTCGGCCAAGTTGCGGGCGGCGGTGTTGTTCCGGTAGTAGTAATCGTAGAACGAAACGCTGCTGTAATCACGCTGGATGAGGCGTCCGCTGGGTGTGTAGTACTTGGCGGTGGTCAGCGTGAGGCCGGTGTTTTCGATCAACGGGTAAACGGTCTGGACCAAGCCCTTGCCGAAGGTGTTGTCGCCGAGAATCCAAGCGCGGTCATGGTCCTGCAGGGCACCGGAAACGATCTCGGCGGCACTGGCGGAATTGCGGTTGACGAGCACCACGATTGGGTACATGCGGCCGCGATTGCCAGTGCGGGCGGTGTAAACACGCTCCGGTGAGTTCCGGCCCTTGTGGGAAACGATGACATCGCCTTTGCCGATCAGGTGGTCGACGATGGAAACAGCCTCGGTCAAGAGGCCGCCGGGATTGCCGCGGAGGTCGAGGACGAGGCCCTTGAGATGCTCCTCGTCGAGAGCCTTGAGGCCCTCCTCGAATTCTCGCCCGGTGGTTTCATTGAACTGCTCGACGCGGATGTAGCCGATGTTCTGCTTGAGGGCGAAGATTTCGGGGACGCTCTTGCGGTTGATTTCGTCGCGGATGATGTCGAAAACGAGGGGCTTTTCGTAGCCTTCGCGGATGACCTTGATCTGTACTTGGGTTCCCTTCGGTCCCTTGAGCAATTCGGCGACCTTGGTCGAGTCGAGGCCTTCGGTCAGTTTATCGTTGATTTCAGAGATGATGTCGCCAGGACGAAGACCGGCGCGGTAGGCGGGCGACCCGACGAACGGGGCCATTACGATGGTCTTACCGTTGCGGCCTTGGACAACCATACCGACGCCGTAGTAGCGTCCGCGCTGGTCTTCGCGGAGGCCATCGAAGTCCTTTGGATCGAAGAAGTTGGAGTGGGGGTCGAGGGTCCGGAGCATGCCGGGGATCGCGCCCTTGTAGATGGCCTTGTCGGCGCTCACTGGATCGGCGAAATTCTGTTCGACAGTGGAGTAGACGGTCGAGAACGACTTCATGCCCTTCTGTACATCGTCATCCGCCGAGGCAGCGGAGGCAACCTGCATCTTGGGTCCGAATACTCCGCCGACCAGCGCGCAGAGCAGAACAAACATTGGTAGGTAGATAACAGAACGACGTTTAGAAGCCATGGCGGGTCGAGACCGTCCTTATTCTATAAAGTATAGCGCCGCCGGGATTCGCTTGTGTGGTATGGGGTGTTTCGGATGCACCGGACTCGCTTCTTGGACGTTTGAACGGTTGGAATCGTTACGAAACGGTTTCTGCGGCGGGCTGGTGTGGGAAGCTGATGGGTTTGGGAACGAAAACACCACCTATCGTCAGCGACCCGATGCTTCGGGCGATGAATCTGCCGGTGCCGGACATGATGCGGCGAGTGCTGGCGCTGGATCGACTGGATGGCTTGTGGGCTCGCGCGAGCGGCTTTTGCGGGTCGGTCTGGGATCGGCTGGTTGCTGCGATGGGTGTGCAGGTGGAGTGTCCGGCTGGAGATTTGGGTTGGATTCCGGCTACCGGTCCGCTGATCGTGGTCGCAAACCACCCGCATGGGTTTTTAGATGGAATCGTGGCGGCGCATTTGGTATCCCGGGTCCGGTCCGATGTGAAGATCCTCGGCAACGCCCTGTTGGGGTGCCTGCCAGAGGTTTGCGAACAGATCCTTACCGTAGATGTGTTTCAGACGGGCAGGGAGAGGACGGAGAACATGAAAGCCCTGCGTGAGACGCTCCGGTGGCTTGATGCGGGCGGAGTATTGCTTGTTTTTCCGGGGGGCACCGTCTCGCGTTTCGATTGGCGGAAGAGGCTTGTGGAGGATCCGGTATGGAGCCAGCATTTCGCCGGCCTTGCAAGACGCAGTGGCGCCCGGGTCCTGCCGATGCACATCTCGGGGGGGAATAGCCTTGTGTTCCATTTGATGTCCCAACTGCATGAGCGGTTGGGGACGGGAATGCTGGCGAGGGAAATGATGAAGCAGTGCGGCCGTCGGATGGAGATTCGGATTGGGGAGCCCGTTGAGGCCGGGGCGTTGGAGGTGTACGGGTCGAGGGCGGAGGCCACCGAGTTTCTGCGGTCCCGGGTTGAATCGCTCGGGAGGCGTTAGGCTCGAATGCTTGCCAAGTTGGAGGCCATGCGGCTGCGCACTTCCTCGGAGAGTTCGGCAGCCGCTTTCGGATTGCGTCCCTCTACCGACACTGGGGGCAGGATCCGGAGGTGGATCGGGCAGCGGTGGCCGAAAAGGAAGGCGTGCCTAGGCAGGTAGGCACCGGTTCCGTCGAGTATGACCGGGAGTACGGGAACGCCCTCGCGGATTGCGACTTGGAAGGGCGGGTCTGAAAACGGGAGGAGGTCACCGTCGAGGCTGCGGGTTCCCTCCGGGAAGACCACCACGGAACAGCCCGCGCGCAGGAGTTTGGCGCAATGCATCAGGGCACGCGCGGCGCTGCGGGTGTCCTTGCGGCTGACGGGGACATCCTTGGACATGCGCATCATCCATCCGATGAGAGGGAGTCGGAAGAGGACATCCTTGCCGAGAAACTTGGAATCCACCGGGAGGAACGAGATCAAAGGCACGTCGATGGACGACTGGTGGTTCGAGACGACCAGATAGGTCTGTCCGGGGAGGATGTTTTCAAGACCCGATACGGTGAGGTCTGGAAACTGCGCATGGACGATCATCCTGCCGAGCAAGCGGAAAAAGCGCGATGTGCGGCGGACGAGGGGATCGCGGTCAAAGAGGCGGACCAGCGCCATGGCGGGGAGCCAGGATGTGATCAGAAGAAATGTTACGCCCCAGACCCAGAGGGAATGCGCCAGTCTGAGGATGCGGGTCATGGCAGGAAAAAATACTAGGGCTACATGAACTATATCAGCTTGCCCCAGTACCTGAGGAAACAGGTGTTTGGGCGTCAGCGACAAGGCTTCCAGGACGGGAGCCGGATGGCGCTCCCATCACCCCAGTTGACAAACTTCCACTCATATTTCATAATCAAAGTGAGCTTAGACAAGCACCGTCCGGATAGGGCGGGCTTGTGCGGGCCGCAGGGCGGTTCCGCGGCACGAATTTTCTTAAGGAGGTCTTGGAAGAGACATGGGAAAGATTATTGGTATCGATCTCGGCACGACGAACTCCGTCGTCGCCGTAATGGAAGGCGGCCAGCCGACCGTGATTGCCAACCAGGAAGGCGCGCGCACGCCGCCGTCCGTGGTCGCATTCACCAAGTCCGGGGAACGGCTTGTGGGACAGGTGGCCAAGCGCCAGGCGATCACGAATCCGGAAAACACGATTTTCTCGATTAAGCGCTTCATGGGCCGCCGGTCCGACGAAGTTACCGAAGAGCAGAAGATGGTTCCGTACAAGGTTGTGCGGGGCGACAACGGCGATGCGCGTGTGGAAGTAATCGGCCAGAAGAATTCGCCGCCTGAGATCTCGGCGATGATTTTGACCAAGTTGAAGGAAGCCGCCGAGGCCTATTTGGGTCAAAAGGTGACGGAGGCCGTGATCACGGTTCCCGCATACTTCAATGACGCTCAGCGGCAGGCGACCAAGGACGCGGGCAAGATCGCAGGCTTGGACGTGAAGCGGATCATCAACGAGCCCACGGCTGCGGCGCTCGCGTACGGTCTGGATAAGAAGACCAACGAAACGATCGCGGTGTACGATTTCGGCGGCGGTACGTTCGACGTCTCGATCCTGGAAGTTGGAGACGGCGTGGTGGAAGTGAAGTCCACCAACGGCGATACCCATCTGGGCGGCGACAACATCGACGACCGGGTGATGGATTGGATCATCACCGAGTTCAAGAAGGAGCAGGGCATCGACCTCTCCAAGGACAACATGGCGCGCCAACGCTTGAAGGAAGCGTCGGAAAAAGCCAAGATGGAGCTCTCCACGCTTCTGGAGACCGAAATCAACCTGCCGTTCATCACGGCGGACGCCAGTGGTCCGAAGCACTTGATGCAGAAGCTGACGCGGTCGCGCTTCGAGCAGATGTGCGAAGACATCTTCCAGCGCTCGGTCGGTCCTTGCAAGCAGGCGATGGCGGATGCCGGCGTGACGCCGGACAAGATCAACGAAGTGGTGCTGGTGGGCGGTTCGACCCGTATCCCGCGCATCCAGGCGATCGTCAAGCAGTTGTTCAACAAGGAACCGAACAAGACGGTAAATCCGGACGAAGTCGTGGCGTTGGGTGCCGCGGTCCAGGGTGGCGTTTTGGGCGGCGAAGTGAAGGACGTTCTGCTGCTCGACGTGACCCCGCTATCGCTCGGCATTGAAACGCTGGGCGGTGTGTTCACCAAGCTGATCGACCGCAACACCACCATCCCGACCCGCAAGAGCGAGACCTTCTCGACGGCCGCCGACAACCAGACGTCGGTCGAAATCAAGGTTTTCCAAGGCGAGCGGCAGATGGCGGTCCACAACCGGCTGTTGGGTGTGTTCCAGTTGGTCGGCATCATGCCCGCCCCGCGCGGCGTGCCGCAGGTGGAAGTCACGTTTGACATCGATGCGAACGGCATCCTGAACGTGATGGCGAAGGATAAGGCCACCAACATCGAGCAGAAGATCACCATTACCTCTTCTTCGGGCCTGTCGAAGGACGAAGTCGAGAAGATGGCGCGGGATGCCGAGACGAACGCTGCCGACGACCGCAAGGAAAAGGACAACATCGAAGCCCGCAACCGCGCGGATGCGATGGTGTACAACGTCGAGAAGACGCTGAAGGAGCACCGCGACAAGATCGGTGATGCGGATGCGCAGGCAATCGAGGTGTCCATTGCGGACGTCAAGAGCGCGATGAACGCCAGCGATCCCGAAAAGCTGAATGCGGCGACCGACAAGCTGACCCAGGCGAGCCACAAGCTGGCCGAGGCGATGTACAAGGCGTCGTCAACGCCTCCCGGCGGCGCTCCGGGCGCGGGTCCACAGGGTGCTCCGCCGAACAGCGGAAGCAAGCCGAAGGACGACGTGGTTGACGCTGAGTTCGTCGACATGGACGATAAGAAGTAGGCGCGAAGAAGTAGACGGTAAGAAGTAAAGTAAGGCAATGGGGCTGGCGTTCCGATGGGCCGCCAGCCCCCCAATCCCATGGCATCCACTCCCAAACACGACTACTACGAAACGCTGGATGTTCCCAGAAACGCCTCGGAGGATGAACTCCGAAAGGCCTACCGGAAGCTCGCCCGCAAACACCATCCGGATTTGAATCCGGGGGACAAGGCGTCCGAGGACCGGTTCAAGAACGTCCAAGAGGCCTACGATGTGCTGAGCGACGCCAAGAAGCGCAGCATGTACGACCAGGTCGGGTTCTATTCGGACAACGGTTTTGCGGCGGGTGGGGCTGGCGGTGGCGGTCGGCCGAACCATCCCAACATGGATTTCGGGGGGTTTGACTTTTCCGAAGTATTCAACCGCACCCAGGCGGAATCGGATGCACGGCGCGGCAGCGCGGGTCCGGGAGCAGGTGCAGGTGGCGGTTTCAAGGACATTTTCAGCCAGTTCTTCCGCGGTGGTGCCTCCGGCGGACAGGCCGAGGTGGAGGCGGAAAAAGGTGCCGACCTCGAATATGGACTGAATATCAGTTTCTGGCAGGCAATTAAAGGTACCCAGGCGAAGATCGATATTACCCGCTTCGAGACCTGCGTCCCGTGCAACGGGACTGGTGGCAACGAGGCTGGGTCCGTGGGTTGTCCGCAGTGCGGCGGTACCGGAAACGTCAGCCAGATGGCTGGCAACATGAAATTCAACCTGACGTGCCCGAAGTGTTCGGGGCGCGGTCGATTGAAGAACTCCTGCCCCGTTTGCCATGGCGACGGGCGGCTTTCGCATTCCGAACAGGTGGAGGTACGGATTCCCGCTGGGGCCCAGAATGGCTCGCGGCTCAGGGTTGCGGGCAAGGGCAACGCGGGAACGATGGGCGCGCCTTCGGGAGACCTCTACATTACGACCAACGTGGCGCAGGACGAATTGTTCCACCGCGATGGCGACAACATCCACATCAAGGTGCCGGTCACCATTCCCGAAGCCGGGTTGGGGGCCAAGATCGAGGTGCCGACCATCGATGGCAAGACCCTGTTAAAGATTCCGCCGGGTACCCAGAGTGGCCAAAAGTTCCGGCTCCGGGAGCGTGGGGTGGCAAATGCCCGCAAGGGTACTCGGGGCGACCAAATCGTGCAAGTGCATTTGGCCATGCCGGATGTGCGGGATGAGAAGACGAAGGAGTTGCTGCGGCAGTTGGCTGGCTGCTATCCAGACGATCCTCGGGCGGAACTGTTCCCGGCTTCAGACGACGAGTAGGTTGAAACACAATGCGCGCGAAATCCAAGGCCGCTTACATGATCTCTTCGGTCGCCGAGCAGTACGGCGTCCATCCGCAAACCCTCCGATTGTATGAGCGCGAAGGCTTGTTGAAGCCAAGCCGGAGTGACGGAAATACGCGGTTGTATACCGATGAAGACCTCGAGCGCTTGGAGGTCATCCTGCATTTGACGCGGGACTTGGGCGTGAATCTGGCCGGGGTGGAGATCATCCTGAACATGCGCGCCAAGATGGAAGCGATGCAGCAGCAGATTGAGGAGTTTGTGCAGCACCTGAATCTGGAACTGGCGAACAGGCCTGTGCCTCACACGACCACGGACAAGAATTCGTTGATTCCCGTGGCCCGGACTGTGGCCGTTACGGTCAAGAAAAAGGGCTAGGCAGGCAGGGCATCGGGAGGCGACTAGAGAAAAGGGCCCGCCCGAGGGGACGGGCCCGGATCCGCGAACGGTACTACTTGCCGAGTCGGATCGTGACGTTGTTGGTCGCGGTCTGGCCGTACCCGTTCGTCACGGTCAGGGTTGCGATGTAGTCTCCTGGGGGCCCGTCGATCAGTACGGGCGTCGAGGGAGAGTTTGCCTGCAGGAACGCCAAGCCGGGCGCGCTCGTACTCCACTGGTAGGTGGTGAAGGGGCCGCCGGTCGACGCCGCGCTGTTGATGGTGAGGTTGATCAGACGGGTGTTGACGGAGATCAGCGGGGCGCCGCTGATGGCGACGGAGGCGGTGAGGAAGTTCAGCGTGCCGATCGCGTGAGCGTCGAAGCTGGTGGCGATGCCCGCGGAGATCGTAACCGATGTCGCGGATCACAGCGGGGTTGTCGGTGGTGAAGCCGAACCCGAGCGCATAGCCCGAGTCGTCCGGAATGCCGTAAAGGTTCGCGCCGTCCAAGGCCACGCCCGTTAGGAAGGCGCTGGGACGCCGTGAGCAACTCAGGTACACATTGGTGATGTAACTGACCAAATAGCCGAACCGCGTGCCAACGATGTCGATGCTTGACGGAGTCGGGAACGCCGTGCCAACGGGAACTGTGTACAGATCGGTTACCAGGATCTTGGTCGCGTTGTCGTAGGTTAGGCGCTCGCGGATCCAAGCTTGGCCTGAGAAGCTGACCGGATGCTCGAACTGGAAGCTGGAGAAGCCTGGGGCCGGGGTGGAGCAGGTGGCGTTGACGTTGGCAGTGGTGTTCAGGGTCAGGATGCTGTGAACCGGGATGTCCACGCCGGTGTCATACTCGCCGGTGTTGGAAAAGTCCGCGTTGTACAAACCCTGGCTCTCGCCGGAATCTATGCCGCCGAAGTAGACGGTATTGCCTTGCGCATTCCATAGGGCGGAGACGCCAGCGGCGTTGAAGTTGAGAACAACTTTCTGGCCAAAAGAGGCGGGGGTGGTGGTAACGGTGCCCCAAGCCGTGAGGGTGGCCGGGTTGATATCGGCAAAAGCCTGCGGCTGGGAAGTCATCCCGTAAATCGTGATGCTGAACGAGCCGCCGTAGCGGTTGGGATTGGGTAGCGTAAGCGTGGCCGAAGTCAACGGGCTATCGAGTTGCGGGACCTGGAACGCAAACCAATTGCGGAAAACGCCGAAATCGGAGGGGTGCCCGCTGGCCGGATCGGAACGGGCGGCACCGGCGAAATAGCTGGCGAGGGGGCTGTGGTCGGGATTTGCCGCCGCCACGCCGCCTCCATAGAGATTGCAAGGAGTGTGGACGATATCGCAGAGCCAGCCGCGGGCGGATGCGTCGAGGCTGGTGACGCTGGCTTGCAGAGTGGGAGCCGTTCCGAGGGCGCAAAGGGCTAGAAGCCCCAAGCCATTTCGGAGAAGGCGTCGGAAGTCATTTCTGGTGAAATACAGCCAGGGATAGAGTCATGTTCTGGTGCTTTATCCTTGTTGGGTTCGAGGGCGTATCCTAAGGGGCAGCCGCTCGATCAACGATATTATTACACGGGACTAAACGAATTTCTCTCATGGTGAACGTGCCGTAATATCGCCGGTATTCAACGAGGACTTTCTTCGCCTTGGCTTGTGGGGGTTAAGACGCAACGGCGCAGTAGGTGAGGAGCGAGACATAGACGGCAGGCAGGATGCGGGAGCAGAGCCAGTCGAAGCGCATTGAGGCGTCCTCCCGACCTTGGTACGAAAGTTGGACCGAGCAGATGGTGCCCAGGATGGAAGTGGCGACATAGGTCATTGCACCCATGATCAACCTGTCGGCCATCGTGATGCTTGCGCTTTCGGGGAGCATGCCGTTGATGGAAAACGATGTTGCAGCCACGGCAAAAATCGCCCCCGTGCCCAAGCCAACCCTCGGGCTCAAATCCCTGGGACGCACGAAGAACGCCAAGTAGGCGACCAGCACGGATACGAACAGGCCCAGAAAGAGTTTCACAAACCGTCCGTAACCCGGTCTTGCGATGAACGTGGAATAGACGTAGCGCGAAAACAGGGCTTGGGTACTTTGCTCTTCGGGTGATGTTGTGTCGGGCTGGACGCGGACCTTGTAGCGGTGGGCGGTGATGCTGGGTGCGGTGCGGGAGATCGTCCAGCCCGGAACTCGGACATCCTCGGCGGCTCCAATATAGGCGCTGTCCGGCTGGTAGACCAGTGACTTTGAATCTGCGATGCCATCCTCCAACTCGATTGTCAGCTCGTGCTTGTCCAGCGGGAAGCGTTCCATGTTCCCAAATTTGGTGATGGTTGCGGCTATGCGGGCGGAGGCGACGTTGAGGTCGCCAACCCTTTTCACAGTGATTGCTGATTTTGAATTGATGCGGCCGTTGACCAATTGGAGCGAATCCAGTGGGTGGAGCGAATCGTCCGTCCAGCGGCACCACACGTAGAAATCGACATTGAAGGAGTTGTTCTTGAGGTCGACTCCGTAGATTTGGTTCACGAAGGTTCCCACTGTGACGACCGCGGGTTTGGGCGTTGCGTGGCCTGGAGTTTGCAGTGCCGGAATGAGGCACAGAGCCAAAATTAGGCTAAAGTATTGCGAGACAAGTGCCGATAAGAAGGTTGGAGGCAACATGCAGATTTCACCAGTATCGAACGTTGCGGCAATTCAGGGCACAGGTGCACCTTTGGCATCGGTAGCAAAGGCACCTGCGGCCGCACCCGGAGACAGCGTTCATTTGAGCGGTGCGGCCCGGGCCCAAATCGCCGCCGGGGATGCCGACGGCGATGGGGATGGACATTAGGCCCGTAGGCTACTTTCCGGCATCCAGGTGGTCCCAATTCAGAATCGCGTTGAACGCAAGGAAGTAGGTTCCCTGCGTCTGCCAGCGCCAGAAGGGACGGAGGGCGAAAAGTACGATATGGCCCTTACCGAGGGTGACATCGACGGCGAGTGCGCGATTCGAAAGCGCTTCGCCGCCGGTCAGGGTACCGGAAAGGAGCATGTCGTTGGCGTTGGTTGGGAAGCGCATGATGACGCGGGGACGGTCGACCGGCACCATAGATGGGCCGTTGAAGGCTCCGCCGCGACCTCCTGCTGCCGCGGTGTCCGGGTTCGGAGTCGCGCCGGGAGCTCCTGTGGCTGCACCACCGCGACCGCCACCCCTACCGCCACGTCCACCGCCGCCCGCCGGAGCTGCGTCGGCGGGGGAAACGGGGCCCGCACCACCAAGGATCGGGGTTGGGACCGACGCTCCGATCCCTTCAAAGGTGGAAATATGGATGCCGTTGGCGTTTGGTGTCACATTCTGGCCCTCTGCTGCTCCAACTGCACCGCCACGTCCACCACCGCCCGCCGCTGTTGGAACGTTGAAGACGGGGTCTTGGTTGAAGTAAATCGGGAGGTCGCCCGCAGGGTAGCCGTAAGCGATGGGGCTCTTGGTGTCCGCGAAGGTGCCGCGCATTACGGAGCCTCGGGCGAAAAGGTTCGCCGGGTGCTCGACGGTGACGCCGGAACTCATGTGGAATTCGGCCATCAGGGTGGACGTGGAACCCTCAGTGATCAAGGTGCCGCCGTCCTGTACAAATTTGGCCAGTTCCATCAGACCGTCCAAGCCAAGGCCACCGCGGATGTCATCGCTCTGGTCGAGTTGGCCCAAGTGAGGGGTGATGTCGGACTTTTTGTACGGAATGGGATCCTTGCCGGACATGGGGATGCCGGTGATCATGGATTGCGACGTGCCGCCGGTATGGGGGAAGATGATGACGTCGTACTTGGAGCGAAGATTGCCTTCGCGCAGTTTCTGGTCGGCGAAGTAGGTGTACGGGACGCCGTAGGTATCTAGGGCGGCGCGAACCCATCCTTCGTCCTGGGTGCGAGTCCAAGAGTGGACGTAACCGATACGGGGGAGCTTGATTTCGTGTGTTTTGACAGTGGGTAGGGCCGGTGCGGCCACTCCGGAGAGGCCGAACTCTTTCAGCGACGCGTCGAGGCGGCCACCGCCTTCGGGCACGATGAATGCGCCGGCGCGGAACTTCCTGCCTGCGACTTCGAAATCGTCCTCGGCTGCCAGCATTTTCACGTCCCTGTTCTTGTACCGGAAGGACATGAGGGCGTTGTCGGTAGTGTGTTCGATCACTAGGACACCTCCGTTGCCGGATACGCCGCCAGCGGGTTTGGCATCCGAAGTGAGAAGCGTCATGCGCTGGTCGAGAACGGCTTTGCTGGTGACCGGCGTCACCTTCACGTTGCGCATGTACTGCATGGTCCAGCCGGTGTCGTCATAGGGACGGGGGTTTTGCGGAGGGTAGTTCTGGATGCTGAAGTACATGTCGGCCATGGTGCGGTAGGGTTGGTCGCCGCGGACGATGTAGTCGCCGGTATCCACCTTGAGATCGCCGGCTTGGAAAGCGGAATCCACTTTGTGGACTTCGAGACCTTGGTGGCGGAGGTCGTTCAGCATATCCGTGGCATCGACGCCGCGCTTCTGGCCTGCCGGGACGTGCCATGCATAAACAGGGCCGTCCTTGCCCTTGTCGATGGACCGTTTATTTTTGAGCCAGTAGTTTTCCAGGTAGAGTTCGCGGTCGACGCCCACCTTGTGGATGGCGATGAGCAAGGCCGATTCCTGGATGTTGGTATTGTTGCGGGGACCCCACTTGATGGAAGCCAGCGGGGGATTCGGGCGGTACCATTCACGGCTGGTGGCGCTGGGCTGGAGTTGGAGGTTGTCGACGATGTCCGGTCCGTAGCTCTGCACTTCATAGAACCGGCCGAAGGAGTTGTGGGTGGTGGCGATCCAGAGCAGGTAGTTGGGGACCCAGCCATCGTAGAAGCCGTAGGTCCAGACGCCGGGGACGCTGCGTTTGGCCATTTCCATGACTTCGGTTTCGGCCAGCATCCACCATTCGTCCACTGAGATGGGATCGAGGGAATTGTTGTAGGGGCCGGTACCGGTGGAAACGTAGAGATACGACTGGGCCTCGTGGAGGTCGTGGCCAACGGTGGGGTGCCAATCGACCAGAGCTTGGGTGATGTGCTTGGTGAGTTTGAGGTATTGGCCCATGCCGTCGCGATTGTTGTCGTGCTGGACGTACTTGCCCCAGTACATGAGCGGCGGGCGGGGCTTGCCGGTCTTCTTGCCGTAGTAGTAGGTGTCGACGGCCTTTTCCCGGCCATCGACTTCGATCACGGGGGTTAGAAAAGTGATGACATTGTTCCGGATGGACTGGATGAAGGGTGTTTCCTCGACAATGAGGCGGTAGGCGAGCTCGATCAGCATCTCCGGGCCGCCGGTTTCGGGCGAGTGGATGCCGGAAAGGGCCCAATAGAGGGGCTTGGCTGTGTGGATCAGCTCTTTGGCCTGCGCCTCTGTGATTTTGCGGGGGTCGCCGAGCTTGGCGAGCATGTCCTTGTACTTGTCGAGGTCCTTGATGGTGGCCTCGTCGGCGATCGCGAGGACGACGAGGTCACGGCCTTCCTCGGTCTGGCCGAGCTTCCAGAACTTGGCGCGCGGGGAGGCCTTGCCGAGCGCTTCGTAGTAGCGGTTGATATCGGCGGCATAGGTGAGCTCACCGGGGGTGCCGGGGATGCGGCCGAAGAATTTCAGGGGCGAGGGGACCGTGTCGGACACCGGCATGTGGTCGACGAGCTCGGTCGTGATGCGGGGATCCTGGAGGTATTGCTTGATGAGTTTGCCGTATTCCTCATCCTGCTTCTGGGGAGCTGGGGTTGTCGGAGCAGTTGCAGCGGCGGGTTTGGCTTTTCGATTCTGGGCTGGTGCGCTTGCAAGGATCAGGCAGGCAAGGGTGATGAGCGTGGCGACGCGTGTCTTCATCGTACTTGGCATCGTAACATCTCACGACCAATGCCGATCACGCAAAACAGGCAGAGCCCTAACTGCAATGAACAATTATTTTATGGGAGTTTGCGGAGAACCCGCATTGGATTGGTTGCGGGGAGAGGATTTGAACCTCTGACCTTTGGGTTATGAGCCCAACGAGCTACCAGACTGCTCCACCCCGCAAAACCATCATAGCGCAGGGTCATCGAATCGTCAAATTCTAGACGCACTTTCTTGAGAAATTCCTTCCGGTCAGCGGACGGACGCGCCGACGGAGCGCAGTTTCACGGCGAATTCGAGCGCGCGGATCAAGCTGACGGTGGACGCAACCCCCTTACCTGCGATGTCGAAGGCTGTGCCGTGGTCGACCGAAGTGCGGATGATCGGGAGTCCCAACGCCACGTTGACGCCGTTTTCGAAGTCGAGGAGTTTGAGGGGCACGTGGCCTTGGTCGTGGTACATGCAGACGATGACGTCGAATTTCTTCTTGCGCACGGCCATGTGGAAGACGGTGTCGGGGGGGAAGGGGCCATCGACAGGCATGCCCTGGGCCTGGGCCCATTCCACGGCGGGTCGAATTTCCTGGATCTCCTCCAAGCCGAAGAGGCCATTTTCGCCGGCGTGCGGGTTCAAGCCGGCGACTGCGATGCGGGGATTCGACATCAGGCGCGAAACCGCCTCCCACGTGAGGCGGAGGATCGTCTGGATGCGCTCCCTCTTGGCCGCATGGATGGCATTCTGGAGCGACATGTGGGTGCTGACGTGGGTGACGATGAGTTGGTCGGAGGCCAACATGATGGTGACATCGTCGGAACCACAGAGTTCGCCGATGAGTTCGGTGTGGCCGGTGAATACGGGGTCGGTGAGTTGGGTGGCCTCCTTATTCATGGGGAGGGTTACCATGGCGGCGATCTCACCTGCGAGCGCCGCGTGGGTGGCGGAAACGACGTAGGCTCGGGCGGCGGCACCGGAAGCCGCGCTGAGTTCCCCGGGCCGGATGCCGTCGGGGGTTAGCAGGCGGTGGTCGATGACGTTGAGGACGCCGGGGGCGTGTTCCAGCGGCGAAACGACGGACCGGATTTCAACGCCATAGCCGAGGGCGCGGTTGTAGTGGTCGAGGGCGGCGGTATCGCCATAGACGACGACCGGGTGGTGGATCTCGCCGTTGGCCCAAGCTTTCAGGAGAATTTCGGGTCCGACTCCGCTCGAATCGCCAATCGTAATGCCGTAGATATCCGCCATTCCTCCAGTTTGACAGGGTGCCGTGAACTGGTAAGCTCGGAAGGAAACGAGTCCCTATGCGAACAATCACCCGAATCCTCCTCATTGCATTCGCGGCATTCACACTAGCTGCCGCACCACAAGCCGATTCCAAGAAAGCAGCACCCAAGGCCGCACCGAAAACGGAAACCAAGGCAGACGCGAAAGCTGCGCCCAAGGCAGCCCTGCTCGACCTGAACTCGGCGACCGCCGCCGAGTTGGATGCACTGCCAGGTATCGGAAAGGCTTATAGCGCCAAGATCATCGCGGGCCGTCCCTACCGCGCCAAGAACGAACTGGTGGACAAGAAGATCATTCCTGCGGCGACGTACGCGAAGATCAAGGACTTGGTGATCGCGAAGCAAAAGTAGACTAGTGTCCCGGTGGGCGGGGTTATATACTGGCGCTCATGTCCCCAACCCCTTCCCGCCGGGAATTCCTTGGTTCCGCCGCTGCTGCGATGGCCGGGGCTGGATCTCTCGCCGCGCAGAAGACGAAACGTCCGAACATCCTATTCACCATCCACGATGACTGGAGCCACGGCCACGCGGGAGCCTACGGCTGCACTTGGGTCAAAACGCCTGTGTTCGACCGAGTGGCTCGGGAGGGTGTATTGTTTGCCAATGCCTTCACGTCGAATCCAAAATGCAGCCCCTGCCGGGCGACCATCCTGACGGGTCGGAACTCGTGGCAACTCAAAGAGGCAATCAACCACTACAGCATTTTTCCGAACGAGTTTGCGGTGTATCCAGCCCAGTTGGAACAAGCAGGTTACCACGTGGGCTTAACCGGCAAGGGGTGGGGTCCGGGCGATTTCAAGTCCACCGGTTTCGACCACAATCCTGCGGGCAAGGAATACCAGCAGCACAAACTCAAGCCGCCGACAGACTCGATTGCGCCCAACGACTACGCGAAGAATTTTGAAGCGTTCCTGGCCGAAAAGCCCGCCGACAAGCCCTTCTGCTTCTGGATGGGCGGGCAGGAACCTCATCGCCCGTATGAACCCGGTTCGGGATTGCGGGCCGGGAAGAAATTGGCCGAAATCACGGTGCCGAAGTATCTGCCCGACAACCGCGTGACGCGCAGCGACCTAGCCGATTATGCGTTGGAGGTGGAGTGGTTCGACACGCAGGTGGGCAAGGCGCTGAAGCATTTGGAGGACATCGGCGAACTGGACAACACCTTGGTGGTGATGACGAGCGACCATGGGATGCCTTTTCCACGGGTCAAAGGACAGATCTACGAGGAAGGCTTCCATATTCCGCTAGCGGTGAGGTGGGGCAAGAACCTCGGGACCGGTCGGACGGTTGAGGATTTCATCAGCACGCGCGATTTTGCTCCGACCTTCATGGAACTGGCCGGACTGCCCGCCGCTGGCACCATGACTGGCAAGAGCTTCCTGGATGTTCTCAAGAGCGGTAAATCCGGGATCGTGGATACCTCGCGGAACACCATGCTAATCGCCAAGGAACGCCACGATTTGGGGCGGCCGAATGATGCGGGGTATCCCGTCCGGGCCCTGCGCGACCGGAAGTTCCTGTATGTGCGGAACTATGAACCCGACCGATGGCCGGCGGGTGATCCCGAGACAGGGTACCGGAATGTGGACGATGGCCCGACGAAGACCGACATGATATCCCGCTTCGACAAGTACTACCAAATGTCGTTCGGCAAGCGTCCGGCGGAGGAGTTGTACATGGTCGACAAAGACCCCGATTGCATGGACGACCTGGCCACCAACTTGGAGTACGCGGCGATCAAGCGGCAGATGCGCGAACGGATGGAGGAAACGCTGCGGGGCGAGGGCGATCCGAGAATGCTGGGACGGGCGGATTTCTTCGATACGATTCTGTACACCGGTCCGCGCAACCATTCCTACGAAAACTGGCTGAAGTTCAGCAAGGCGAAATAGATCGGGAACCGGGCTAGGGGCGGGGGTGCCAGTCCGGAACTTCATCGGGTCCTGCGGGCCAGTCGAGGACTTCAGCCGGACGGTAGCGCGATTTGTAGCTCAGGGATTGGCAACCGTCCACCCAGTAGCCGAAGTAGGCATAGTCCATGCCCGCATCCTTGGCGTAGGACAACTGGTTCAGGATGGCGAAGGTGCCGGGTGAGCGGGGTCGCCAAGCGGGATCGTAGTAGCAATACACCAGCGAAATGGCACCGGGGGAGCCGGGGAGACGGACTTCGTCCATGATGGATACGCCGAGGAGCCGGTCGTCTTGGAAGTAGAGCCACTGGAGGGCGAAAGCGTCGGAATCGGTGTGGAAGGGATCGACGACAAAATCGTCGATGTACTCGGCCGCAGCAGTGTTCTTGTGGCGCCAGCCGCGGAAATCGGCCATGAAGTCGTGGTACTGGTTGAAGATCCGCAAATGCTCAATGGTTGCGTAGGCGGGGTGCAGCTCGGCGCGGACATTGGAGTTGGCGCGCATCACACGGCGATGTGAGGCGGAGAGTTCGAAATCCTGTACGGGAATTCGGAGGCTGCGGCATTCGCGGCAGGTGCCGCAGACCGGGCGAAAGATGTAGCGGCCGAAGCGGCGGTACCCGCGCACCAAGAGGTCTGCGTACTCGGCTGCGGTGACGTTGGCGACGATTTGGTATTCCAGCGATGAAAGCTGGTCGGGCAGGTAGGAGCATGTGCGTGGATTTTCCACGACGCGGAACAGTTCGGTCATCGGATGGCGATTCCCTCGCGGAGGGACCGGGTGGCTAGTTCGATTACGCGGTCCTCGAGTGCCAGATGGCCGTCCATGGTGAGCATGGCGACGCCGTGGACGGAAGCCCAAAGGACGCGCGCCATGCCAAGCGGATCGCCTGGAATCACCCGACCGTCGGCCTGGGAGAGGACCACCGCATTCAGCAGGACCTGAAACGCCTGGCCTCCATCGGCCATCAACTCGGGGTAGCTGCACCAGTCCGCCGCGATGCGACCAAACATGGCACGGTAGTAGCCTTGGTTGGCCAAGGCGAACCGGACATAAGCATGGCCCAGGGCGGCGATGGGATCGGGATTGGCCTCCGGGTTTTTGAGCGCGTCGTTCCAAGTGTCTTGCAAGGTTGTCCGCAAGAGGCGGAAACCCTCAGAGGCGACGCGGGCCATCAACGCCGCTTTGTCAGAGAAATGGCGGTAGAGTGCAGTTCGGGAAACACCCACCTTGGCACCGACGGCGCGAAGGGTCAGAGCGTCCACACCCTCGATCCGAATCGTTTCCAAGGCCGATTCGAGGAGTGCTGCTTCCAGATTTCCGTGGTGGTACCTTTTTGCGGCCAACAACTTATCGTACCCCCACCTGTTTATGTTGACACAGTCAACACCGAAAGTTGACAATGACAACATGCTGCAGCAGATCTACAACAACGACCCCGCCATGACAACGCTCGCATTCGTGCTGCTGGCGTTGTGTGTTCCGTGCGTTGCGGGCATATTCCTGGATACGCGACAGCTCAACGGCGCACCGGTTTGGATGAAGCCTGGGAAGTTTGCTGTATCGATAGCAATCTATCTGTTGTCAATTGCCTTCATGCGCGGCTATTTGAGGATCTGGCCGGAGTGGGTCGCGGTGGCGTCCGGGGCGACGACGTGGATGCTACTGCTGGAATGGGTGCTGATCGCGGTGCAAGCCGGGCGCGGGAAGGCGAGCCACTTCAATGTGGGAAAGCCTTTGGACGCGGCGATTCTTTCGGCGATGGCGGGGGGAATTGCAATTGTTTGGGTGGCGTCGGTCTTCTACGCCGTGGCCTTGTTTCGGCAGCCGTTCCTCGATCCTGTTCTGGGAACTGCACTCCGATTGGGAATGGTCCTGACAGTCTTGGGCTCGGCTTCCGGCAGGGCAATGATCGGGCCAACGCCTCTCCAACTGGAAGAAGCGAGCGTCACGGGGCGCTTGGCAGTGGCGGGGGCCCACACGGTCGGGGCTCCCGACGGTGGGCCTGGCCTGCCGGTTACGAACTGGAGCACCCAGCATGGCGACCTCCGCGTGCCCCACTTTCTGGGGCTGCACGCGATGCAGTTCCTGCTGTTGGTTGGATGGTGGGCCGGGCGCGCGTTTGCAGCACCGATTGCGGTGCTCCTCTTGGAAGCCTTGGCCGGGGCTTACCTGCTGTTGTTCCTTTCCCTGTTTCGGCAGGCCCGGCGGGGGATTCCGGTTTGGCGAAGGTAGCCCCTACTTGGTGAAGTAGTCGTAAGTCAGCGTCCAGGTAGTTGTCTTGCCGGGATCAACCTTAATTTCCAGATAAGGCTCGATGGACATCACGGTGCGGATGGACCAAAGCATGGATCGGCTAACAGGTCGGTCGGCGGTCACGTGGAATCCGGTCCCGTCGGCCTTGTCGACTCGGAAATCGAAGTCCTTGGTGTCGCTGGAATAGCCTTGGAGGAGCGTGAAGACCCGGTCCTTGCCCTCGACCGGCTTCTTGTAGATGAGGTTTTTGGCCTCGATTACCGCTAGATCGTTCTCCAACGGCGCAGGTGTTCCCAGGTTGAAGGCAGCGGTCACCTTGTCACCCGGCTGTGGACCCTTGCCGTCGACCACCAGGAAATTGTGGTTGTAGCCATTGGCATCAATGGCCTGGGTGCCGATGTTCTTCAAACTGTGCTCCAGCGTCATGCGGGGGGAACCCTTTGCGAGGCGTACGGTCTTGGTGTAGATGTAGGCATAGCCACCGGGGCCGTGAATCTCCTGGATGAACTGGACGTTGTCCGCATGTTTCCTGATGGTCCACTTGCCAGGATCCAGCACCTCGTAGGGCGTGTAGTGGTTGTAGGGTTTGTCGTCCGGTCGCTTGAGCACACCAACGCCGAGCTTGATAAACGTGCCACCGGGCTTGGCCTGCTCGAATCCGAGCGCCGTGGTGCCTGTGAAATATTCCTCAACGGGGCCGGGTATGGAACTGGCAGCGCCGGTGACGACGTTGGGACCCTCGTAAATGAAATCGGTGACGGACGGGCGGCTTTCCTGATACCAGGGGCCGTAGAAGTCATGGCCCTTGTACGTAAGGCTGTGGACTACGCCGGACCAGTCGAAGCGGGTGCCCCGGTAGTATCCAATCTTGGCGTCAGGCAGGTAGATTTTGGCCGTCACCAGGCCATTGGAGATCGTCGCTTCGGGCGGTGTAGCCGCGTGAACCAAGGCCGCCAAAGCCAAGCCGGATGCAAGAGCATGCCGGAGCATCCTAGCGATCCTCGCCTTCCGGGTCCTCGTCGGAATCGTCATCCACTGGACTGTCTGTAAAGCCGGCCGCCTCGGCTTGGGCGGCAAGTTCCTCTTCGGAAATATCGTCGGCGAGAATTTCCAACGCCGCATCTACTTGGTCGGCCGGTACCAGAAGATGGAGAGCTCCGAGCGCGGTTTGCTCGTTGACAAGAAAGGACGGAATTCCGGCAACTTCCAGGAGTCCACGTGCGAGGCGGGCCTCGTCCGGGTGGGTGTAGGACGCGATGGAGACGACCGCTCCCCGTTCGGATTCACTGGCGGCCGCCGACCCGGCTGCCGTTTCGTCGGATTGAACCTCGGCAGCTTCCTGCCATGCGGGCTCCGGGCCCGGATCGGCAACTAGACCCGCATCGGGTCGACGCTTGGCAACCTCCTCGTCAAGGCACTGGCGGGCCTCCTCAATCAGGTCGTTCCGATTGGTGGCGAGGAGGGCCTCGTCTGACAAGAGTGCAAAATGGTGCCGGACGTCTTCGAGATCGATTTTCACTGGAACCTCCGAGTGGGCTTAGGTGCTGCCGGATTCAGGGTATCAAACCAGTGCGGATGCGGGGAGGCAGGTGACAGACAGCTTGAAATAGTTCGGCCCGGCGAAAAAAATCCGCCGGGCCAGCAATCTGCCTACGAGATATTACTTCTTGGCGGGCGGGAGGATTACCGCGTCGATGACGTGGATGACTCCGTTGTCACAAACGATGTCGGTCTTGACGACAGTGGCGCCGTCAACCTTCACGGTGCTGCCCTTGACGGAGATCTTGACGGACTGGCCTTGGACAGTCTTGGCAGTCTTCAGCTTTACAACATCCGCGGCCATTACCTTGCCGGCAACGACGTGGTAGGTGAGGATGCCCTTGAGCTTCTCGGTGTCCTTGAGGAGAGCTTCGATAGTACCGGCGGGGAGCTTGGCGAAAGCTTCGTCCGTGGGAGCGAAGACGGTGAACGGGCCGGTGCTCTTGAGGGTATCGACGAGGCCAGCGGCCTTCACGGCGGTGACGAGCGTTTTGAAGTTACCCGCCGCCACGGCAGTGTCGACGATGTCGGCAGCCGAAGCGAAGAAGGTGGAAGAAAGCGCGAGGGCAATGAGGGACAGGGTACGTTTCATGTTTCCTTGAGTTAGAGAGGTATCTCTATCACGGCAGATGCCGGGATTTCGGGGGGGATCTATATTTATCGCGGGCCAGCGACAACGGGAATCCGCGGGCAGCGCGGTAAACTGGAGGGAGTCGATGAAGCCCACACTTGTCACAGGCGCCTCGGGCTTTGTCGGTTGGCACGTCGCGAGGTTGTTGCTGGAGCGCGGTCACAAGGTGCGGGCGCTGGTGCGAACTGCGTCGGCGGTGCCCGGGTTGGAAGTGGAGAAGGTCACCGGCGACTTGCGGGATGCCGACTCTCTGCGGCGGGCGGCTACCGGCTGCGGCGTTGTTTACCACGTTGCTGCGGACTACCGGCTGTGGTCCAAGAACCCAAAAGACCTGTACGATTCGAATGTGGAAGGGACGCGCAATCTGCTGGGTGCAGCCCGCAGTGCGGGTGTCGACCGGGTGGTCTATACGAGTACGGTCGGTTGCATCGGGCTCCCCAAGGACGGTTTGGGCGACGAGGACCAGCCGGTATCCATAGATTCCATGTCGGGAGACTACAAGAGGTCGAAATTTTTGGCCGAGCAGGTGGCTCTGGGGTATGCGCGAACTGGGTTTCCGGTCGTAATCGTGAATCCGACGGCACCGATGGGCGACCACGATTTCAAACCCACCCCGACTGGGCAAATAGTGAAGGACTTCCTAGCCGGGGCAATGCCAGCATACATCGACACTGGATTGAACGTCGTCAACGTCAGGGATGTGGCGATGGGGCATTTGCTGGCTTGCGAGCGGGGCTTGGTCGGAGAAAGATATATCCTGGGTTCGGAAAACATGACGCTCGGGGGTATCCTACTGGAATTGGCTGCTCAAACTGGCCGGAAGGCTCCCGGCGTCCGATTGCCCTACTTTGTGGCGTGGACGGCGGGTGTCGTGACGACTGGCTTGGCGCATCTGACTGGCATTCCACCGAGGGCGCCGATGGAAGCAGTCCGCATGGCGAAGAAGAAAATGTGGGTCACGCATGCGAAGGCGGCGCGGGAACTTGGGTATGAGCCCGGTCCAGCCAATGCCGCATTGACGGACGCCATCGGCTGGTTCCAGACCCGATGAAACCGTTGTTGTTTCTTGCGGCGGATCCGCGCGAGTGCACGCAGTTCCTCCAACATTGGGCAAAGGTGGAGCCGGTGAATCTGCCAGTCCACTGGGCCCGGCGCGGCATATGGAAATCCCGTGCGGTTATCGCGATTGCCAACGGGGCGGGTCCGGAGCGGGCGCGGATGGCGGTGGAAGCCGCTGCGGGTGCGTTCGGCTTGAGCGGTGTGTGCAATATCGGCTTCTGTGGGGCCTTGGATACCGCGTTGGGAATTGGCGATATCTTTGTGGCGACGGACGTCAATGGTTTGCCGACGCTGTTGCCGGGAAGCTATCCGCAATCAAAGTCCGGGGCCCTCGCCTCCATTCCCCGGATTGCGCAGACCGCTCGCGAGAAAGCCAAATTGCGGTCGACAGGTGCTTGGGTCGTGGAAATGGAAGCTGCCGGGGCATTGCGTGCGGCGGTCGAATTGGGTATGGGATTCTACTGTATTCGGGCTGTGAGCGACCTTGCCGAAGAGGATTTCTCGATAGATTTTAACCATTTCCTTATGCCGGACGGACAGTTCGACATTTTCCGCATGGTGTGCACCTCCTTGACGCAGCCAAAGTGCTTTCGGGAGCTGATTCGTCTATCCAAACGGACACGGGCTGCATCAATAAACCTTGGAGAGTTTCTTGACCACTGCGATTTCTGAATCCCTGCCCGACGTGATGCGGGCCGCCGTCTATCGTGGATCGAGCGTTGTCTCGGTCGACGAGGTCCCGACGCCGGAGATCGGGGCCGGGGAAATCCTAATCCGCGTGGAGGCGTGCGGCGTCTGCCACACGGACCTCAAGAAGATCGAATACGACCTGCTGCCTCCGCCCCGAATCTACGGGCATGAAACTGCCGGAATTGTGGCCAAGGTGGGCAGCGCGGTTACGAAGTACGTACCCGGTGACAGGGTCATCGTTTTCCACCACATCCCCTGCGGCAGCTGTTTTTATTGCCAGCGGACGCTCTACGCACAATGCCCGGTCTATAAGAAGGTCGGCGTCACGGCGGGCTTCGAGCCGGCTGGCGGTGGCTTCGCGCAGTATGTGCGGGTGATGGATTGGATCGTGGAGCGCGGAATTGAGAAGATCCCGGCAGGGGTATCGTTTGACACGGCCGCCTTCGTGGAGCCTGTAAACACGTGCCTCAAAGCGGTGAAGCAGTGCGATCCGCAGCCGGACGATGTGGTGTTGGTCCAAGGCCAAGGGCCGATCGGTCTGATTTTCACGATGCTCTTGAAGTTGCGGGGTTGCACAATTGTCACCACGGACACGATAGCCACGAGGCTCGAATTATCGCGGGAGGCAGGTGCCCATTTCGCGCTGGATCCGCGGACCACGGACGTTGGTGCCAAGCTGAAAGAGCTTACGGAGGGCCGCGGCGCGGACATGGTGTTCGTGGCTACGGCTGTAAAGGGTCTGGTGGAGGAGGCTGTCCGCTCGACGCGGCCGGGCGCTAAGATCATGTTGTTCGCGCAAACTTCCGACAAGGAACGGATCGAACTTTCGGGTGCCAGCATTTGCGTCGGCGAACGAATGCTGCTGGGATCCTACAGCGCGTCAGTTGATATCCAGGCTGAGGGAGCGGAATTGGTGTTCAGCGGGAACTTGCCGGTGCACCTGCTCGTCTCACATCGCGTACCACTTGATAAGATCGAGCTTGCGTTTCGTCTCGCGACCCATCCAGGTGATTTTCCGGAAGAGAGCCCATTGAAGGTGATCGTATACCCGCAGGAGCGCCAGGCGTGAGCCTCAAGGACAACACGCTCGCCACGTCGATGTTGGCAAACGACACGATGCTTGCCGCCGTGCTCTACGGCAAAGAGCATGTCGTGGTGGAGCGTGTGCCGGTTCCCGATGTGGGTCCGGACGACATGCTGGTGCGGGTGCGGGCGGCTCTCACGTGCGGGACCGACCTGAAGGTATTCCTGCGCGGCTACCACGCGCGGATGATCATGCCGCCGGCGCTGTTCGGACACGAACTCGCTGGTGACGTGGTTGCGGTTGGGAGCCGGGTCAAAGGTTTTGAAATCGGGCAGAGGATCGTTGCAGCGAATTCCGCGCCCTGCCTTCGGTGCTTCTACTGTCGGCGCGGTCGGGTCAATCTTTGCGAAGACTTGCTGTTCAACAACGGCGCGTACGCGGAGTATATTCGGATCCCGTCCCGAATCGTCCGTCTGAACACATACATCATCCCCCCGCATCTGGATTATAGGGATGCCGCGCTGGCCGAACCGTTGGCATGTGTGGTGAAGGGGATTGAGGACACCGAATTGCGACCGGGCGACACGGTTGCGGTGATCGGCGTGGGTCCGATTGGATCGATGTTCATCCGCTTGGCGAAATTGCGGGGGGCGCGGGTCATCGCGGTTGGCCGCCGTCGTTCCAAGGTGGAACAGGCGATGAAGCTGGGGGCGGACCGCTGCGTGGCGACCGAGGAAGTTGGCAATCCGGTGGCTGCGGTGCGCGAGTTGACCGGCGGGCATGGTGCCGATATTGTGATTGAGGCTGTGGGCAAGCCCGAGACTTGGAACTGGTCCGTTGAAATGCTGCGGCGCGGTGGCACTGTCAATTTCTTTGGCGGTCCTCCGAGCGGTACGCGGGTTGAGCTGGACACAAACCTGCTGCACTATTCGGAAATTACCTGCAAGGCGAGCTTCCACCACACTCCGGCGACGATGCGGGAGGCGTTGGACATCATCGCGAGTGGCGGAATTTCCGCCCGCGATTTTGTGGATGCCGAGGACTCCCTCGAAAACCTGTCTTCCGTTCTCTTCCGTTTGGCGGAAGGCGCGGGCACGCTGAAGACGGCGATCATTCCCTAAACGCATGCATTTGAGTCCCCGCGATTTCGTCGGCAGCCGTGAGGCGATGTCGCGTACTTGGACTTTTCGAGAGTCCGAAGCGTACACGAAATGGGTGGCTACGGGGCACTACGAAAATTTTCACGTGGTGAGCTTCCTGCTGCCGCCGCGGCTGCACCAGGACTTCTTCAACGTCTACGCATACTGCCGCTGGGCGGACGACTTGGGTGATGAAATAGGGGATCCTGTCCAGAGCTTGCGCCTCCTGAACTGGTGGTCGACTGAGTTGGACCAGATGTATGCGGGCGAGGCGTCCCATCCGGTATTCATCGCGCTGCGTGCCACGGTAGCGAAGTACGGGATGCCCAAACAGCCGTTCGCCGACCTGATCAGCGCGTTTATCCAGGACCAGACTCTGACACGCTACGCCGATTGGGATGGCGTTCTGAATTATTGCGTGCGATCGGCCAATCCGGTAGGCCGCTTGGTGTTGTATCTGTGCGGCTACACGGACGCCGAGCGGCAACGGCTGTCGGACGCAACTTGTACCGGCTTGCAGTTGGCCAATTTCTGGCAGGATGTGACGGTTGACCAGGAAAAAGACCGTGTCTACCTGCCCTTGGACTTGCTGGCACGTCATGGCTACACGGTCGAAGACCTTTTTGCGCGGAGATTTGACGAGCGGTTCCGGGGTGTAATGCGGGATGCGGTGGAGAAGGCACGGGGATTCTTCGAGACCGGCCTGCCACTGCCGCGCATGGTGGACCGTCGGCTGGCTGTCGATTTGGAATTGTTCAGCCGGGGCGGCATGAAGGTTTTGGAGAAAATTGAAAGCCTGGGCTACGACGTACTTTCGCAGCGCCCGAAGGTTACGAAGGTGGAACGGGCCGGACTCTTGCTCTCCACCTTGGCCAGGGTGGCGTTCCGGTGACCGATTTAGCCGCAAGCTACGCCCATTGCCGGGCTGTGGCGAAATCGCGTGCAAAGAATTTCTACTACTCCTTTGTGCTGCTGGATGACGACCGGCGCAACGCCATGTGCGCCATATATGCGTTCATGCGCTACTGCGACGATCTGAGCGACGAGCCGGGCGCGACACGCACCGCGATGGAACGCTGGCGGGCCGAGCTTTCCGAAGCGCTGGCGGGACGATCAGGCAACAGTCCGGTGTGGCCCGGGTTCCTGGACGCCGTGCGACGCTACGGCATTCCCCACCAGTACTTCCACGACATGATCGACGGTGTTACCTCGGACTTGGAACCACAAGTTGTGGCAACCTTCGATGAATTGTACCGGTATTGCTACCGGGTCGCGTCCGTGGTGGGGCTGACAACGGTGCACATCTTCGGCTTCACGTCGCCCGATGCGTTGGTTTTGGCTGAGAAATGCGGGATTGCATTCCAGCTGACCAATATCCTTCGGGATGTGCGGGAGGATTGCGAGCTGGGTCGGCAATACTTGCCCACGGAGGATCTGAAGAGGTTCGGTCTAACGGCGTCGGAGTTGGTGGTAGGTGGTCGCAGCGAGAAGTTTGCGGCTCTGATGGAGTTTGAGTTGGAGCGGGCGAAGGGGTATTACGATGAGTCGGCTCCGCTGCTGGGGATGATCGTGCCTGAATCGCGGGCGTCGTTGTGGGCCCTGATCACGATTTATTCGAGCCTGCGGGACAAGATCGCGGAGTCGCCCACCGATGTGCTGGGCGGGCGGGTTACGTTATCCACGATGGAGAAGATCCTCATCGTGCTGCGGGCGTTTTCCGGGTTGATGTAGCCGCTGAACTAGTTCTCGGTCGGGGTCTTTTCGATGTGGTCGACCATGATGGTTTCGACCGCGTCCTTGCGGGATTCCAACTTGAGACCCATCGACTGCAGCGCAGTGAAGATGGAGCCGCCGTTGCCGGGGTCTGACGCTGCATCACCGGGGTTGGCAGACGCGCCGCCTGCACCTCCCGGCATGGCACCAGCAGGAATGTTCACGCCTTGCGCGCGAGCGACGCGCATCAGGTCGGCCATGGAGAGCTCCAGGGAAACCTGGTAATTGCCCGTCAGCTCGGTCTTATCCAGAACAGGCTTGTCCACGAAGCGCGCTACCATTTCGGCAAACTGCGTCATGGTCGCCCTGGACATCTCCATATGCATGTTTCCATCCGCGCCCATGGTGGTCTTGATTGTGGAACCGCCAGGCACCTTGACGGTGGCTCCGCGCCCATCGCCACTCGCTTTGATGCTCATGGCGCCTTCATTGGTGGCAATCGTCGCGGTGCCCTTTTCCGGGGCGGCTGGAGGGGCATCCGGCTGGACCGTCGGTTCCGGAACGGCGTCCTTCAGCTTCGGGCCACCTTTGGCGACCACAAGCGCGTACATGGAGTGGTCCTTGGTCTCCTTGTGGAGAGTCAGCTTGAACCGGTCCGCGAGAAGGGCTTTCATCATCTCCGGCAGGTCGTCCTTGGTGGCCCCTTCCGGCAGCTTGGCGAGAATGTCGAACCGCTCATTCTTGAGCCAATCCGGACCGCTCAGCTGGTACAGCTTGATCTTGTAGGCCAGGCAGATCATGTCGGAGAGCGAGGTGTAGCCGATATCGACGCGGCCCGCATCGAACTTGGTTCCCACGTGCATCTTGCCGCCCTGGGCGACCATCATCGGGTTGATCGGAGGCGCCGACTTGATCGTGGCCACTTCAAACGTCTTCGGCGCGGCAACGGGGGCCTGCGCACTCAACAAAACCGAAGAAACAAGACCCGCAACCAACAGTTTTCCGACGAATCCGCTGTACATGCAACCTCTCCCTGAATTATGACACGTCTCGCGAAGGCCTAATCGACCACATGTTCGTTCAGGAACCATGCTTGGAGTTCACCCGTGGCGATCACATCCCCGACCAGCATGTCGTTCGTGGCGTCGTCGCCGGATTGGGCTGCGGCCGCCGCGAATTCATGGGATTCCTTGAGGATGACTTCGTGGGCTTCCAGCAGCCGGGCAATCTGCGTGCGCCAGTCCTCACGGTCCTTCGGAGCGCGCGGAATACTAGTCAACTCGGCTACATCCGCAGCCATCGCGACCGCGACGCCTCCCAACAGCTGAACGCGTTCGGCCAAGGCGTCCACCAATTCGGACTGCTCGCCGAAGTGCTTGTCGAAGAGCAGGTGGAGTTGCTGGAAGTGGGGTCCAGACACCTGCCAGTGGTGCTTCTTGTAGAGGTCGCGCATGGTGAGGGTGTCCGCGAGTACTTGGTTCAAGTTGGTGGCACTCGCGAGCCGGACCTCCTCGGAAAGGCCGATATAGAGAGACTTCCGCACCGTCCCATACTGTTGGGTGGAATTCATTTTTAGACTCACGTCCAAATGGATGCCAAATATCAACCGCCGGATTCGCGGATCATGCCGAACGGCGCTACACTGGATTTTCAGTCCCTACGGGGGAGATCTCAAACAATGACAGCCAGCGAAGCACTACAGTACGCCAAGGAGAACGGGGCCAAGCAGATCGATGTCCGCTTCGTCGACATCCCCGGACTCCAACACCACATCTCGTACCCGATCGGGGAGTTTACGGAATCCTCGTTTGTGGACGGATTCGGCATCGACGGGTCAAGCATCCGTGGGTGGGCGGCGATCAATGAGAGCGACATGCTCTTGATCCCGGACCCTGCTACGGCGTTCATGGATCCGTTCATGGAGACTCCGACGCTGGTGATGATCGGCGACGTGCGCGATCCACTGACCCGTCAGAACTATGAGCGCGACCCCCGCTGGATTGCGCGCAAGGCCGAGCTGTACCTCAACAACGTCGGTGTTGGCGACACAGCGTTCTTTGGGGCGGAGGCGGAGTTTTTCATTTTCGACAACATCCGTTTTGATCAAAACGCACATTCGGGTTTCTATTTCATCGACGCCGAGGAAGGCCGTTGGAATTCGAGCCGAGTCGAGAACAACCTCGGCTACCGGCCCCGATACAAGGAGGGCTACTTCCCGGTGCCCCCGACCGACCACTACCAGGACCTGAGGTCCGAAATGGTCAATGTGATGGAACGTTGCGGGTTGGTGATCGAATGCCACCACCACGAAGTGGCGACGGCGGGCCAATGCGAGATCGACCAGCGCTTCAATACTCTGGTGAAGTCCGCGGACAACATGATGACGTACAAGTACATCGTCCGCAACGTGGCCCAGCAGTACGGCAAGACCGTGACGTTCATGCCCAAGCCGATCTTCGGCGACAACGGCAGCGGGATGCACGTGCACCAATCAATTTGGCGGGATGGGCGGCCACTGTTTTCGGGTGACGGATATGCCGGGCTCAGCACGATGGCGCTGCACTACATCGGCGGGTTGCTGAAGCATGCGCGGGCGCTTTCCGCCATCATTGCTCCCACCACGAACAGCTACAAGCGCCTGGTGCCGGGCTATGAGGCTCCGGTGAATCTGGCGTATTCGCGGCGGAACCGGTCGGCGGCGTGCCGGATTCCCATGTACTCGACCAGCCCGAAGGCGAAGCGGGTCGAGTTCCGTCCACCGGATCCGTCCGCAAATCCGTATCTGGCCTTTGCCGCGATGCTGATGGCCGGGTTGGATGGCGTGCTGAACCGGATCGAGCCCGGCGAGCCGTTGGACAAGGACATTTACGACCTTTCGCCGGAGGAAATGAAATCGGTGCCGTCGATGCCTTCGTCGTTGGAAGAGGCATTGGTTTGTCTCGAAGACGACCATCAATTTCTCCTAAAGGGCGACGTGTTTACCGAGGAGTTACTGGAAACGTTCATCGACTACAAGCGGCGGCATGAGGCGGATGCGATCCGGCAACGGCCGCACCCCTACGAATTCTCCCTGTACTACGACATTTAGGATATTGCACATGGCGCGCCGGGGGAACACTTTCGGCGCGCATACATCCAATCGAAAAAATCTATTTCCGTAAGCACCACTCCAATTCGTACACTGGGTCTTTCCACCCCAGTACCGGACATCACGTTGGTGTCCACAAATCGAAACAGGAGAATTATGCGGAAATCACTAATCGTTCTTGCCTTCACGGCAACGGCTTTTGCGGCGGGTTTGGATAATCCCCGCACGGAAGTGGCGCAGCCCGACGAGCAAGCACAGGCCCCGGCACCGGCAGCACCGGACGCTGCCAAGCCCGCCGATCCGCCCCCGCCGCCCCCGAAATTCGGTGGTTGGGCGTTCAACCTGATGGGCGACGTGTACACGACCCACAACGGAAACGGCCCGACGCAAGACGTCAACCAGCTCCAGAACTTCAATCTCCACCAAGGCGCACCGCGCTTCTCACTGGGCAAGCTGACAATCGACAAGTCCGACGGTCTTGTGGGTCTTCACGTTGACGTTGGCGTCGGCGAAACCATGCGCCTGATCCACGCAGCCGATCCGGCTGCGGCCCAGCACAAGGGCCTCCGCTACTTCGAGCAAATGTACATGATCTTCAAGCCGAAGAACACGAAAGGCACCGAAATCGACTTCGGCCAGTTTGTGACTTCGGCGGGCGCAGAAGTGATCGAGAGCACTTCCAATTGGAATTACACCCGTTCGTTGCTGTTCGCCTATGCAATCCCCTACTATCACTTTGGCCTGAAGACCTCCACTCCGGTCACCAAGGAAACCACGGTCAGCTTCCAGGTTGTGAACGCTTGGAACAATGTCTGGGGGAACCACACCTTCCAAAACGTCGGCTTCGCGGTCGCAACCGTGAAGGACAAGAAATACGGCTACGCCCTCGACTACTACGGCGGCAAGAGCGATCTGGGCAACAGCGTCGGGATGCGCCACCTGCTCGACGGCACTTTCACTTACTGCCCGAACTGCAACCTGCAGGTCTACGTCAACGGTTCCTGGGGTCGCAACAACCGGTTCGGCGGCGGCTACGACCAATGGTATGGAATTGCCAGCGCCGCCCGCTACCAGATGGGCAAGATCTTCGCCGCCGCTGGCCGCGTGGAATTCTTCAACGATCCGGGTGGTTTCGCAACCGGCCAGAAGCAGATGCTGAAGGAAGCGACTCTGACGGGTGAAGCGAAGTTGAACGATCACTTCGTGACGCGCTTGGAATATCGGCATGACTCCTCCGACCACGCATTTTTCGACCACGGCAAGTCGCCGGCGGTCAAGGGCATGGATACTCTGACCCTGGGTATCGTGACGCTCTGGGGTTGGAAGTAGTCTTTCCCACACAGCGCGGAATCAGGGCGCGGGGCTTCGGCTCCGCGCCCTTTTTACGTGTACGTGAGAAGATGGCCGAATGAACCGCCGGGCTTTCCTTCGATACACCGGTGCCGCAATTAGCACCGGATCCCTTGTCCTCGCGCAGGAGAGCCGACCCAACATTCTCCTTCTGATGTCGGACCAGCATCGGGCCGATTGCATCGGTGCCGCCGGGAACCCCGATATCCATACGCCAAACTTGGACCGTCTGGCCAAGGACGGAATCCTGTTCCGCAATGCCTGGTCCACAACGCCCACATGTACTCCTGCCCGGGCGGCCCTGTTGACTGGCATGAACCCGTGGAACCATGGCCTGTTGGGTTACGGCGTGGTCGCGGAACACTATCCAGTGGAGATGCCCCGGCTGCTGCACGATGCGGGATATTTCACCACTGGCATCGGGAAGATGCACTGGCATCCGCAGCGCGCGCTCCACGGGTTTGACCAGACAATCCTGGATGAATCCGGCCGTGTGGAATCGATCGATTTCCGCAGCGATTACCGTTCGTGGTTTTGGTCCGAGGCACCTGGGGCCAATCCCGAAGAAAGCGGCATCGACTGGAACGGGTTTGCTGCCAAACCATACCCGCTCCCGGAACGGCTACATCCCACCACTTGGGTGGCGGAGACGGCGGTCCGCTTCCTGAGGGACTATCGGAAGTCCCAGCCGTTCTTCCTGAAGGTGTCGTTTGAGCGTCCGCACAGTCCATATGATCCACCTCAACGGTGGTGGGATTTCTACGGCAAGCCGCTGCCGGAGGCGCAATCCGGCCAATGGGCAGACCACAACAAACCTCGGAGTGGGACTGATGCGGCTCCTTGGCATGGGGATTTGGGACCTGCTGCAGTCCAGAATGCCCGGCGCGGCTACTATGGCGCTGTCAGTTTCGTCGATGAGCAGATCGGCCGGATTCTCGACACGTTGGAGCAGCGCGGTTGGCTGAAGAATACCTTGGTCGTCTTTCTGGCGGACCATGGCGACATGTTGGGCGATCAGCATCTGTGGCGCAAGAGCTATGCGTACGAGGGGTCGGTGCGCATTCCCATGATCCTGCGATGGCCGGAGGGATTCGCCGCGTCGAATCGGGGACGGGTGTTGCAGAATCCCGTCGAAATCCGCGATGTGCTGCCGACGCTGCTGGATGCTGCTGGAATCAAGGCACCGCAGCCCCTCGACGGAACCAGCCTGCTCCAGCTGGCGCGCGACCCGAAGGCCGAGTGGCGGCAGTGGATCGACTTGGAGCACGACGTTTGCTACGCCGCCTCCAACCACTGGAACGCGTTGACGGACGGCAGACGGAAATACATCTTCCACGCCATGACCGGTACCGAGCAGTATTTCAATTTAGAGGCCGACCCGCATGAGTTGCGGGATCTGGGGACGGATCCGGCCGCAGCCGCGGAAATTGCTATTTGGCGGAATCGGTTGGTGGAGTTTCTTGCTGTTCGGGGTCCGGTCTGGGTCCGGGACGGAAAATTGCAGGTCCGTCCCAAGAGCCAGTTGTATTCGCCGAACTATCCGAAAGCGGGTAGTGCTACCAGTTCAAAGCCAAATTGACGAACGTCGCGAGCGGAATGCCGACCGGACCCTTCGCCAGATGTGGTTTGGCATCGTCGATCCAGGCGGTTCCAGCGCAATCGACGTGCACCCACGGCGTATCGCCCACGAACTCCTTGAGGAATGCCGCGGCGGTGCAGGCACCACCCCAACGGGAGCCGGCGATGTTTTGGATGTCCGCATAAACGCATTTCAGCTGCTCGCTGTAATCGTCGTCGAGCGGCATGGGCCACATTTTCTCGTTGGAAACCTTCGAGGCGGCGAGGAACTTGGACTGGAACCCGTCGTTGTTGGTGAAAACGCCGGAACTGACGAATCCGAGTGCCACCACGATGGCGCCGGTGAGTGTAGCGGCATCCACCAAGTGGGTGCAGCCCAGTTGCTTGGCGTATTCGATGGCGTCCACCAGGATCAGGCGGCCTTCCGCATCCGTATTGAGAACCTCAATGGTCTTGCCGGAGTAGGATTTGACGATGTCGCTGGGGCGCTGGGCGTTGGAGCCCGGCATATTTTCCACGGAGGGAACGAAGGCTGTCACCGCAACGGGGGGTTGCAAGCGGGCGATGGCCTGCATGGCTCCGATCACTGCCGCGCCGCCGCACATGTCGTACTTCATCTTCTCCATGCCTTCGGAAGGCTTGATGGAGATGCCGCCGGTGTCGAACGTGACCGCCTTGCCGACGAGTCCCAAATGGTCCTGACTTGGAACCTCCGGGGTGTAGCGGATGACGATCATGACTGGAGGCTGGTCGCTGCCTTGGGCGACACCCAGAAGAGCACCCATCCCGAGCTGGGTCATACGATCGCGGTCGAGGATCTCAACCGACAAGCCCTCGGCTTCCGCAATTGCGCGGGCCCGGTCGGCCAGGACGAGCGGCGTGAGGAGATTCGGGGGTTCCACGGCAATGTCGCGGGAAACGTTGATGGCTTCACCAATGACTTTGCCCTTTTCGAAGGCCGAGGAGATTTCGGCGGTCACATCCGGGACCACGATGGAGATGGACTCCACGGCCTTATCGGAAGCCCTTGTGGTCTTGTGGACGTCGGGTTCCCAAATTCCGCCGAGGATGCCGCGTGCCGCGGCTTCGACGAATGCGGCTCCGCCCAACGATCCATCCAGGGAGATCGCAATGGATCGGACGCCTTTGCCTTTGATGTGGCGGACTGCTGCACCGGCGAGCCTTTGGACTGCGGCCGGATCCAGCTTTTCAGCCTTGCCTCCACCCACAAGCAATACCCGGTGTGCGGAAATGCCCGGCACCGAGTGCAGGAGTGTAAATTCCAACAACTTGCCGGATATCTCGCCGGACTCGTAGAGGTGGCCGTATGCCGCCAATTCGGGTCTGCGTCCGCCTTCAGTCTCGATCAAGACGACGGCATCCGTTTCAAGTAAGGCCGGGTTGGCCGATACCAGCTTCAATTCCATTTACGATTCCCTTCCTCAACAAAACGGGATTACCCGCGCATCTTGCTTTCACGGACTGCGGTGCGGGCCTCCGCCTCTGCGGTTTTGGCGCGCTCCGTCTCGCGCTTGTCGTGGAGTTTCTTACCCTTGGCCACGGCAATTTCACATTTTATCCTGCCGTTTTTCAGGTAGAGGCGGACGGGCACAATGGACAAGCCCTTCTCTTTGATGGCGACCCTGAGTTTGTCGATTTCGCGCCGGTGCAGCAGGAGCTTCCGGGCCCGAACAGCAGGGTGGTTGAACTGGTTACCGTGGCTGTATTCGCTGATGTGGGCCTGCATCAGCCACGCCTCGTTGTCCTCAACCGAGGCATAGGCCTCCCGCAGTTGGACCTTTCCAGCTTTCGCCGCTTTGACCTCGGTGCCGGATAGAACGACGCCAGCCTCGTAACGGTCCAAGAGGAAATAATGGTGGCCAGCCTGGCGGTTGTCGCTGAGGACTTTGCCTTCTTCCCTGCCCTTGTTTGCTGCCGCTGCCAATTCGATTTCCTTTGGATGCCAGTGTGACGGCGCTATGCCCAGCCCCGAATGGCTTGAACGCCTTGGGGGTGCCGCGCGTCAGACATTACGATGATAACCCGTTCTTTGGGGCACCATCAAAACCGGGTCCTACTGGCAGATTCGCAATGAACCGTTTCCAACGCATTACAGCAGTGCTCCTGAGGTTAGCGCGCAAGTCAACGCCGCCCGCCGCGTCTGGACGGGGGTGTCCCAAACGCTTGGCGACGCGCCCGGCGGCTCTTGCGCTGATAGTGCTCATCCTGGCGCAATCGCAGGGTGAGCTGATCGCACGGACCCGCAAGGGTGACAAGCTACGGGCGGAAGCCCGGGCTGAAGAGTTGAAGGGGAATCTCGACCACGCACTTGAGCTGGCTGAGGCGGCGATGGGCGAGGACGCCTCCGATCCCTCCTACATCCTCTTGGTACGGCGAGTCCGCTTCGAGTGCGGCGCGGCCCACGTGAAGAATGGGCAGAAGGTGCGCGCGTCGGGCAAGCTGGATGAGGCTCTGGCCGAATTCGAGAAGGCTGCGGTAGTCGACCCAGCCTCCGATATTGCGGCGCAGGAAATCCGCCGCACCAGGGACATGATCGAGCGCAACAAGAGTGGGGCCGCCGCCCCGGGAACCGCCTCGATGACGCCCGCCGACGTCTCGAAACAGGAAACCCAGGAGCGTACTGACTTATTGCAAGCGGTGCCGGAACTCCGTCCATTCAACAGCGACTTGATCAACCTCAAGATGACCAACAAGCCGCGGGTGCTCTTTGAAACCGTGTGCAAGGTTGCCGGCATCAACGTCATCTTCGATCCCGAATACGCGCAGCAGCAGCAGATTCAACAGGTTCAGATAGATCTCTCCCGGACCACTCTGGAGGAAGCGCTCGACCAGCTTTCGCTCACCACGAAATCCTTTTGGAAGCCGCTTTCTCCGAACACAATCTTCGTGACCGTCGACAATGCAACCAAACGCCGGGAGAATGCCGAACAGGTGTTGAAGGTGTTTTACCTCTCCAACATTACCGGTCCGCAGGAAATGCAGGAATTGCTGACGGTGTTGCGTACCGTAGTCGACGTTCAGAAGGTTTTCAACTACACGGCTCAGAACGTTCTGGTGGTCCGGGCTGAGGCCGACACGATGGCCTTGGTGGAAAAGCTGATTGCGGATTTGGACAAGCCGAAGTCTGAAGTGATTGTGGATGTTCTGGTGATGCAGGTGAGCAGCACCTATATGCGCAGCCTGACCACGGCCATTGCGCCGACCGGTATCAATACAAGCGCCAATTTCACTCCACGGTCGTCGATTACCGGTACCGCAGCCTCGACCTCAACCACAACAACCACCACGACCGCGAATACCGCTGTGCCCCTGTCCAACCTTGGACGCCTTTCAACCCACGACTACTCGTTAACGTCGATTCCCGGGGCCCAGTTCGAGGCCGTCCTGAATAATTCCGGCACCCGCGTCATGCAGGCACCCCAGATCCGGGCCACGGACAAGATCAAGGCGTCCATCAAGATCGGCGACAAGGTCCCGACTGCGACCGGCAGCTTCCAACCCGGTGTGGCGGGCGTTGGCGTCAATTCCCTAGTCAATACGCAGTTTACTTTCCTGGATGTCGGCGTCAATGTGGAAATCACGCCCTACGTCCACGATGCGAACTCGGTCTCGCTCCACGTGGATCTGGACGTCTCGCAGGTGAAGGACCGCATCGACCTCGGCGGTGTTTCTGAGCCGGAAATCAGCCAGAACAAGGCCTTGGTCGATATCCGGATGCACGACGGCGAGGTCAACCTGATCGGCGGCATCATCCAGCAGACGGACAGCAAGGCGAACACCGGGATACCCGGGTTGGGGCAGATTCCGGTTCTCGGTCGCCTGTTCAGTGGGGAAACCATACAGAAGGACCGGACGGAGCTCGTGATCGCGCTGATTCCGCACATCCTGCGCTCGCCCGACATCAGCGCCAGCAATCTGAAGGGCGTGGCGGCGGGCAACGCGCAGCAGATCAAGGTTAGCTATGCGCCCCGGCGCGCAGCGACCGCGAAAGATTCCAAAGATCCCTCGGCCGTGGACGCGGTTCCGTCGGCAGTGCCGCCGCCGGCGACAGCACCTCCAACCCCGAGTGCCGGTGCCGCGATCGAAACCCAGCCAGTCCAGACGGCACCGCCGCCACCGCCTACTCCGCAGATTGTTCCCGGCATGCCGGATGGCCCCCCACCCCCACGCACGGGTATCCCAGGTTTGGCCCGGATCAGCTTCCTGCCGCCGAACGCGCTGGAAATGAACCGTGGGCAGATTTCGACGATCACGATTCAGGCTGACAATATCCGCGATGTGACGCAGTTTTCGGCAGCCCTCCAGTACGACCCGAAGATCATCCAAGTAATGAACATGTCACCCGGAGATCTGCTTCAACGAGCAGGGCGGACGGAGTTGACGAAGAATATTCTCAACGCCTCGGGAATCGCCCAAGCGGGCGTAGGTGGTGGTCCGGACGCCAACCCGATCTCGGGTACGGGTGGCCTTCTCCAGATCACACTTCAGGCAATCGGCCAGGGCGAAACCTTGCTGACACCGGTGTCAATCACACTCTCCTCATTGAACGGGCCAGTGCCTTCCACACGTCCGACGGCGTTGGTGGTCAACGTTAAATAAAGCCATGGAAGGCAATACCAAGAGGGGGCCGTTGGGAAACCGGCGGGGCATGTCGTTGGTGGAACTGATTGTCGGTTTCACCATCCTGCTGGTTCTCACCGCCATGGCGGTCCCGATGGCCCGTGGCAATGTGCGGCGGATCAAGGAGCGGGAACTGTCCAGGTCCCTGCGCGAACTCCGCGAGGCGATCGACAAGTATAAGGATATGGCCGACGCCGGAAAGCTCGGTCCGGCGGATGGCGTGGATACCTTCAACTATCCGAAAACCTTGGAGGCGCTGGTGGAGGGTGTGAAGGGTGCGGGCCAGGGTGCCGACACCAAGATCAAGTTCTTGCGCCGGATTCCCCTCGATCCAATGACAAGGACGCGCGAGTGGGGTATCCGCAGCATGCAGGACGATCCGAAGAGCCAAGGCTGGGGCGGGCAAAATGTTTTCGACGTATACACAAAGAGCACGGAGAAGGCTGCCGATGGAACGCCATATTCGGAGTGGTAGGAACCAGACCCGGATCGGTTTCAGCCTGATCGAGCTCATGATCGTGATGGCGATCATGCTGACACTGCTCTCGGTGGCGATCCCGTTCTACCAGAAGTCGATCCAGCGCGCGAAGGAGACCGTGCTCCACAGCAACCTGACAGCGATTCGAAGCATGATCGACGAGTACGCCTACGACAAGCAGAAAGCTCCGCAGAGTCTACGCGATTTGGTGACGGACGGTTACCTGCGCGAAGTTCCCAAGGATCCCATCACCGGCAGCAGCGAAACTTGGAAAATCATCCAGGAGGATGCAGGTCAGGCTGTTAGTACGGCGGAGCCCGGGATCTACGATATTCGGAGCGGATCCAGTGCCAAGAGCCTCGAAGGCACGCCATATTCGGAGTGGTGAAACATTTTTGGGGACTTTTGTAATCCAAGGTGCTTCCAGCGCCCGCGCGGTCGGGGTAGAATCGTAGTGTTATGATCCAACTCCGCTCCTGCCAAGTGCTGCCGCTTCTGTTGTTTGGGATTGTGTCGGCGGGGTATGGACAGGTGACCTGTTCGCCGAACATTACGCCAACCACGGTGCATGCCGAAGGGTTCTCGGAACGGATCGGCGACATTGTCGTGAACTGCAGTGGCGGCACGGCGGGCGCGACGCTGACCCCTACCTTCTTTTTCACGCTCAATACGAACATCACGAACAAGCAGGATTCGAACGGGTCCCCCCTAAACCTTGCCTTTTCCGCATCTCAACCAGGCATCCAGGCTTCCTTCTTTGGACAGACAGCCCCGAACACGATAAAAGTACTGCTCAACTACTTGGTACCCGCTGGCGGGGCGGCTGTTTCGTTCACGATTCAAGGCGTGCGGGCAGCACCGGCAGTCCTCGGCAATGGCACCGGCTCGCCACTGGTCACGGTCTCGGTGGTGGCGGTTGGGGTCACCTTTCCTGCGGCAAACGTCCCTGTAGCTGCGGCCTTCGGTCTCCCGACGCTCCTTTCATCCAACATCAACTTCGGAGTACCCTGTGGCGGCTCGCCGCTTCCGGATACCAAGGATTTCCAGACTTTCGCAACTTCCACCACCTTTTCGACGATCCGTGTATCGGAAGCGTCCCTTGCCAGCTTTACGCCGAAAGAGACGGGAGGCGACACCGGAGTGCGCATCCAAGTGCGGCTTTCCGGATACGGCTCCAATGCCCGTATCTTCGTTCCCGATGCAATCGTGGGTATCAACGGAACGGCGCAAACCTCCGCTGGCGGCTATACGACCACGGTGAACGGCGGAACATATACACCGGGTGGGTCGCAACTCCTTCTGGCGCGCGTCATCGGTGCCGATGCCAACGGCGCGGGCGGTACTTTGTCGTTCACCACTCCGGTCGCAGTAACCTCTTTCACTACGGTAAGCGAGGTCACCCTCACCGGTGGAGCAGCCACCATCGTCTATGAAGTTTTGGACGCAAATCCAAACATCAAGGAAGTTGCCCAGGTTCCACTGTTTCTGGTGGTTCCGCAAGTTACCTGCAGCGGTCCGATCGCGCCTCCCACTTACACTGTCGCCCTTGCGCCGCTCTCCACCGTCTCGGTAGCAACCGCCACAGATCCTGTCCCCCGCTTCATCTCCACCACGATCGGCACCGATTGCACACAGGCGGGCGATTGTTCGGCATCCTATTTCCCAACGCTGACGCTGGATCCGACGCCGGTCCAAATCTCAGCTTCCTCGCAAGGCGGCACCCGTAACGGTTCCGTCCAAGTAACGAACAGCGGTGGAGGCGTTATGCCTTTCACCGTCTCAATTTCCTACCAGTCCGGCACGAATTGGCTAGGAGTCACACCCACATCCGGCCAGAACAGCACCGGTCTTCTGTTGACCGCCGACCCCTCGGCTCTTGCACCCGGTACTTACAACGCCACCGTCACCGTTGATGCCGGCGCGGCAGGGAAAGCCTCCGTTCCGGTTGTTTTCACCGTGGGCCTGCCGGGAATTAAGATTACCGGGGTCGTCAATGCAGCTTCCTTCAAAAGCGGGTTGGTGGCACCCGGATCTTTCGCGGCGGTTTTCGGGACCAACATGGGTGGCAAGAATGTGTCGGTCACCTTCAACGGCTTTGCGGCAACCATACTGTATGCCAGCGCGACACAGATCAATGTGATCGTCCCGGCCGCATTGGGATTTGCCCCCGCCGCCGATGTGGTGGTCATCGCCGATGCCATCAAGAGCGATTCGGTCAAGGTGACCGTCCAACCCAACGCTCCCGGCATCTTCAATCCCGGTGTGGTGAACTTTGCCGACGGGAGCATCAATGATTTCACGCATCCGGCGAAGCGCGGCGACATCATTTTGGTATTCGCGACCGGTTTGGCCATTCCGCTTACCGGTCCAGTGACGCTCACGATTGGAAACCAGACCAACGTGGTTCCGGCGTACGCGGGTGCACAGGGCAGCTTCCCGGCCCTCGACCAGATCAACGTAGTGGTCCCGCCGATCCTGCCGGCGAACCCGAATCCGGTTCCGCTGTCTGTCTGTGTGGCGGATTCTTTGGGGACGCCCGTTTGCTCGAACGCGGTGAACCTGTACATCAAATAGCGCGGGTGCAACCGTGAGGGTGCGGTCGGCGTCTGTCGGGTGCAGGGCTGGTTGGTGTTTCCATCAGCCCCGTAATACCATATATGTTCCGACCTATGCGCCGACCCGTCTTCATTGCCCCGAGTCTTTGCCTGGCAGCGCTGCTTGCGGTGCCGATTGGCCTCCATGCGGCGAGCGTGGGTAGCGGCGCGCCGAGCATTGCGATCCAAAGCGCCTTCATCACCGCCTACGGCCGGGGATCGTTCTTCCAACTTGTGTACACGCCGCCGTCGGGTGTGGTTGCCTTCGGGACAACAGGCTTGGCCCAATTGTTCCCTTCCCAAGTATTCGGCATTCCCCCATGGGCACCGCGCACCTACTACGGTGTCGGCGCGACTATTCTAGACCCTGCCCACCACATTCAAACAGCCCAAGGAGATGGGGGCACGTCCGGTTCCATCATGCCACAGTTTAATGACAACGGGGGCCTGACCCCGGTCGATATCCCCAACACATTCAGCTCGGGAACCGTCGTTTGGAAGGACGGTGGCCTTGCGTCTATCAACTACGCCCTAATCCTACCCGACACGGCAGCCCTGGACGACCCGCCTTTGGTCTGGCAGGTCTGGGGCAACATGTACTCCTATTTCACGTCAATCGGGGTTGGAGTCACGGGGTATCCAACGATGGATACCGCGTCCTGCCCCACTAACACTTTCGGGACTTGTACATACCAGACGTTCGCCTCCAACTATGCACTCTTCGTGTACCAATCACTTGCCACCAATTTCACGCTGAAGGGCAATACCTACACTTCCTGGAACAATGCAGGCGGCATCACAACCATGGGTGCACCCGTCAGCGCAGCGGCCAGCGTCACCTCAATCAGCGGCGTCGTCGGCAGCCAGCAATTCTTTGGAAACGGCTTTATCGCTGCATATCCGTCCTCCTCGACTACGGCTCCGGCCTACGCGGTCACCGGCGACCTATACACTGCCTACCTTCAGGCCGGTGCCTCCGCAGCACTAGGGTTTCCAACCGCCGCTCCGGTAACGCTGAACGCTGCCGGCACGGTCCGCCAAACGTTTGAAAACGGTCGGATTGAGCAAACACCGGGTAGCGCCCCAGTGGTTCTGTTCACCGTCAAATCGCTGGCAATCTCCGCCCCGACGGCTACCTTGAACATGCAACCCGGCGACACGGTGTCGATCAAAGCCGTTACCCTGGACACTCGCGGCTTGCCGGTAACAGGCCGGGCCCTCTCATGGACCAGCACCAACGGGGCAGTCGCCTCCATCCAAGGGATGGGCGATACCGCAATCGTCAAGGCAGTGGGCGGCGGGGCTGCAAATGTCTATGTAACGGGCGAGGGCCTAACCAGCGTTCCACTCAGCATCCGGGTTGCGGGCGTTTGCTGCGCCGTGGGCGAAGGCGCTCCCAGTGCTGCCTCCCAACAGGCATTCCAGGCCGCCGTCTCCAGAAACTCCATAACCGTAACACTTCCGGCGACCTCCCCGGCCACCAGAACCGGCGCCGGCTACGCCCAGACCCTGACCGCCGCCGACGGCTCCGGCAAAATCTACGTCATCGCCCAGCCCGACAACTCCACCACCGCCTGGCTCCTGACCGGCGACCTCTACACCGCCTACCTGGCCAACGGTGGCTTCACCGGTTCCTTGGGCTACCCGGCGTCAGATCCCCTTCCGGGCGGCGTCCAAAAATTTACCAGCGGGGCGGCGTTGGCCCCCACACCCGTGGGTGGTTCACCCGTTGTCGTGGTTTCGGCTGCCATCGCGCCGAAGTGGTTTGCACTGGGCGGAATCGCCGGAGCGCCGGGAGCGCCCTCCGGTCCCGCCGTGCCGTTTACCTCGTTTGGCGGACGGTCCGGCAGCACGCAGTTTTTCGCGCGCGGCACCATCTACGCCGTCACTTCCGGCGGCGCTGCCGGGACATATTTCTCCACCGGCTTGATCCTGGCCCGCTACGACGCCCTTTCGGCGACATTGGGGGCTCTCGGCGCACCCACATCCGATATCGTTCCATCAGCCACTGGAGTCCAGACCCAGACCTTTGAAGGCGGCAGCATCGACCTCCAACCGGGAGCGGCCGCAGCCGTCGAACACCTGAATCCCCGTCGGCCGACCCTGACAGCCACGCCCGCGACGGTCGTACCTGGTGGACGCGTCCGAATCGCCGCCACCGGTTTCGCACCGGGTGCCAACTTGGCGTTCACCGTCACCGGCCAACCGAACTTCTCCACCGCTACCCCGTCCGGCGCCTTCCAGTGGGATATTGTCGTCCCCACCAGCGCGAAGCCGACCACCGTCCAAGTCGCGGTTGCGGCGCAGACTGGCAGCGACAAGGCCGCGGCATCCTATTCCATTGCGTCCGCCGCCGCCGCCCTGCCCAAGCTGACGCTGGTCGGTGGCGACCGGCAGACCGCGCAACCTGGCAGCACCCTGCCCGCTCCCGTCGTCGCCTTGCTGCAGGACTCCACTGGCGCGCCTCTTGCAGGGGTGCCTGTTGGGGTTACCGCTTCTCCCGGCGCTATCATCCAAGCGCCCAATACGACCGATGAGAACGGTACGGTGCGGATTCTATTCCGTCTCCCGCCCACCGCTGGGGTAGCGGTCGGTTCCATCAGCTCGGGTGGCAAGACGGTTGATTTCAGTGCCTTGGCAGCAGCTGCCACCATCCCGAACTTCCCCCAATTCACCCAAACAGACCCCCAGAGTGCCTTGGCCACCACACTTGCCGAGCTGATCCGATTCAGCCAAAACGCCGGAACGATTGGAACTCCGAACGGATTGGCAACAGCCGCGAACATCGCCGCGTGGCTGACCAGCTCCAATGGCTACGACCAGTCGGACTCCAAGACCAATATCACCAATCCGTGGGTCGCGGCCCAATTCGCCAAGGCCTCCATCGCACTGGAGGATCCCGGCTTGGACCACATCCGCGACCTGATCAATTCCGGCACCCCCGTGGGACTGGTGCTGAACCTAACTGCCGACGGCCAGCCCGCGGGAGGCACAGCCGTGGCGGCTACCGGAATTGCGCCGGATGGCTCCATCCTCATTGCGGATACCAACCCCGCACTTGCAAGGACTTCGCTTTCCGACTATTTGGCGGGATTCAGCACATCCCAAGCAATCCAGGCAACGGTTGGCGGGGCATTCCGTATCGCCACAAGTCCAAACGGAACGCCTTTCGTGCTCGCCGCGCCGCGTTCGGCCAGCGCCAGCGTTTCATCCGCCGCCGGAACTTGTCGAAATCTGGATATTGCCGATCCGTTCGGTACGGCACCAGCCCCGAATCCCTCGGGAGTGAGGTTCTCCGCATGTGACGGTACGCAGTCTGCCTACGAGGCCGATTTTTCCGTGCAGACCGGTGGCCGACTGATTGACCTCGCTGGAGGCGCGCCAGTCGTTGTTGCCGCCAGCTCGGGGGCTTCCCTCCAAATCACGAGGAACCCGGCTCTCCAGGCCAGCCCCTTGACCGGTGCGATTACGGCGGTGTTGGATTCCGCTGGATACGGAACGTCGTTGGCACCGGGCAGCTTGGTGACGATCTTCGGCACAGGATTCCAATCAACGGTTACCATAGGCGGGGCTTCCGCCAAAGTACTGGCGGCATTCCCCTTCCAGATCAATGCCGCGATCCCGGACACGGCTGTTCCTGGCAACACAACTCTCACCGTGGCCACCGCGACCGGGCCCGTGTCCCGTACCATCGCCCTTACCGCCACCGCTCCCGGCATTTTCGTGGTGGGGGCCAACGCAGGCCGCGCAGTTGGCGCAATTGTCAACGCTGACGGCAGCCTCAACAGTCCCGCCGCTCCGGCACAACGGGGACAGGCCGTCTCCGTGTACTGCGCGGGCTTGGGAGCTACCGTGCAGTCGGGCAACTTCCGCACCGTTACCAATGCGCTCACCGTCCAGATCGACAACACGACCGTCACGCCGTCTTTCGCTGGCCTGTTGCCGGGTTTCGTCGGCCTATACCAAATCAATCTCACGATTCCGACGACCTTGGCACCAACGGCGACCGCGGCCTTGGCGCTGAAACAGGGCGGAAAGACGAGCAATCCAGTCCCGATGGCGTTCCAGTAGATGAAATTTCCATCATCTTCAAACTTGCCGCTTGCATCCGGCATCCCGGCACGGTATAGTGCCTACATGGGGTTCGCCCCAGAGTTGGCAGTACCCCAGCACCAACCAAGATATCTCTGCTTGACACAGGCGGGGGACTTGGTGTAAAACAGATTTTGGTATAAAAATTTCAGTTCGGGTAGTAGGCGAAAGCACTTATAAAAAGCCCACACCCATCAAGATGTACCGCTTCGCTGACCGCTTCAGGAAAGCAGGCATGCCACACCCTCCGCCCGACACGGAGAAGTTCTCAGGGTAGTACAGTTGCACACGTTGTAGTTGAGGCTCAGGTAGAGAGAACTTTCCGATTCACGAAGCATCCGCTTCACAGCAGTACAAAATTCACAGGAGAACAAATGAAAAGCTTTAGCATCAAACTATTCGGCATCGCTGGCGCTGCGCTGATGTTCAGCAGCATGGCATTCGGCCAGGCCGTCAACGCCGGCTGCGACGTAATCCAGGCACCGGAAGTGAACTTCATCCGCGCGGAAGGCCAGACGGAAGTGGTTCCGTCGTTCAACATCCGCTGCGCCACGGTTTCCACCCTCGTCAGCAACACCACCATCCAGTTGTTCCTGTCGCCGACCGTCACGGTAACCACCCCCTTGATCGCCGGTTCCAGCACCAACGTGAACGTCTCGGTCACCGGCGCAACCGGCACCCCGACTGTCACCGTTTCGGGCAGCACCATCACCCTCTCGGGCGTTGTGATTCCGGTCGGCGGCACCACGCTGACGGTTAGCAATGTTCGCGTCAATGCGACCGCCATCCCGTCCACCTCCGGTGGCGCACCGAGCAACCTGTCCATCCAGGGCTTCTTGTCCGGTTCCAACACCACTCCTGGTTCGCTCGCTGCCGTCCCGGTTGCCTATGTGACCAACGGTCTCGCGGCCTCCAGCATCGGTGCTGATTCCGCCTTCGCTTCCACCAACAAGATTTACACCACCGCCGCCAACCTCGCTGCCGCCAGCACCACCAGCGCCTTCGGCGTTTGCGGTTCGCTCAACAACTCCACCACGACTGCTGGCTTTGCCAACTTCTACGTGAAGGTTGCTGAGAACTTCGTCAGCGCATTCAAGACCCAAGGCGAAGAACTCTTGGGCGCAGCTTCCGGTACGCGCTTCAAGGTCACCGTCACCAACATCCCGACGGGCTTGAATTTGTACATGCCGGTGGTTGTCAACCAACGCACCGTCACCGCGGTTGGTCCCGTTGTCGTGGGCGTTACCGCCTCCGCACAGGCCCAGATCAGTGAATCGGCTGCCACCAACGGTACTGCCAACCAGCAGGTTGCGGTCACCACCCCGGCGCAGTTCACCCCGGGCAGCGGCTTCTTCACCAACTTCTCCACCACCGATGGCACCACGCTTGGTGCAACCAGCAACAGCGCCACGGGTGGTCTGTTCCAGGTTCCCGTTTCCAACAACACCGCGACTGCGATCTACGAAATCACTGCCGACGCGCAGGGTTCCATCGATACCTTCGTGATCCCGGTTTACCTGCAAACGGGCACCAACGCCCTGCCCAGCCAGTCCACCAGCATGTCCGTGGCCGTCAGCTTCGCCCCTGTCACCGGTGCCAGCACGATCCCGAGCTTCGCTGTTGGTACATCCACCACCACCACGGCGATGTTGAGCTTCACGGGTTGCACCACCACCCTCCTCTTCCCCTTCGTCAGCAACGCGTCCGGGTTTGAAACGGGTATTGCAATCTCCAACACCACCATCAAGACCACCCCGACCGGTTTCGTCAATGCCGTGACCACCACGGTTGAGTCCGGCACCTGCAACCTCGCCTTCTTCGGCACCGGTGGCACGAACCCCGCAACGGTTCAGGCTCCGAACCCGAACGAAGGTGGCACTGCCCCCTACGCCACGCAGGAAACGTATGCGTTCACCCTCAGCCAAGCGCTGGCGGTCAACTCTGCCAATCCCGCAACGTTCACCGGCTTCATCCTCGCCCAGTGCAACTTCCGGTATGCGCACGGCTTCGCCTACATCACCTACGGTGGTCTCGGCACGCCGAACGCGGTTGCCATGGGTTACCTCGCCGAACTTCTCGCTCGCGGCGGCGCCTCTGCCGACACGGTCACGTTCTAAGCGATCCTTCAACACAACTCAAAAAGGGGAAGAGCTTCGGCTCTTCCCCTTTTTGTATTTCTACCCGGAATTTCAAGACATGATCGCCATCACCCGCGCTGTCAGCCCTTCCATTGCCAACTGCGAACTGACTTGGCTCCCGCGCGAGCCCATCGACGCGGTCCTCGCCCAACACCAGCACCACGCCTACGAGCTCTGCTTGGCTGATCTCGGGGCTACTGTGGTTTCGCTGTCCGCCCTTCCCGATCATCCGGATGCCGTTTTCGTCGAGGACCCGGCCTTGGTGTTGGACGAGGTTGCGGTTATCACGTCCATGGGTTGCGAAAGCCGCCGGGGTGAGCGCCGGTCTTTGGCCGATGGCATTGCCCGCTACCGCCCGGTGATCCACATGCAGGGTCCGGGGATGCTGGAGGGCGGAGATGTTCTAAGGATTGGACGCCAGCTGTTCGTCGGCCTCTCGAATCGCAGCGACCAAGCCGGCATCAATGAATTGGGTTTGATTTTGCGGCCTTACGGGTCCACGGTACAGCCTATGGAGTTGCGCAACTGTTTGCATCTGAAATCCGCTGTATCGTGGATCGGCGATGGAACGCTGCTGATCAATCGGGATTGGGTTGATGAGTCGGCTTTCGTGGGTTGGCAGTTGATCGATGTTCAGGAGCCTGCGGCAGGCAATGCGCTGAGAGTCGCGCACACCGTCATCATGCCCTCCGCATTTCCACAAACCGCAGCCCGCTTGCGTGCCCATGGCTTCCAGGTACGGGAACTCGACCTCTCGGAATTGCTCAAGGCCGAAAGCGGCGTCACCTGCTCGAGTCTGATTTTCGACTAGTTCCCGACGTAGCGGGAATACAGGCTGCGGGCCACTCCCACATCCTGCGTACCCTTGATGATCGCCCGCCCATCGGCGAAGACCGTAATCTCGTACTCACCGTCCACCAACCGCAGCGCAAATTCGTTGACGCGCACCTTGCCGACAAGCTCAAGCTGACGTGCCAGTGCGGCCAAGTCGACCGGTCTGCGACGCTCATGGATCTGGACCGCATTTCGACCGCACAGGCTTACCGGGGCTCGCCGCAAACCCTCCAAGTAGGGGAACTCCCGACGTCCGCAAGCGGGGCAATCGGCATCCCGCCCCGGCATCGAGACCTCGCGGACCGGCCCATTCCACAAATTGGCCGTAAAGATCTTACGCCGGACCTGGTCCGCCTTCCCGGCAAGGATCTTCAACGCCTCCATGGCTTGTATGGAAGCAATCAGGCTGGTGACGGGACCCATCACCCCCGATGTCTCGCAGGTTGGCTGTGCGCCTGAAGGAGGTTCCGGGTAAATGCATCGAAAACACGCGGACAACCCCGGAAGAATCGGCATTGCAATCCCGTAGGCCCCCACGGCCGCGCCGTAAATCCACGGGATGCCATCGCGCACGCAGAAATCATTGATCAGTAGGCGTGTCTCGAAGTTATCGGTAGCGTCCAAAACAACATCTACTCCACCGAGCAATTCCTCGACGTTTGCAGGGTTTAGGTCGGATACAAAGGCTTCGATCACGACGCCGGAGTTCGCTTCCAACAGGTGTCGCCGCGCAGCCTCGGCCTTCGGAAGTCCCGCCTCGGCATCGGACTCGGTATAAAGAACCTGGCGCTGTAGATTGCTCTCCTCCACGTAGTCGCGGTCGATCAACCGCAACGTTCCGATTCCCGCGCGCGCCAACAAACCCGCCTGAACGGTTCCTAGGGCACCGCATCCCACGATGGTGGCGGACGAGGCGGCCAACCGTGCCTGACCCTCAGGCCCGAATGGGGTGAAACGAGTCTGACGGCTGTAACGTTCCTGAATTGACATGCTCCGCCGACATGGTAACAGACAGCGGATTCTTGATACCATGAAGCAGTTGCGGCACCGCTACGTATTCGGCGCTTTCGCCGTCTTCATGCCATTGGCCATGGCAATGGCGCAGGACCAGCCGCCAAAAGCCGCGGTCGGTCTGGACGGGCGGAAGATCGCGTCCATCACATTCGACCCGCCACGGCAGCCGCTCGAACTGAGCGAGATCCGCGAAATCCTACCCCTGAAGGCAGATCAACCGTACAGCGCGGGGACCCTGCGGCAAGCGATTGAGCGCCTGTATGCGACGGGCCGCTACCGTGATATCCAAGTCGATGCCACTAATTTGGGGGAAGGTGTCGCCCTCCGGTTCCTGACGCTGAACAGTTGGTTTATCGGCAAAGTTTCGGTAGAGGGAGATTTTTCGGAACCTCCGTCCCATGATCAGCTCGCGGGTGCCGCCGGGTTGGAGTTGGGCTCGCCCTTCGACCCCGTCCAGCTTGCTGCCGGAGAAGAAAACATCCGGAAGATGCTCCTCGCGAACGGATTTTTCAGCGCCACCGTGACCCATCGTGAGGAGCAGGACGATGTGTGGCAGCAAGTCCGGGTTATCTACATGGTTTCACCGGGCAAGCGTGTCAAATACCGCACCCCACAGTATCAAGGGGATATGTCCGTCGTGTCCGCCAGCGACGCAACCCGCGCCACAGGCTGGCCAAAGTTCATTGTGCCTGGATATCGCGGCATCACCCAGACCAGGACGCGGGCGGGGGTGGACAACATCCGTTCGAAATTCCAGAATTCCAACCGCCTGCAAGCGACCGTAACACTCGACGGCATCAAGCCCGATGGCACGCCGATGCTTACCATTCAACCCGGTTCCATCGTGGAAGTGCGTGCCGAGGGTGCGAAGGTCTCCCGATCCACCTTGAAACAGCACGTTCCCATCTTCGAGGAGCGAACGGTGGATGCCGATTTGATTGCCGAGGGTGCGAATAACCTCCGGGACTATTTCCAGGCCCGAGGATACTTCGAGGCCAATGTCGAGGCCGATGACCCTCAAACCGTGGTCGGGAAGACCAAGATCACGTATCAGATTGATACCGGTCCCCGCCATAGGCTCGCCCACGTGGAGGTCCTGGGAAACCGATATTTCAGTTCCGACACCATCCGGGAGCGCCTGTTTGTGGTGCCGGCATCATTCGACCTCCGCTTGGGCCGTTACAGCGAGGCATTGCGCCGCCGGGACGAGCAGGCCATCACAGATCTCTACCGTTCGAACGGCTTCAGCGATGTGAAGGTGACTTCGAGGACCGAAGACGATTACAAGGGTAAAAACGGCGACGTAGCGGCCTTCTTTGTGATCGACGAAGGCCCGCAGCAGCGTGTGGCCATGTTGCGCATCGAGGGAGCGAGCAAGCTGGACCTGTCGCGCACTTTGGCCACGCTGAGTTCCCAGACGGGACAGGTCTTCAGCGAATTCAACATAGCGGCGGACCGCGAAACGATCATCCAGGAGTACGGAGCGGCCGGCTTTGCGGGCGTCACGTTCGAATGGGAGAGCACGCCGGGGACACAGCCCAATACGGTGGACCTAAAATTTGTGGTTGGCGAGGGGGAGCGCCAGACGGTCCGGGACGTCGCGGTCACGGGGTATACGACGACGCGGGCCAAGTTGGTCCAGAAACAGATCGGGCTCAAGGCGGGTGATCCGCTATCCCCGTCGGCGATGGCGGACACGCAACGGCGTCTGTATGACCTCGGTATCTTTGCGCGGGTCAACATGGCGGTGCAGAATCCAGATGGCGACGAGCGCACGCGAACGGTGCTGTATGACTTGGATGAAGCCAGCCGCTACTCACTGACCGGGGGCTTCGGCGCGGAATTTGCGCGCATCGGCGGCAGCAATGCGGTTTCCGATCTCTCCGATCCCGGTGGCTCGGCAGGATTCAGCCCACGGGTTTCGCTCGACTTGGCACGTTTGAACTTCCTGGGCCGCGGCCAGACAATCAGTTTCCAGAGCCGCCTCTCCACCCTGCAACGCCGCGCCGCCATCAGCTACTTCGTGCCACGTGTCCTGGGACTACCGAAATTTGACGCCAACCTATCCATCTTTTACGACGACACCCACGACGTGAAGACGTTCCAATCCAAACGGGAGGAATTTTCAGCCCAGTTTGTCCAGCACGAATCGAAGTCGATTACCATGTTCTACCGGTTCAACTACCGGAACGTTGGCGTTTCCAATCTCCAGATCGACCCGTTGCTGTTGCCACGACTGGCGCAATCGGTGCGTGTGGGTGTCGCCGCTTTCAACTTGGTGCAGGACCGGCGCGACGATCCCACCGATCCACACAAGGGCGTCTACAACACGATTGACGTGGGGTTGGCGGCGCGAGCGTTCGGTTCCCAGACCAGCTTTGTCCGGATCCTAGCGAGGAACGCAACGTACCACCGCATCACGGACAAGTTGATTTTCGCGCGGGAGACCCAATTCGGGATCCAGCCAGCATTCAGCAACTCCAATGCGGGCGACAGTTCGGACCCAATTCCACTTCCGGAGCGCTATTACGGTGGAGGCGGCAGTGGCCTGCGGGCGTTCCCCGAGAACCAGGCCGGTCCGCGCGACCTGCTCACTGGCTTCCCGCTCGGCGGCTCGGCGCTATTCTTCAACAATTCGGAGCTGCGATTCCCACTCTACGGTTCCAACATCAACGGGGTACTGTTCGAGGATGCGGGCAACATCTATTCCAGCCTGGGAAAGATGTCGCTGCGGACCGAACAGAAAAATCTGGCGGATTTCAACTACATGGTGCATGCCGCTGGATTCGGACTCCGGTACCGGACTCCGGTGGGTCCGCTGCGCTTCGATTTGGCTTACAGCATCAATCCACCGAAGTACAACGGCTTCCCCGGCAGCTATGTCCAGTTGGTGGCGTGCTCCGCCGTAGGTGCTGTGACGCCTTGCCAGGCGGCGGTACAGCAGATTAGCCACTTCCAATTCTTTTTCTCGATCGGCCAGGCATTCTGATGCGGGTTCTGGCTGGTTTTGTTTTGTTCGCGGGACTTCTGGCCGGGGAAATTGTGGATCGGGTTGCGGTTTCCTGCGGAAAGCGCGCCATCACCGACAGCGCCATTTCGCTACGGCTCCGACTGACTGCGTTTCAAAATGGGACCCCGGTGCCCTCAGGAGAGGCCGCGCGGAGGGATGCGGCCCACTTGTTGATTGACCAGGCTCTAGTTGAGGAGGAAATGGGAATCGGCCATTACCGCCGGATCACTCCCGAGCGCCGCCAACAACTCCTCAGCAGCTGGAACAAGGAGAACGGCAATCTCGACAAACTGACCGAGTATGGTCTGACACCGGAAGATCTGGAACTGGACTTGGCCCGACAAGAGGATCTTCTCAACTTCCTCAACATTCGCTTCCGCCCCGCAGTCCAAGTCCACGAGGAGGAAATCCAGCGGTACTTTGACCTCAAAATCCGTCCGAACGCGGGTCCCGATGCAACGGTGGCAGACTACCGTGCGAGAATTGAGCAACTCTTGGTCGAAGCCCGCGCGGATGTCGAACTTGAGGCTTGGCTGAGGGACCAACGCAAGCGGACGCGCATCGACTTTGTCGAAAAGGAACTCCAGTGAGTCGGACACTGCGATGGGGCGGAGTAGTCGCCGCAATCCTTGGGATGATCGGCCTGACATCGGTCTTGGTCCTGCGGAGCGACTGGCTAAGGGTGCGAATCCTCGCCACCATCATCGACGAAACGGAGCGTGTCACTGGTGGGAGGGTAGAGCTTGGTGGGTACCGCTTCGATTGGCCAAGTCGGATTGTGGAGATCACGCGCTTCACCCTGCATGGCTCGGAGACCTCCGGACCACCACTATTGACCGTCGAACGGGCCACCATCGAGCTGCGGATCGTATCCCTGTTTACGCGCGATGTGCGGCTCGGGAAGATTTCAGCAACCAATCCACATGCCCATCTGATCATTGGCGAGAATGGCACCACCAATCTGCCGCGGCCGAAGGGTCCAAAGTCCGGGAAACGCGTGGCGGACATCATTGTGGATCTCAAGATAGCCGGTCTGGACACTACCGGCGGCACCTTGTTGCTGGAAGTCGCCAAGCAGGGTGCGCGTGCGGTCCCGTGGGATGCGCATGCCTTGGATGTGGGGGCGAAGGTTTCGTACGACCCGCTAGCGGACCGGTATGCCGGGGATGTCGCTGTCGGGAGGGCAAAAGTCTCCCTGTTGGGCAGAACCGTGGACGCTAGCATTGAGGCCAGCGCATCCATGGAGCGGAACCGGATCGGTGCCAGTCGGGTGAAGGTGACCTCGGCGACATCCGAGATCCTGCTAACGGAGGCTGGCTTGGAGAATTTCGCCGCGCCGGTAACCCATGGCCATTTCGTCGCCCGGCTCGGCTTGGCCGAGATCGACAAACGTACTGCGGGGACCATCCAAGCCACCGGCGAGGCGCGATGGGTTTCGCTGGATGACTACAGGGTTACGGGGCACGCCGAAGGCTCCGATGTATCCGTACCACGGGTACGCCATGTCCAGCTAGCCGCGAACCTTGAGCTGACGCCGCAAAAACTAATGTTCCATCAGGCCAAGCTGGCGGCGAACGGTGGAAGGCTGGTGGCTGACGGAAGCTTGGAGAATTGGACCAACCTCCGCGCCACGGGAAAATTGGAAGCCTTCGATATCGCCCGTGCGGCGTCATTGGCCGGTATACCCACCCCTCCCTATGGGGGTGCAGTTTCCGGTCCGTTTGAAGTTCGTGCCAATGCTTCCCGGCAGTTTGCATTAGCCAAACTGGCAGTCACACCGGCTGCCACCGGAACGCCAATGAGGGGACAGGTGGAGTTCCAGTATGACTCCGCCGCCAGTCGCGTCGAGTTGGGGCACAGCTGGATCGAACTGCCCGCAACTCGGGTGGACGTATCGGGAACGCTTGGAGAGCGGCTGGAGGTAAGGGCCTCTTCCCGCAATCCCGCCGAAGTGCTTGGACCCCTGGGTGATCGGGCCCCGAAGATTGGATATGCCTTCGCATCCTTTGACGGCAGCGTCGTCGGGCCACTGGGTGATCCGGTCGTGGAGGGACAGGTGTCTGCCACGGCAATCGTCTTCGACGGAAAGCGCATGGATTCACTATCCGGCGAAGTAGAGGCACGGGCGGGGCGGGTGTCCTCCAACAGCATGATCGCTGCCGTGAATGGCATGCGAATTACGGGAAAAGGCTCGGCCCCGCTCGCGGATTGGGCGCTAACCGCACAGACGCCCATCGACGCCACCGGCGCGATCGAAGCTCTTGATCTAACAACCCTCCCGGAAATTCAGAAGCTGAAGCTCGGTATCGCGGGCCTTCTCTCTGCCAAGGCCGCAGTCTCGGGCACGGTGGGAGCTCCGGTTGTAGCTGCGGACGTCATCCTCGGCCGCGGAACCATTGAGGGACAGCCTTTCGATTCCATATCGGGAAAGGCCCAATGGGCAAACCGCGATTTGCAGAGCTTCGCCGGTATCTTTGTTTCGGGATCCAAGCGCGTCAATATTACGGCGGCGCTTGGACGCGGCACGGATCTGGAGTTCAATTTCACCAGCAATACGATGGCGCTCAATGAGATCGCCCTCGTGCGGGCCCGACAACCCGATATCCAAGGTTTCGGCAAATTCCATGCCGATGGCTTGGTAAAGATCACAACTGACTCCAAGGGAGACTCGCGCGCTGACTTAGCTCGCGTTCGGGCCGACGCCTCCGCCAACGGGCTGGAGCTTTTTGGGCGCAATCTGGGAGACGCCCGATTCACCGCACAAACGAACAACGGCATCGTCTCCACCCATTTCGAATCGAATGCCGCGAAGGCCTCCATCCGGGGTGACGGTACCGTGCGGTTGGGCGGCGAATATGTGGCCAACGCCAAAATCCAATTCATGGAGTCGGCGTTGAATCCGCTGGTGGCGCTGATCCTCAAGTCCGAGGACGCCAAGTCGTTGAATTTCGACGGAACGCTCGAAGCGACGTTGGCGGTTACTGGACCCCTCCTCAGGCCGGAGGACATCACGGCGGTGTTCGACATCCCCAAGGTTGAGGTACATCCCTTGGCTGGCACACCCGTAGCCAAACTCCTGCCCGGATATTCGGTGGTGAACGATGGGCCGATCCGGGTTTCCATGGCGAAGTCGGTGGCCAAGGTCGAGAGCGCGCATCTCAAAGCGCCCCAGACGGACGTGTCGGTGACAGGTACGGTCTCGCCCTTTGCACCCAATACGGCCTTGGATTTGAAGGTTCGCGGCGACTTGAACCTCGCATTGCTACACACGCTAAGTCCCGATTTGACGTCCTCCGGGGTGCTGACTCTGGATGCAATCGTGCGCGGGGGATTTACCGCGCCGGAACTCTCGGGCCGCGCAGTTCTGCGGAACGGGGACTTCCACTACAGCGAGTTCTCGAACGGCCTTTCATCCGCGAACGGGGAAATCACGTTTACCGGATCGAGGGCGAACATACAATCGCTCAGCGCGGAATCGGGCGGTGGACGGGTGCAAGCGACGGGTTTCGCATCGTGGAGTGGCGATCAAATCGCCTTCCGTGTTGAAGCGAAGGGAACCGAGGTGCGCGTGCGCTATCCCGAAGGTGTGAGTTCCGTTTCCGATGCCGCGATCACGCTCTCCGGAACCCAACAGAGGAGCCAGGTATCGGGAACCGTGACTGTACATCGAATTGCGGTCAACCCAAAATCGGATGCCGCTACGATCCTGCAGCTATCGGCGCAGCCTCTGAAGGTCGCCCCTCAAGGCGGCCTGCTGGCCAACATGAATCTGGATGTCCAGGTGGCAACGGCACCGGACGTTGCGATCCAGACCAGCGTGACAAAGAGCGTCAGCGCGGATGCGAATCTGCGGCTGCGCGGGACGGCCACCAATCCGGCAATATTGGGACGCGTGAACATCACGCAGGGCGAGGTTGTGTTCTTCGGCAACAAGTACGACATCAACCAGGGCACAATCTCATTCTTCAACCCGACAAAGATTGAGCCGGTCCTGAATCTGGACTTGGAAACGAAGGCTCGCGGGGTGGATGTGATCCTGACCGTGGCCGGTCCCATGAGCAAGCTCAACGTCAGCTACCGGTCCGATCCACCGCTGCAGTTTTCGGATATCGTGGCGCTGTTGGCGACCGGACGGACGCCGGTGGACCCAACGCTATCCGGGCAGGCGCAGGGGTATCAGCAACTGGGCGCGTCGGAATTGGTGGGCCAGGCAATTGCCAATCCAGTGGCGGGACGGCTGCAACGGTTTTTCGGTGTCAGCCGGCTGAAGATCGACCCTCAGTTGACTGGTTTGACGGGTAGCCCTCAGGCTAGGTTGACCATCGAGCAGCAGATCACGCCCGAGATCCTGTTCACCTACATCACGGACGTGTCGAACACCAATACGCAGCTGTTCCGTGTGGAATGGGCGTTCAACAAGAACTGGTCAGCGATTTTGACCCGCCAGGAGAGTGGCTACGTCGGGATCGATTTCGCATACAAGAAGCGATTCAAGTAGTTCTGATCCGAGCGCGAGAATCGGATGGTGGCCACTGCGCCGGGCCGATATCCTGGGTTCATGAAGTCCGCGCCGATTCGCACCGGAGTTGGGCAAGGCCCATGGAAGACGACCTATCTTAAGGCTTCAGGCCAATAGCACTTTCGACCTCGTTCAGGAGCGTCTGGTTCTGCGTGATCGCCGTTTCACGCTCCTTCGACCCGGCTGGGACAATCACCATGCCGTGGGGCCCGGGACGGTCCACGAACGGGCTCTTCCCCATGACACCGCCGATGTCTGAATCCAGCAGATACGGCGCATAGAACATGTAGTGTGCCACCGTCCGTGCCAGCTTGCCGCCATTCAACATATAAGTTGCCGGCGACAACATGTAGGCCATACCGGGCCGGGCTGGCGGTCGATATTTGCCGGATTGGAAGCCATCGGCCATGATGCGGTCCACAGATTCCGGGGACTCTCCCTTGAGACGGAGCATCGCGTCGTCCATAAATGCCAGCAGAATGGTGCGTGTCCCCTCCTCGTCGAAGCAAACGGGGTAGAAGTTACCGCCGCGTCGGCTGACGATGCAAGTGTAGGGGTTGGCAGCGTCCTTCACCTTGACGTAGCCGGATTCCGCCAGCACCCAGATGCCGGCACCCTCGCGCAGATGGGGCGGCAACGCGTTTACGGCGAGGCGAAGTTCCAAATCCCGGGGCAGCATCAGGATCTTGCTCCCGGATTCGTTGTGTTTGTGGTCCTGCCCAAAGGCGGGAATGCTGGCCAGCAATGCCAGTGCGACTGCGGTGACAGTCCATTGTTTGCGTCTCATGCGGCTTTTCCTTCTTCAGTCCATTGCTTGTTTGGCAGCTTTGGCGACTTGGCCGAATGCCTTCAACATGGTGTCCCATTCCCCGGCGGCAAGGGCGGAGCGCAGTTTCTCCTGCGCACGCATCCAGCCGGGTCTTGTTTCGGCGAGGATCCGCTCGCCCTCGGGTGTCAAACGGTAAGTCTTCCTATCACCATTCTTTGGGGAATCCCCGACCGGTGTGATCCAACCATTGCGCTGCATCAGGCGGAGATTGCGTGAAAGTGTGGTCTTATCAAGGCCCAGGGCGCGCGCCAAGGGCGTCTGCCCAATGCCGGGACGGTACTGGAATGCGGATAGCAGCGCGAACTGGGGTGGCTCGATCGCCGGCCCCATCTCTTGGCTGTAGAGTTGGGTGACGAGGCGGGCGGTGCGCCGTATGGTAGCGCAGGCGCAATCGAGGTCCGGCAACGTGGCCGGAGTGGCATCAATCGGCATGACCTATTTCTTGCCCGCGGGCGGTGCTGCGATGAGCAGCCGAAGGGGTGTCAGCGGTCCCAAGGTCATGTATTCAAAAGAGGCAAAGTTGTTCTTGATCAGCGGCAAGGGTTCCAACAATGCCTTGGCCTCCTCGACAGTCTTGCAGTCCAGCAGGAAGACAACGCCCTTGCCGTCGCCGCGCGCGAACCACTGTTGGATCCGACCGTCCAGGTAGAGTTGTACTGTATCGCGGACCTCGGTGTTCATCACCTGCATGATCGCGTCCCGCTGGACGCCGGGTTTCACCGTCAGCGTCGCCAGAACGTGTGTGACCTTGGTCGATGCGGGCCCGGGTGGAGGGGCCTGGCAGAAGGCGGGGAGTGCGACCGATAGCATCAGCAGGGCGAGGCCGAGGAAGGGGCTCTTCGTTTGCGATTGAAGTTGCATATGCAACTACGATAGCGCGGACTTCCGTCCAGTGCAAGAGCAGTATGCTAAAGAAATGATCCGCGTCCTTTCAGCCCTGTTTTTAGCCGGAACCGTCCTATTCGCTCAGACGGGAGCGCCGACCCCGAAGATTCCCCGGCCTGCTGGCAACTTCGCCATCCAGACAGCACCTGAAAAATACACTTGGATCAGCGAATTCCAGGGCAAGACGTGCCTTCTCGCATTCATTGAGACCACGTGTCCGCACTGCCAATTCACAACCGGGATTCTGAACAAGATCCAAACCGAGTACGCCGCGAAGGGTGTCACCGTCATCGCGTCGGCAATCGAGCCGATGTCCTCCCTCCACATCCCTGCCTTTCAGAAGCAGTTCCAGCCGAAGTTCACGGTTGGATACAACGAACTAGGCTATGTGGCCAAGTTCCTGGGCCTGCCGGAAAACGATCCGTTCTTTGTGCCGCAGATTGTGATGATCGACAAGTCTGGAGTGATCCGCGCGCATCTGACCGGCGACAGCCCGGAAATGATCCAGGACTCGCAGGAAAAGAATCTCAAAGCTCTAGTGGATAAAGTTCTGGCCGCAAAATAGGGGTCGGCGACCCTTGAACTGGGCCCCTAGCCCTTCAATTTCAACAGCTTCGCACCATTCTCCCACGCCAACTTGCGGAAAATCGCGGGCGTGGTGGAGTTCTTCAGCACCGTCAAAGTCTCCCGTGCCACGCACTTGCCGGAAAGCCTGCTGGCCGCCGGATTCCCCGCTTGGCTGATACCGCTACCCTTGCCATCGGCGCAGGAGCAATCGCTACCAAAGATAAGCTTGTCCTGGTGGCGGACAAGGAAAGCCTTCGTGAACTCGGGATCACGGGACAATGCGTTGTTGCCGGAGTTGGCAGCGAGATCGCCGTAGAGATTGGCGTAGTCGCCCAAAAGTTTGTCCGTGACGCCGCCGCGCTTGATCGGACCCGGGGGATAGGCTGTGTCGTTCGCGTAGTCGGCGGAAACGTTCGCCCAGAACGCGTCGGCATGGCCGAGGAACTTGGTCTTGGGGTAGGCCTTCAGGATTGCTTCGAAATTCTTGAAGCCGGTGGAGAAGACTCCCTCGGTCGGTGTGTGCGGGACTTCCTGGAAGTGCACCATGACCGGAACGTTCAGCTCGGCAGCCAAGGAGTACATCCGGCGGAGTTCGGGACCGGCAGCCTCGACGTGGAACTTGATCTCGCCCAAGCCGCAAGCTCCCGCCTTGACGGCCTCGGTAAGAATCGCCTCGGCATCGGGCTTTGTGATGTCGGCACTAGCGAACCAAACAAAACGACCAGGATGTTTGGCTTGAATCGCCTTCACCTGATCTGCGGCATTGGCACCGCGCGTCAGGAGTACAGCGTTGCTCACGCCGCAGCCGTCCAAATGGGCGATGTTGGCATCCGGCGTGGGGCGCATGTGAAAGTGGTTGTCACGGACGGGACCACCCCAATCCGGTGCAGCTTGGGCCTGCGCGCAACTGGTTGCAGCGGCCGCTGCAGCAGCAGTTTTCAAGAAAGAACGTCGATCTATCATCGCTTGGGTGCTCATGGTGTGGGCCTGCGTAGGATCATATCGCATCCAGACCCACACCGGGCAAACGGACCGAACCGGCCCTAGAATTTGACCACTGCGGCGAACGACTTCGGGTCCAAACTGGCACCGCCGACCAGGGCACCGTCGATGTCCTCTTCCGACATCAACTTCGCCACGTTGTCCGGCTTCACGCTGCCACCGTAAAGAATACGGGTTGCCGCAGCTGCATCGGCCCCAAACGCAGCCTTGATCTTGCTGCGAATGAACGCGTGGGTTTCCTGTGCTATCTGGGGCGTCGCCGTCCGACCAGTCCCGATAGCCCAAACCGGCTCGTACGCGATCACAATCTTGGAAAATTCCTCAGGCGTCAGCGGTGCCAAACCTCCGTCGAACTGTGCCCCAAGAACGACCTCCGTATTGCCGCTTTCGCGCTCTTCCAGTTTCTCCCCGATGCAAACGATTGGGGTGAGGCAATATTCCAGAGCTGCGCGAACCTTCTTGACGACATCCGCCTCGGCCTCGTGGAAATACTCCCGCCGCTCGCTGTGGGCGACAATGACGTACTTGCAGCCCAAGGCATTCAACATCAGGCCGGAAATCTCGCCCGTGAACGCGCCTTCCTTGGCTGGGTACAGGTTTTGGCCACCGATTGCAATGTTGCTGCCTTCGGTCGAGCCCACAGCCGCCTCCAAATTCACAAAAGAGGGGCAAATGGCAATGTCGCAATTGGAAACACCGGCCACCAGGGGCTCAAAGGCATCGAAGAATGCGCGTGTCTCGGCGGGCGTCTTGTACATCTTCCAATTGCCGGCCATCAAGGGTCTTCTCATAGGATTCATAACAGGTCTTTTAGGAAACTGGTGCCTTTCTCGATTGACGTGCCAAAGTTCTCGGCGACCGTCCTACCAATGTCGCTCAGCGTGGACCGCAGGCCCAGATTCACACCCCGGCGCACATTCGGTCCGAAACAAATCAGCGGTGTGTATTCGCGGCTGTGGTCGGTGGAGGGGGTGGTGGGGTCGCAACCGTGGTCAGCGGTGAGAATCGCCAAGTCTCCCGGCTGGAGAGCAGCCTCGAATTCGGGAAGCCATCGGTCGAACGCCTCCAAGGCCCGCGCGTAGCCTTCAACGTCGTTGCGATGGCCGTAGAGTTGGTCGAAGTCAACCAAGTTGACGAAAATCAAGCCCGAGGAGGGCTCCCGCGTGGTGGCCAGAGTCTTTGCCATGCCATCGGCATTGGATTTCGTGGAGGCGTGGTCGCCGATGCCGCGACCCAGGAAAACGTCGAAGATCTTGCCTACACTTTGTACTGGCACACGTGCAGCCTCCAGCCGGTCCAGCAACATTCCATCGGGGGGGGGAACGGCATAGTCGTGGCGATTGGTGGTGCGCTGGAAGGCCCCGGGCTCGCCTTCGAAGGGGCGGGCAATCACTCGGCCCACCTCGTTCTTGCCCCGAAGAATCTCGCGTGCAATTTCGCACATCCGGTACAGCTCCCAAAGCGGGATAACCTCTTCGTGGGCGGCAATCTGGAAAACGCTGTCGGCAGATGTATAAACGATTGGGGAGCCGGTCTCGACGTGCTGCGCCCCGAGTTCCTTGATGATCTCGGTACCCGACGCGGCCTTATTTCCTAGTATGGAGCGACCGATGCGAGACTCAAATGCCGCAATCACGTCTGAAGGGAAGCCATTTGGATACACCGGAAACGGATTGGTCAAGTGAATCCCGACCATTTCCCAGTGCCCGGTTGTGGTGTCCTTGCCCGGGGAGGCCAAAGTGCAGCGACCATAAGACCCTTCCGGTGCTGACGCCGGTGGAAGCTGGGGCAGCGGTTTCAAATTGCCCAGACCAAGGCGGAGCAAATTGGGTACCTCCAATCCCCGCTGGCGCACGATATTGCCGAGAGTGTCGCTCCCGACATCACCATAGGCAGAGGCATCGGGCATCTCGCCTACCCCGACGCTATCCAGAACGATCCAAATCACCCTACTGAACACTCCCTCCACTATACCGTTTCACGATCGACACGAACTTGTGCAAAAAGTTCTAAAGGTTTTCGAGACACCACCCGATAAGACAATTGGAGGCCCCTTGCAGAAGCGTTTGCGGCAGGACGTCAAGCAGTTGATCGCGGGTGGTGCTGCCCTCGCGATGCTGGTCATCCTCCTTGCCGCATTGACCGCGCACGAAGGGCGACATGTGGCGGTATCGGCGACCGACCGCGGAATACGCAACCAACGCTTGAAGCGGATCCTGGAGCGGGCCAATGGAACTGTTTCCAACGCCGTCAATGCGGCATCGCCGGATGAAGTGAAGTCGGTCGACAGCAGACTGAAGGCTACCTTCAGCGACCTCGAAGCTCTCGATGTGGACTGCCGCGCAATTCGCCAATCAACCGAAAGATGGGCGGTGGCTCACCGCACCGGACAGAACCTAGCCCAGCGCCAGGCCGAACTACGTGCACAATTGGAGCACGAGGGAGAGACGATTGCTACCACGATCCGGACGATCCAAGTCTCCATGAGTCCACGTCACTCGACCACCGAGAATCAAACAGGCCGTGCGTTTGCCGCCGCAAATGGGCTTGCGGAAGATGCACGGCAAGTGAACGCCGCCGCATGGCGGATCCTTGCCGAATCTGGGCATGCCGGTGCCATCTCCCCCAGCAATGCTATCGAACGATGCAGAAAAGCCCAGGCCTCGCTAGTTCCCCGTCTTCCCGTATTGGGTGCTGTACCTCGGCTTGGCACCAGTATCGCCATCCTTCAAACCGCTTACGGGCGCGTCGAGAGCCTGATCGCATCGCCCGGAGGTATCGCCGCGGTGGGCAATTCAACACTGGTTGCAGAAAAAGCACGCCGGGAAGCTTTGGCAGAACTGTCTGCGGAACTTGGCGGAGTATATTCTCGCGAACTAGACCGTAGCCACGCGTCGAGTGTTGCCACCGCCGAATCGGGAACAACAATTGCGTGGCTGGGTGCGTGGGCGGCAGTCCTCACGATGGCGTCCGGCATGGCAGCCTCCGCTCTAATCAAACGGAGGGCGCGCGAATGGCTTGCCGCAATGCCTCCAATGCCGGAACCAATGTCTGGAAAACCGGAGGCGCATCCTGAAGCGATGAAAGGCATTCCCAGACTAACTGCGACCTTGCGGGAATTCGGACGAATCTTGGGCGAGTCCATCACAGCTGAAACCGCTCCAACTTGGGCCCCGGCCGAAAGCATCCGGGCACGCGCCAATGTCAATGCGACCAGCGCGGCCAATGCCGGTGCATTGGCCGGGGCCGCGCTAGAGTCCATCCGCAACTTGGCAACCTCAGGGACTGAAATTGGCAAGCTGACAAAATCCATGAAGAACATCTCATTCAAGACCAACCTGTTGGCACTCAATGCCGCCATCGAAGCCGCTCATGCGGGTCCAGCCGGGGCGGGATTCGGGATAGTAGCCGGAGGCGTCCGTGACCTAGCGCTGGAAGCGGAGGGCACCACCGACGAAATCGAACTCCGGAACGGTGTCTTGGAACGTGAGACCGGAAAATTATCGGACTTGGTCAGTGAAATCACCGAGGCCCTTCTCCGCATTCGGGAATCGCAGGTTCTCATTGAGGCCCTTGCGTTGAGTTCCGCTATCCCTCCCGGTCGCAGCCGTTCCAGCCTCAACCGCACCCGGGAATTGGGCGAAATGTCAGGCCAAATGTTGCGCTTGGCGGCGGAAATAGAGGGAGTCGCCCTCCCGCAACCGGCCCATGCATCGGACCTTCCCCCATCAATCCCTCTCGGGGAGCAAAACCGTGGACCACGCATCGTTCCCAAACCCAAGGTCCGTCGCGCTGCGGCGGGAGGATAAATCCGTCCGGCCAAAATTTGCATCTCCCGCTACAATGCCAACCTCAGTAAGATAGTAGGAAGAAGACTGGAATATTCAGTCTGGGTCCTTGGATAATACGACTGGAGGTTGTAATGCGAATTCCCAATTTCGGCACCTTGGCTATGGCCCGGGTCGCCTTGGCACTACCGGTTGTGGCGGCTGGCCTAATGGCCGCTTCCACCTTCCCGGATCCCCCTGCTCCCACGGCCGCACCAGCGGCAAAAAAAGCCACTGCAGTCCTGGCGGGCGGCTGCTTCTGGGGCATGGAAGGTGTCTTCGAGCATGTAAAGGGTGTCGTTGATACCCAAGTGGGCTACTCGGGCGGCGCCAAGGAAACGGCGCACTACGAAATGCTGCACGATGGCAAAACCGGTCACGCCGAGTCCATCAAGGTCACGTACGATCCAACCAAAATCACTTTCGGGCAACTCCTGAAGATTTACTTCTCAGTGGCGCACGACCCTACCACACTGAACAGGCAGCACTATGATGTTGGAACCCAGTACCGCTCCGCCATCTTCTACTCCGATGAAGACCAAAGGCAGGTTGCCCAGGCCTACGTGAAGCAACTGGACGCCGCCAAGGTCTTCAAGAGCCCGATCGTCACCCAAATCGTCCCGCTACAGGCGTTTTATGCGGCTGAGGACTACCACCAGCACTACTTGGACCTCAACCCCACACAGCCGTACATCGTGAGCCAGGACTTGCCGCTGATCGAAGCCCTAAAGAAGCAGTACCCTGAACTGTACAAGAAGTAAGGAGCACTCTCAACCATGAACCCAACAGATACATTCACCAACCGGCGCGAATTCATGGGCGTTCTAGCGGGTCTCGGGGCCGCCTCAGTCGCGATTGCCGCGGCGGACAAGAACAACAAACCTGTGAAGATCGTCCAATTTGACGACGCGGGAAACCGCACTGGAGCCAGCGAAGTGGAAAAAATCGTGAAGACCGAGGCGGACTGGAAGAAGCAACTCTCGCCCGAGCAATTTGAAGTCACCCGCAAGAAGGGTACCGAGCGGGCGTTCACCGGCAAGTACGCCAACAACCACGCGGACGGTGTCTACCACTGCATCTGCTGCGACACGCCACTCTTCGATTCGAAGACGAAATTCGAGTCCGGTACCGGCTGGCCGAGCTTCTACCAGCCGTTGGCAAAAGAAAACGTGACCGATCACGTGGACCGCAGCTACGGGATGGAGCGCACGGAAAGCGTCTGTACCCGTTGCGAAGCGCATTTGGGCCATGTCTTCCCGGACGGGCCCAAGCCCACAGGCCTACGGTACTGCATGAACTCGGCCTCGCTCAACTTCGTACCGCGCAAAGCCTAAACCCCAACCGAACCTAAACGAAAAGGGGGACGCGGATTCGATCCGCGTCCCCCTTTTTGTCTGCTTTTCCCAATTTGGCTAGATCGGCTTTGGCCGGAAGTGCTGTCCAACCGATCCAGTAGACAACTTGCGCACCGACCCCGTCACATTCGGTGAAACTACCGAAAGGGTCGCGGTTTCCTGACTCGACTGCCCACCGATCGTAACCACCACCGCAGCCGGGCCTGTCGGAACGTCGGAGGGCACCCGGATTTTCACATCCATCGCGCCCGCCACTGAGCCGACCGTGCTCCCCGCGTAATACACCTTTGCATCGATCCCACCCACGGTCACCGATACTTGCCCATTCAATCCCGCAGGGCCGGCAACCACGGATCCCGTCGATGATGCCGGTGACGTGACACCACCGCCCGTTCCGGACAAGACGACAATGGAGCCCGTAGCGGCAGGGTTATCGGCACTATTGGTGCTGCCATCTTGGTTGACGAAAGCTCCGGGACCGCTGCCGGATGAATCCGCAGTGAACAAGCCAGGCATGGCGTCCTCCAAGGATAAAATCTGGGATTGCGCCGGAGCACCGTTGTACGTCAAGAGAATCTTAACTTTGCCCGAGCCTGCAACCTCGTATGGAACAATCACGGACACCATGCCGGTTGAAGCGGCATACAGCGGCCCGGGAACGCCATTGAAAGTGACCTGCACACCGGCCAGTTGGGTACCCAAGCTCCCGTTGGCATCCACACTGCCCACCGCCATGTCATTCGGTCCCAAATACTGGCCAAGGATAGCGAGCACTTCGCCGGGTGCCACAGGCCCGTTCGCATAACTGGCCCCGTTCACAATTCCGGTAATGACCGGCGTGTGCACCGACGTCGTATTGTGATTCGACACCGCACCGTAGACGGCTAACTGGTTGTCGCCCGTTGGGACGAAGACCTTCCCGTTCGCGACCATCGGATTGGTGAACTTCATATATCGGCCCACGGCGTCTCCGCTGTTCATCCCGCTATTCCAGATCTCCGCCAACCCATCGGCGTTGTAGGCATGCAGAACTGCGGGGGAGCGTGGGGAACCGGTCGGACCCAAGACCCATAGGATCCCGGTGCCAGCCGTGTACCCGTTGGCTGAAATCGCCATGCCTTGGAAGGGAACTGGGAAGCCATCGGGGCTGGAGGCGGTCGGCGTCGACGGGAACCTCCCGTTCGAAAGCTTGAATGCCGTCATCGACATGTTCGCCGAGTGCGTATACAGCACCGGGCCATCCGACTTGTTCCAGAGGACCATGTTGAACAAGAGTGGCATACCCGTATCCAACCGCTGGGCGATCTGAGCGTCATTGGACGAATTGTGACCCATCTTTGTGCGGTCCATCGAATACAGAATGCCGGCCTTGCCACTCGCAACCACCAAATTTGTGCCGGGAATCACAATCGGACCGGCAACCAGATCGGAATCCGTGTCGTTCAATGATTGGAAATCGAAAGGCGTAAAGTAGTCGGCGACCTTCGTTGCGGTCGGGTCCAGCTTCAGAACGCTATTACCGAAATTCGCAGTCATGTCCGCAGTGCCGTTGCTGGCCACCAAATAGATGTTCCCGGCATCATCCGTCGCAGGACCCCGGCCGGATTGCCAGAATGCACCGCCGTCGCCGCCCGGTGTGGGATTGAACACCGAAACCTGCTGCTGGATGTTCGCCGCGCTGTAGCCGAAAAGCCATCCATGGTACGGCTCTCCATCTCCATGCGATCCAAATGCAACATAAACGACGCCCTTGGACAGCAGCAAAGCTGGCCGCTGCAGGTGTTGGCCCGCGTCGAAGGCAAGACTCCCGTCCTTGCTGTCCGAGCTGGTTCCAGGAACCTTTGCTTGGATTGTGACCGGCGAGTTGGGACGTTCGGCTCCGCTGGCGCAATCGATCGCGTGTAGACGGTAAAAGTAGGCACCCTTCTCGAATGTTGCAGCCACGGCGTAAATCGTTCCTGAAGCCGAATCGATTACCGGTGTCCCAAGGATCCCGTTCTCCGGTGTGATATCGGCATAAGTACCCCAGTCGGTTTCGTAGGTGGAGGTCGGCACCGACGGGCCAAAATTTACGGTCCAGAGCGGCATGCCCGGCGCGTCGGCGTCGAAGGCATACAGGGAATTGTGCATCGTTGCGACAAAAACGACATTGTGGGTACTGCTCAAGCCAGCCGATCCAGCCACTTTCAGTCCCTGCAGATACAGTGGCTGCGCATAAATCTGGCCATCCACGGCCAGCGTGAAAACTCTTCCAAAAGTTGCAGGTTTTACGGTCGACGGGGTTAGCGTTGTCTCCAACAGGTAGGCCCCAGTGCGGGCGTTGTCATAAAGGCCCGTGAGGACGGACCCATCCACTGTCTGGCCGATTGCACCGCGAATCTGCAGCGCGGAGGGCTGTGACGAATGTGAAACGTAGTAGTAGATACCGCTAGCTGCAACGGCTGCAGCTGCAATCAACGCGGCGTATTGGCGATTTCTGGAAACCATAGTGCTTCCCTCTACTATCTATGTGTCTAAATTTACCTGGCGGTTACACAACTTTTGCAACAGTCTGTCATTGCGGCCCGGATGGCTCAAGAATTCGGGATGGACTGAACCCAGTGATCCTCCAGCGTCCGCGCAACTTCTCGATCCGTAGATGCACACGCTCACGCCGACGGATCACTTCCCCACTCGCCCGGCCCTTGATTTGCAGATACCAATCGGAATCGATTTCGTGGATCGCGCCGGTCACTGTCCCGGTCACGACATCGATTGCACAGAGGACCTCGGATTGCGCCACCAGAGCCTCGATATTGGCGGAGACACTCTCGAACCCCTTCATCGCCCGGTCGAATACGCCAATCGCGGCAACGGCGTCGCCTTGACTCAATGCCATAGCCAAATCCGCCAGCACAGCTGGAACCGGATCCTGCTGGCCGTTCAAGCACGGAGCCGCCAGAAACACAAAAGCCGCCGCGAAAGCGACGGCCCTGGTGTTCATTCGTAACCGGTAGTTAGGTCCGGTAGTTGGCATTGATGTGGATGTAATCCTCGGTCAAGTCGCAGGTCCAGAAAGTGGCGCTGCCCTTGCCCTTGCCTGTGATGCGGAAGACGATGGAGACGTCGGTGTCATCCAAGCGCAACTTCATGTCGCCCTCGTCGAACGGTGCGGCCAAGCCGTTGCGGCAAACCTTCACGTCCTGGAGGGTGATGTCCACAGTGGCGGGATCGAAATTGACACCCGAGTTCCCGGCGGCCGACAAAATTCGCCCCCAATTGGGATCGGAACCGGCAATCGCGGTCTTGACCAGCGGCGAATTAGAAATCGACCGGGCGATCGAGGCGGCCGAAGCATCGCTGATCGCGCCATGCACCTCCACCGAAACCAGCTTGCGTGCACCTTCGCCGTCGCGCACAATCTGCCGCGCCAGCGACTGTAGCGTTTCCGTAAGAGCCTCTTCGAAGATGCTCATTTCCTTCGGATCGGGGCGGACGCCGGACGAGCCGTTGGCAAGAACAATCAAAGTGTCATTCGTCGAGGTGTCACCATCGACCGAAATCCGGTTGTAGCTCACCTCGGTTGCGCGGACCAACATCCGGCGCAGCAGCGTTTGCGGAATCACGGCATCGGTCATCACGAAACCGAGCGTGGTGGCCATGCGAGGGTGGATCATACCGGAACCCTTGGTGACGCCCGCGATGCGGACGGTGCCCCGGCGCAGAGTCACTTCCCGGGAAGCGCCCTTGGCTTGCAGATCGGTGGTCAGGATGGCGCGTGCGACATCGGGAAGGGCGTTGTCGTCCAACTTTTCCACCATCGCGTCCAGCTTGTTCAGGATCAGGTCTCCGTCCAACTCCACCCCAATGACGCCGGTGGATGCGGACAGGACTTGATTGGGCTGTAGTTTCAACAGCTTGGCAACTGCCTTCGTGGTGTCCAAGGCAACACGGTCGCCGGACTTGGTTGCGCAATTCGCGTTGCCGGCATTGACCAGAATGGCACCGCAGACGCCCTTGGACGCACGCATGTTGGCCCGGGCCAGCTTGACGGGGGCCGCCTGCACCTTATTGGTGGTAAATACGGCGGCCGCCGCAGCGGGCACCGCGGAAACGATCAGGGCAAGATCGTCCCTTTCCTGTTTGCGGATGCCAGCGTAGGCCGTCGCGTACTTGAAGCCGAGCGGTAAGTCGAATGGTCTCATTTCTGTGTTTTCAAAATCGCAGTGTCGTAATCGTTTTTGTAGCGTTGTCTATAAATCGTTCAAGTCAGGCCAGCAGCTCGCCGCCCGAAAGGCGGTGTCCATTGGCAAAAACAGCCGCAGTCATGCGCTGGCGGCCTTCCAGTTGAACTTCCAGTAATTGTAGGGGAGCCTGATCCCCGGCGACGGCGAACACGCCGCCATCCTCAAATACAAGACCGTTTTTCCAGTCCGCCCGGTTACCCACGTTCCGGTGTACCGATGGAAGCTTGGAACGCCAGATGCGCAATGACTGTCCCCGGAAGGAGGTGTGCGCACCCGGCCACGGTTGCAGGCCCCGAATCAAATTGTGTATTTCCTGTGCGCTCCGGGTCCAATCGATTCGGCCATCCTCTTTCTTGAGAATGGGGGCATAGGTGGCGATAGCATTGTCCTGCGGGACCGGAACCGCAACGCCGCTTTCCAACTCCGACAAGGTCCGTACCAAAAGATCCGCACCGGCCTTGGCAAGGCGCACCCCGAGCTCGGGTGCGGTTTCATCCCCGCCAACCGTCGTTTCCCAGGAGCCCAATACATCCCCTGTGTCGAGACCTGCGTCGATCTTCATCGTGGCCACACCCGTCGTTGCAAATCCGCGGGCTACAGCCCACTGGATCGGTGCCGCGCCGCGCAACTCAGGCAGCAACGAGGCATGCACGTTGATAATACCGTGTTTTGGGATGTCAATGATAGCCTGGGGGATAATTTGGCCATATCCGACCACAACCATCACATCCGGAGCCAGTTCGCGCAGGTGTTCCACGGATTCCGGCCGGCGAATCCGTTCGGGCTGGTAGACCGGCAAGGCGTGCCGGATTGCAGCCTTTTTCACAGGTGACGGAATCAACTCCTGTTTCCGGCCCTGGGGACGGTCCGGCTGCGTCACCACCTCCAAAACGCGGTGACCGGCTTCGATCATGCGCTCCAGTGTGGCAACGGCAAACTCGGGCGTGCCCAAAAAGACGGTGTTCAAGAAGTTATTCCCACTCCCCGGACTGCTGCAGTTTCCGAATCTTGCGCTTGATCAACTCCCGCTTGAGCGAGCTCAGATGGGATAGGAACAGAACGCCGTTCAGGTGGTCGATCTCGTGTAGCATGGCGCGGGCCAAAAGTTCGTCGCCTTCTATCTCAAAAAATTCGCCTTTTTCGTCCTGCGCTCTCACCACGACCCGCATCGCCCGGGTAACCGGTTCGCGGAAACCTGGAATACTGAGGCAACCTTCCTCACCGGTCTGCTTGCCCTGCTTGCTGATCACAACAGGGTTGATCAGGACGATTTGATCGGGCTCGTCCTCTTCCTCGCCCTCCGCAAGTTCCTCGCCTTCGTCGCGGCCGCTCACGTCGATCACGGTGACCCGCTTGGCCACGTTGATTTGGGGTGCAGCCAGACCGACGCCCCGCTTGGCGTACATGGTCTCGAACATGTCCTCGACCAGTTTGTACAGCTCGGGTGTATCGAATTCGGTTACCGGATCTGCGGGCCGCTCAAGAATCGGGTTGTTGAGATATTTGACGATGTCCAAAACCATCTAGAAAATCCCCATCAGAACTCGCGCACCTGCTGCAGGTAGCCCTCGTAATTTCGTTTTGCCTCAACGAGCGAATCGCCGCCGAATTTTTCCAGCATGGCTCCTGCCAGTACGATTGCCACCATGGATTCACCAATCACCCCGGCTGCCGGAACGACACAGACATCGGAGCGCTCATAGGCCGCCTTTGAAGGTTCGCGTGTCTCCAAGTCCACTGATTCCAACGGCCGCCGGAGAGTTGAAATCGGCTTCAGGAAGCCGCGCACGCGTAATTCCTCGCCATTGGTCATGCCGCCTTCGATTCCACCGGCGCGGTTGTTGCCCCGATAGAACTCCCGGTCATCCTTCCGGTAGTGAATGGTGTCCTGAACCTTGGACCCGAAACTGGCCGCGCCCTCCTCGGCACTGCCAATTTCCACACCCTTCACCGCCTGCATCGACACGATGGCCTGCGCCAGCTTGCCATCCAAGCGGGAATCCCAGGTGGCATGGGAGCCCAAGCCCACGGGCAAGCCACGGGCGACCACTTCAAAGATGCCGCCTGCGGTGTCGCCGGTGCGGTAGGCTTCATCCACGAAGCCCTTCATCTGCTGCTCCACCTCGGGATCGACGCAACCGAGAAGCACTTCCGATTTCTTGTTGAGCTCCACGATTTCTTCCCAAGTGGCGGCTCGCGGCATCCGAACGGGGCCCACCGCGATCACGTGGCTCAAAATCCCGATGCCGAACTCCGCCAGATACTGCTTGGCGATGGCTCCGATGGCCACGCGGGCCGTGGTTTCGCGCGCACTGGCACGCTCCAGGATGTAACGGGCGTCCGGGAAATTGTATTTGATCGCACCGGAAAGATCGGCGTGGCCAGGACGTGGGCGAGACACGGGCTTGTGCAGCGACATGTCACCGGGCGTCACCGGCAGCGATTCCGTCCAGTTTTTCCAATCGGCATTGGCAATCACCATGCCGATCGGCGCACCGATTGTCTGGCCATGGCGCACGCCTGCCACGATCGAGACGCGGTCGGTCTCAATCTTCATGCGGCCGCCTCGGCCAAATCCCTGTTGCCTGCGCCAGAGTTCGTGGTTGATCGCCTCTTGGGCGATTGGTATGCCGGAAGGGAGCCCAGTCAGGGTTGCGAGCAGACACTCGCCATGGGACTCTCCCGCCGTTTCAAAGCGGAACATTTTCTGAACCAAACATTATAGGTTGAACTACTATGTTGACAGAAAAACGGGATTTCCGCCAGTCCCCCCTACCTTGGGCAGGTCGAGGAGTCCGCAGACTGTGCTAGCTTAATAGACGAATGAGTACATTTTCATCCACGGATACGTTCCGCCGGACGATCTGCTCATTGCTGCTGTTCCTATTCGCTTGGCAGGCGGCTGCCCCGATTGCCTTGGCCTCGGTCCAGGACGGCGGGATGGCCTGTTGCCGCCGTTTGCACGGCAAACACACGTGTTGCGACCATTTCAAGCGGTCCGACACGCCCGTTCTCAGCGAGGCTCGGGGTTGTGGTGGCGATTGCGATTCCGTGGCTCCCGGTGATTCGCCGGTCTTTAGCCGCAATTTGCCAACCGCTTTCACCCACCCGGACAGCACCCCGCTCGGACTTTTGACGGTCACGCGTAACTTCGTCGCCGCACAACTCTCCGTAGATTTCCTCCAACGTCCGCCACCCGCTGCCTAGCCCAGATCCGCATTTTCTCCAGTCCATCCGTATTCACGTTCCGGACTCAGACTCTTATGCATCCGTTTGCACGCGCTTCCGCATTTTGGCGGCGCGGAGGTTTCATTTCCTCCGTGCGGATGCGGAACTGCGTCGCAATCCTTCTTTTGGCCGCGTTCGCGTTTGGGATCGCCGCACCCGCCATCCAAGCCGCGACTGCGTCTGAAACGGCTTGCACCTGCTGCAAAGACATGGCCAAGGGTTCGTGCCATCGGAAAGGGCACTCCGGCAGCCATCAGCCTGATGAACCCGCTTGGCGCGCTGGCACCTGTTCCACGGAATGCGCCTGCGATGGCACCTCACCCGATTCGGTATCCCTAACTGCAAACCAACCCTCGGCCTGCACGCACCTATTCCCAAAGTTCCTCTCGTCCTGTTCCGGAACCCGGTTCCCCGGTCCACCTTCGTCCGAGCTCACCCGATTTCAACGTCCCCCGCCAACCTGCCCGGCCTAATTCCGTCCTAACGCGGATTTTGCACGCAGCCAAACAGGTTGAAACGGGAGACGAAGGATGAAAAGAGCTTCGAAGACGGTATTTCTATTTATGGCAGGGCTAGCCGCAAGCGCCGCCAATGCCCAGCAATCGGTTAATTACGCCACCATCGGCGGATTGGTGACCGATGCAACCGGCGCCACCATCGAGGGCGCGGACATCGCGGTCAGGCAAATCGACACCAATATTTCCACCACCGCACGCACCAACCACGATGGGCGCTATCTTTTGCCCTATTTGAAGGTGGGCCGCTACGAGGTTTCCGCCCGAAAGACCGGATTCCAGGAAGCGATCCGGCCCGTGACGCTCACGGTGGGGGCGGCCTTCGACCTGCCGTTCTCCCTGGTCGTCGGACAAGCCGAAACCCGGGTCGAAGTGAGCGGGGAGCCGCCTCTGATCGAGACATCCCGAACGCAGGTGGCCGGAACGATCTCCCAGGCCGAGGTGCGGAACCTGCCGATGAACGGTCGGAACTACCTCGACCTAGCGCTTTTTGTGCCGGGCGTTTCAGCGACCAATACGGCATCCAACCAACTATTCGCCGAGACCTCGGCCATACCCGGCCAGGGAATCTCTGTCGGGAGCCAACGGAATTTCTCCAACAGCTTTATCATCGATGGCGTAAGCGCAAATGACGACGCCGCGGGCCTGGCCGGAACCTTTGTCGGGGTCGATGTGGTGCAGGAATTCCAAGTGGTGACCTCGGGGGGACAGGCCGAATTCGGGCGCGCGCTCGGCGGCTACATCAATCTGGTCACAAAGAGCGGCGGTAACACCCTGCACGGGGATCTCTACGGTTATTTCAAGAACAGCCGTTTCAACGCGGCAAACGCCCTTTCCAATACGGTTCTGCCGCTGACGCAAGCCCAGTCTGGCGGCAGCATTTCGGGACCGGTGGCCCGCGACAGAACGTTCTACTTCACGAATTTCGAGTCGAGGCAGCTGAACCAATCTGGCTTCAGCACCATCACGCCAGCCAATGTGGCAGCAATCAACGCGCGCTTGGCCGCCGTGAAGTACCCCGGCCCACCTGTTACCACCGGCCAGTACCGGAATCCGATACACAGTCAGACGTTCCTCGCCAAGGCCGACCACCGTTTCAGCGCCAAGGACCAGTTCACGGCCCGCTACAACCTCTACCATGTGGCGAGCCTGAATTCACGTGGTGCCGGGGCCCTGAACGCACCCACCGCTTCTGCCAACCTGTTCGACACGGACCAGACCCTGACCGCCAGCAATGTCGCCACCATCTCGCCCCGGATGGTGAACGAAACACGAATTCAGTTCACCAACAGCAGTCTGGCTGCGCCGCCCTCGGATCCGGTGGGGCCCGCCGTCAGCATTTCGGGCATTGCCACGTTCGGCACGCTTTCCGGCTCTCCCACCGGCCGGCTGAACAGGCTATTTGAGGTGACCGATAGCCTGTCGGTGCAGCAGGGGGCGCACGCGCTTCGGGTCGGCGCCGACTTTCTTTACAACAACGACACGATCACTTTTCCACGCACCAACCGAGGCAGCTACACCTTCTCCTCATTAGCCAACTTTCTCAGCGGTACCTACGCGAATTCCGGTTTCGCACAGACCTTCGGCGTCACGCAGGTCCATCAAACGAATCCGAATCTTGGCATCTACGCCCAGGACGAATACAAAGTCACGCGCGACCTGACGCTCAATCTCGGTATCCGGTACGACCTGGAGTGGCTCCAAACCATTGCCACGCAAAAGGGCAATATCTCCCCGCGTGCCGGATTTGCTTGGTCGCCGGTCGGCTCCCGACGGACAGTGTTCCGTGGCAGTTTCGGCCTCTTCTATGACCGGCTCCCGCTCCGTCCGCTTGCAAATGCGATGCTTTCCGCCGTGAACTCGACCGTGGTAGGAAATCTGCAGCAATCCAGCATCAGCCTTTCCCCGACCCAGGCCGGAGCACCGGTTTTCCCCTCCATTTTGGCCACGCTGACGATACCACCCGGAGTGCTGTTCAATTTCACCACCATGAATCCCCGGATGCGCAACGCATATTCGGAACAAGGCAGCTTTGAAGTGGAACAGCAGGTGGGCAAGTCGGCCACCGTTAGCGCGGGCTACCAGCATGTGCGGGGCGTCCACTTGATCATTTCGGTGAACCAGAACGTACCGTCGTGCGCCGCAGTCGGAACGAATAACGGTTGCCGACCGAATTCGGCGTACGGGAACAACAGCCAGTACTCGTCCCTGGCCGATTCGCGCTACGACGGCGGGCACGTGAGTTTTGTCCAGCGTCCGGTGAAATGGGGCAACTACCGCGTTTCGTACACCTACTCCAAGGCGCTGAACAATGTTGGGGAGAATTTCTTTAGCTCGCCGCTGAATCCGTTCAACATTTGGCAGGACTATGGCCGGTCAGACGACGACCAGCGCAGCCGGTTCGCCATGGAGGGTACGGCGCATACGGCCACAGGCCCCGCGCATTCCATGCTGGGGCGGATCAGCCACGGGCTCCAACTGAGCACCTCGTTGACGGCCTACTCCGCGCTGCCGTTCAACATCACCTCCGGCGTCACCACGATTCAAGGCACTGCCGGGCGTCCCGTCGTCAACGGGAACTTCATTGACCGCAATCTGGGCACAAGTTTCGCCCAGTGGAATTGGAACGCGCGACTCAGCCGAACCTTTGCAATCGGCGAACGGATGAAGCTCCAGGCAATGGCCGAAGGCTTCAATTTGCTGAACCACACGAATGTGGTCCAAGTGAACGGTACTTTCGGGGCGGGGGCTTACCCCTCGGCACCCAACACCACGTTCCGCCAGATTCTGGCCGTCAACGACCCCCGGACGCTTCAGTTTGCGCTCCGGCTGGGTTTCTAGGAGATATCCAATGAACGCAATATTGATTCTGGCAACTTCGGTGATGGCCGCCACCATGGGCCCCGCGCCGGACAAGACTCCCTACCGGCAGCCGCAACTGGCTGTCGGCGATGGCACGGTAGCGATGGCTTTTGCAAGCGGTGGATCGGTGATGCTCGCCATGTCTTCCGACCACGGCCAAACTTTTTCGGCACCCGTGAGGGTTTCCGAGTCGCCCGTGCTGGCTGTCGGCCGCCATCGCGGCCCCCACGTAACCTTTACCGGGCGTGACATGGTGGTCAGCGCCGTGGTCGGGAAGACCTTGGCGACCGGCCAGCACGCCCATGGTTTGCCCGCGGACGGCGATCTTGTCGTGTGGCGGTCCGCGGACAAGGGCAAGACTTGGTCGAAGCCCGTGATTGTGAACGACGTTTCTGGAGCGGCACGCGAGGGACTGCACGCGCTCGCGTCGGACGGCCATGGCCATCTTGCGGCCACATGGCTCGATCTAAGGCAGGCCGGGACGCGGCTCTACGGGGCCTTCTCGAACGATGGCGGCGCGACGTGGTCGAAAAATATCTTGGTTTACGAAGCGACAGGCGGCACGATCTGCCAGTGTTGCGCCCCCGTGCTTGCTGCGACCGGCACCGGCAACTTCACCGTGATGTTCCGGAACGTGGTTGGAGGCAGTCGCGACCTGTATACGCTGGAGTTGCGCGACGGCAAGGTCGCGTCGAGTCCGGTCAAAGTAGGCCTCGGAACGTGGGAGATCAACGCATGCCCGATGGACGGTGGCGGCATGGTGTATTCCGATGGCAAGCTGGTTAGCGCATGGCGGCGGAGCGACGAGGTTTACCTGACCACACCCGATACCCCGGAAACCCGGATCGGCACGGGCGTGGACGTGGTGGTCGCAGTGAGCGGGGGCCAACCCTACGTCGCGTGGCAGAAAGCGGGTAAGGTGCAGGTGTGGAATGCGGGGAAGACTGAGGTCTTGCAGGAGCAGGGTGGGGCAATGCCGTCCCTTGTGGCGCTACCGGACGGCGGTGTGCTGGCCGCGTGGGAAACCGATGGTGCCATCCAAACGCGGCGGGTGGGCGAAACGCGATAGAATTGGGAAGCGGTTCCCCGCACACGGAAATGCCGGGTGGGGGCGGCGAAACTCACTCTTGGATCAAGCCGGGATTCGCAGGGTCAACCGCCGGGCATCCGCAAGTTTCAGCCACTTCGCAAAGTCGCTTGTCGGCTGAAATCATTACTGAAATCCGGGATGCCTCCAGCATATCTAAAGCAACCGCGAGTTGCAGAGCATCAAGGGTCCTCAGGCCCCGCGATACCCCGTGAAGCCTCAGCAGTTTTGCACGGAGCGATAGTGTTTCGGTTCAATGGGCGGTCCGACCAGTAGCCGATCCTGCGCAATGTCTGCTCGAAGCCGTCGCAGGGCCAGGGATCGCCCGTTCTCATCGAGCGCGCCGGTTCGGACCTTAATCGCAAATACGGACTCCATCTCGACCAAGGATAGTCGAGACACGATTCCTTTAGATCTTGGCTGGTGCAAAATACTCTCGACGTGGTCTGAGCCTATTTCTTGTGGTAGAGCTTGGCCAGAGCGCTGGTGTCAAGGAAATGGCCGGTCAATTAGCGTTCTTCCCGCAACGCAATAACTGCGTCGGCCAGCGATCCCGAAATTGACGAGAGCGCCCACCGAACCTCCTGGAGGCTGACGTCGTCATGTTTGGCAGCTTCCCATTCCTCGGGTTCAAAATAGCCAGCCACGTCGTCCTCGGCAGGGCTGGCGATGGTCACGAAAACGTGTTGTCGGTTTATGAGCGTCAAGCTTTCGATCGGCCTGAGCACCCCGTTCTCGTAAACGGCCTCGAACATCATCGCCATGTCATTCAGTTTAGCGAATTCTGGACGGGCGAAACGCGGCGGGTGGGCGAAACGCGATAGAATTGGAAGGCGGTTCCCAGCACCCCGAAATATGCCCGGGTGGCGAAACCGGCAGACGCACCGGACTTAAAATCCGTTTCTCCGCAAGGAGAGTGCGGGTTCAAGTCCCGCCCCGGGCACCAAGTTTTACCGCACAACGCCAATATCCCGCAATCCGTTCAGCACGAACTGCACGGCAATCGCGGTCAGCAGCAACCCCATCATCCGGTTCATGATCTGGATTCCGGTCTGGTGGAGGTACGCTCCCACCTTGTCCGCCGCCGCCAAGATCAGGAAGGACACAAGCGCCACGGCCGCGATACAGCCCAGAATTACCGCGTGGCGGGGAAGATCGTTGACCTCTCCCATCAGAACCATCACGGAGGAAATTGAGCCTGGTCCCGCCAGCATCGGCACCCCAAGAGGGATCACGCCGGGATCTTCCTTTTCAGCCCCTTCTTCGGTTTCGCCCGGTGTTTCCTTGGTGGGCGAACGGCGGGCTTGGAGCATGTCCAGTCCGACAAGTCCCAGAATGATCCCGCCCGCAATCTTGAACGCGGGCAAGGTGATGCCGAAAAGCCGGAAGATTGCCGGTCCCGCCAACGCAAACGTCGTCAAAACCGCGAAGAAAGTCCAGCAAGCCGCAGCAGCGGTCTTGCGCCGGGGTTTGGCACCGGGGTGCGCGGTCATCGAGAGAAACGCAGGCACCGCCGACACCGGATCCACCAACACGAAAATCGACGTGAAGGAAACCAGCGCGAATTGCAGCAATGGGAGCAAGGGTGTCGTGCTCCCATTATCCCAACTCTAGTAGCGCTACTGGGCCTTCATCGGGTTCGCCGCCACCGTCCAGCCGGTTTTTGTGCCCGCATTCTGCTGCTTGAGCCATTCCAAGAGGGGGGCGAAGTACTCGACAATCGCCGATGCGTCCAATTTGTCATCGCCCGTCAACTGCTTCAGCGCCTCCGGCCACGGCTTGGATTTCCCCAGACTGAGCATGGCTGCAAACTTCGCACCCGCCTCCTTGGACCCGTAGACCGAGCACCGGTTCAGCGGTCCCTTGTACCCCGCCTCCCGGCACATGGCCCGGTAGAACTGGAATTGGTAGATCGCGGCGAGGAAATAGCGCGCGTAAGGCGTGTTGGCCGGGATGTGGTACTTGGCGCCGGGGTCGAAATCGCCCTCGGACCGGTCCACGGCGGGCGCGATTCCCTGGTATTTCTCCCGCAGCGCCCACCACGCGGCGTTGTAGCCCTCCGGCTTGGTCTCGCCGGAAAACACCTGCCAGCGCCATTTGTCCACAAGCAATCCGAACGGCAGGAACGAGATCTTTTCGAGCGCCTTGCGCAGCAGGATCGGGATGTCGGCGGCGGGCGGCGGAACGGTCTGGATCAGGCCGATGGTTTTCAGATACTCCGGTGTGATCGAGAGCGCAATCGCGTCGCCGATGGCCTCGTGGAAGCCGTCGTTGGCGGAATCGCGGAACAGCAGCGGCTGTTTGCGGTACGAAAGGTCGTAGTAGAGGTGGCCGAGTTCGTGGTGGACGGTTGCGAAATCGTCCGTGGTGCTGTGGATGCACATCTTCAGGCGCACGTCCTGGTCGAGGTCGATATCCCAGGCGCTGGCGTGGCAGACGGCGTCATGGTCGGTCGGCTTCACAAGCATGGACCGCTTCCAGAAGTTGGGCGGTAGCGGTTCAAAGCCCAGGGACTTGAAGAAAGCCTCGCCGTAGGTTGTGATGGCCTTGGCGTCGGTTTTGCGCTCGGCGAAGATTTGGCCAAGGTCGTAGGTTGGCGGAGCCGCAGCGGGCGCGACCAGGTCGAAGATGTTGTCCCATTGTTGCGACCACATGTTTCCCAGCAGATGCGCGGGGATTAGGCCATCGGGTCGCTGGGCCGCCGCGCCGTATTTTGCGACCAAGCGGGTCCGAACATACGCATGCAGTTCCTTGTAGAGCGGTTCCACTTGGGCCCACAACCGCTCCATCTCAGCGGAAAACTGGTCGGCCGGCATGTCGTAATAGGAGCGCCACAGGACGCCGGTGTCCTTGAAACCCAGTTCGCGGGCACCCTGGTTGGAGAGTTCCGCAAACCGCGCGTATTTTTCCCGCATGGGAGGCGCGATCTTGTGCCAGCCAGCCCAGTAACGCGCAAGTTCCTTGGGGTCGCGCGATTTCGCCATCCGGTCCTCGAGGTCGTCAATGCCGACGCAGTGGGACGTGTCTTCGTCCGGGCAGTACTTCCCCTTGCCGTAGGTGCTGCCAAGACCGACTGATGTCTGCGTCAGTTCCTCGCGCAATTTGGCGTCCGAGGGGGCGGGCATGGTCAGCGACAGCTTCAATAGCAGGAACTTGCGGCGGAGGTCGGCGGGGAGTGGGAGTTTGTCGAACTGGCGCGATTCCTTGACCAGTTCGGTCGTCCGCGCGATCAGGCGCTCGTTTTCCGCAGCCGAGATGACCTCGGTGTCGTCCGTGATGAATGTCTGGTTCACCCAGTCAGCCCGTGCCTGAGAGATGTTGAGGCGCATCAGTTCGGCTTCGGCCTTGTCCATGAAGGCTTTTGCACCGGCGACTGTTGGTGTCGCGGCCTGCAGGGAGCAGATCGAGAAGGCCAGGACGGCCAAGGTGGCGGATCGGGTCAATTGGGTCATCCGTTCTTGAGTTTAGCGGATTCTACTCCCCACCCTTATATCCTGAAAGCTTATGGAGACCGCTCCCCCCGAACTGATCGCCAAGTATGAGGCCGTGATCGGGCTCGAAGTCCACGTCCAGCTGGCCACGCGCACCAAGATCTTCTGTGGTTGCCCCACCAGCTTCGGTGCCGCCCCGAATAGCAACGTCTGCCCGGTCTGCCTCGGCCTGCCCGGCGCGCTCCCGGTGCTCAGCCGCGAAGCCGTCGACCTCGCCATCAAAGGTTCGCTGGCGCTGAATTGCAAGGTCGCCCGCCAGTCGCGTTTCGCGCGCAAGAACTACTTCTACCCCGATCTCCCCAAGGGCTACCAGATTTCCCAGTTCGATGAGCCCTTGGCCGAGCACGGCTGGGTCGATATTGTTGTCGATGGAAAGCACAAGCGCGTCGGCGTCACCCGCGTCCACATGGAGGACGATGCCGGCAAGAGCCAGCACGAGGGGTTCCGCGATTCCGCCAGCTACACCTATGTCGACCTCAACCGCTCCGGCACACCCTTGATTGAAATCGTCAGCGAGCCCGAAATGCGCTCCTCCGACGAAGCCTTCGCCTATGTGACGGAACTCAAGCAGGCCATCCAGTTCATGGACGTCTCCACCTGCGACATGGAGAAGGGCCACCTGCGTTGCGACGCCAACGTCTCGGTGCGCCCGTGGGGCCAGTCGGAATTCGGCACCAAGGTCGAAGTCAAGAACGTCAACTCCTTCCGCTTCCTAAAGCTTGCGATCGAATACGAGATTGCCCGGCAGGTGGCGGTAATTGAGGGCGGCGGGAAAATCTTCCAGGAAACCCGACTCTACAACCCCGACACCGGTGTCACCGTCGGCATGCGCAGCAAGGAACAGGCGCACGACTACCGCTATTTCCCCGAACCCGACCTGGTCCCGTTGCGTGTGAGCGAGAAGTGGGAATCGGAGGCGCGTGCCTCCATGCCGGAACTGCCGTCGCTGCGACGCGCGCGCTTCGTGGAATCCTACGGATTGCGCGAATACGATGCCGATGTCTTGACCGCTTCGCGCGCCTCAGCCGACTATTTCGAAGAGGTTGTCCGCACCTCCGGTGAGCCGAAGTTGGCCGCGAACTGGGTGATGGGTGATCTGGCGGGCATGTTGAAGCCGTTGGGCAAGGAGATCGGCGAGTCTCCTGTCGCGGCCAAGCACTTGGGTGAACTGGTGGCGATGGTGGCCAAGAAGGAACTCACCGGCCCGATGGCCAAGGACGTGCTGGCGAAGATGTTCGAGAGCGGCGACAGCCCTGCCGTCATTGCGCAACGCGAAGGCCTGCAAACCATTAGCGACACCGGTGCGATTGAAAAAATAATCGACGAAGTGATGGCCGCGAATCCGAAACAGGTGGAAGGCTACAAGGCGGGCAAGGTGACGCTGATCGGCTTCTTTGCCGGACAAGTGATGAAGGCGACCCGGGGACAGGCCAATCCGCAGGTAGTGCAGGAACTGTTGAAGGCCAAGCTTTCGTAATTAGGAGATGGACGAACATGCTTAAAGTAGGCGACAAGGCACCGGAATTCAAGGTTCTGACCGACACGGGCGAGGAATTCGACCTCGCGGCTCACCAGAGTGAGCGCATCGTTCTGTATTTCTACCCAAGGGCCGACACGCCCGGCTGCACCGTCGAATCGTGCAGCTTCCGGGATGCGGTCGCGAAGTTCGTGGAGAAGGGTGTCACCGTGCTCGGCGTCTCCCCGGATACCACCAAGGCGCAGGCCAAGTTCAAGGCCAAATTCGACCTCGGGTTCACGCTGCTGGCGGACGATTCCAAGGACATCGCCATCCAGTACGACGTGTTGAAGGAAAAGAACATGTACGGCAAGAAGGTGATGGGGGTGGCGCGGACCACATTCGTGATCGAGAACGGTGTGATCGTCAAGATTTTTGACAAGGTCAAGCCCGAAGGCCACGCCGACGAGGTTCTGGCGGCGCTGTAGAGTCCTGTGAGGATAGCAACCATGTTCCACAATCGACGGACATTGTCCGTATTCATTGGTGTCTCGCTCGGGCTGTCGGCACAGGCCATGGCCCAGACGTGTAACATCTCACAGGGCGATCTTTTCGTCCCATCAATCAGCAAGCCTGACACGATCAACAAGAAGCCCGGCGATTACTATCTGCTTTCACTTTCGTGGTCGCCGCAGTTCTGCACTACACAGCCCGGACAAAGCCCGAAGAACAAATTCCAGTGTCAGGAAAATTCCTTCGGGTTTGTCGTCCATGGTTTTTGGCCACAAGCCGCGCACGCGCAATCTGTCGCCGACCATCCACGGAATTGCGAACAACCGACTACTGTAATCGCACCCAAGACCCTCAAAGACAATCTCTGCACCGTCCCCGGCATTCAGCTGATGCAGGACGAATGGGCGAAACACGGAACCTGCGCCTACAAGACTCCCGAGGCCTATTTCGGTGACATCGAGAAGGTTGTGGGGGCGCTGCACATCCCCGATGTGAGCGGCATGGCGGCCAAAACCAAGAAAAAACTGAATGCAGGTACTCTGATACAAGCCTTTGTAGCCGCCAATCCAGGTCTGACGGCTGCGGATATGCAGCTCAACCTAAAGGGAAGCACCTTGGTGGAAGTCCACGTTTGCTACAGCAAGGCGCTCAAGTTCCAGGCTTGCGAGCCGGGAGCAAACGCAAACGATTCCAGACCACTAACGATTACGCCGAAAAACTAAGCGAAAGCTTCGGTCCGTTGGGAATAATCCTGTCCGCCTATGGCATATAGCGTGCAGGAGAAAGCCCATGAACACCCAAAAAGTGACGATCAAGACCGAGCGGAAGCCCAACGTACGTTATTGGCTGGCCGGTATCATCGTTCTGATTACGTTCGCCCTTGCCGACGTGATCGCTGTTGCATTGCCCTCAATGGCTCTGAGCCCCGCCCAGATCTTCGCTGGCGGAGCCGCCTACGTCCTGATTGCGGGTGGATCGCTCTACACCGTTTGGCAGCTCAAGGGCTGACCTACGGTCTAGGGCCGAGGGCCACCAAGCCATCCCGGTAGTTGATCGTGACCGTGGATTGGCGCAACACCGAGTAGCCCAGGATCCCGGAGATTTGAACTCCTTGGCGGCGGCTAATCTCATCCAAGTCCATACTCACCGGATCCCGCTCGCCGACGGTTCTTCCCGCCACTTCCAGCACGAGTGGTGAAATTCGGAAAATACCCTCCACAGCCCCGGTCGCGCCATTCAAGAGCATTGCGCTCGCTACTCCCATCGGCGGACCGGATGTACCCCGGGCGACCGAGGTCACTGCCGAGCCGGTATCGACGAGGAATAGTCCGGCCTGTCCGCCTTGGACGCGGGCTCTCAACAGGAGAAAATGCCGGAAACCGTAGGCGTGCGAGGGTTGATCCGAATTTTCTGTCCGGTCGTATCCGATCCATCGGCCCGTACCGACCTCTGGAGGACCGGATTCGAATGGCGTCAACTCCAGCGTCCGGGACCGGGCATCCAAACGGATCTGGAAGGCCTCGAAAGCATCCATGCCAATCACGCCGTCCGCACCTTCCGCGAACGTGCCGGAAAGCACCTCGACGGCGCAGTTCTCGAGCTGGAAATGTTCGCCTACCCGAACTGTATGCGCCACTCCCATGGCACCTCCAACTGCGCCGCCGCCCAAACCAGTGATTTGGGTCTCCGAGACAATGTCCAAGTCCAGTCGTTTGGCCGCCTTTGGGTTGATGACAATTCCCGAAGCGCCACTATCCAAAACCAGCCACAGTATCTTACCTCCGTTGATTGAAACAGGGGTCAGTAGGCCGGCTGGAATGAGTCCGTGGGGTTGGTAGGCCTTCAAGGCCACTGTGTAGGGCCGGTACCCGCTTGCAAGGCGGCCGTGGGGACTGCCGTTCAGCCGCTTTTCCATTACCAGTTGGTTCAAGGATGCTGCTGCAGCTTGGCGATCCTCGTTTACGGTCAGCGCAATCGCATTTTTTAGAAGCGTTTCACGGCTTTTCGGGTCGGTGGCAAACTCCGTGTAGGACCGAATAATGTCAGGGTCGCGGGGATCGAGACCATATGCACGGGACATCAGGCTGCGGGCATTGTTGCGGTGGAACTGGATCAATTCGAGCCGACCCAATCCCCAGTAGGCCCGAGCGCAGCGCTCGTCCACCCTGATGGCGGCCCTGAAAGCTGCGGCTGCACCATCGAAATCCGCCCGGCGGAACCGGATCTCGCCTTGCAAGGCCAGTAGTCCAGCGTCGGTGCTGTGGACCGCGCTGGATAGGATGAGCCGTTCCGCCTCGTCCAGCCGACCACCTTGGAGGAGTTTGCGGGCAGTCACGTGTTCGCCGTGCTGGATTCCCACGCAAGGAATCGCAGCCAAAGCGACAAACCCCGCCAAGGTGGCCGACCATGAAGCCCGAACGCGTGACATCTTCCTGATGCCACTATATTACGGTTCAGTTACGATTGCATTATAAAAATGTAAATCAGCCCGATTCGGACTTGTTATGGGTACGGACTAGGCTCCTACGGCCTGAAGGCCCCGGCAACCGGGCGTCCAACCCAGCACTCGGGCGCTGCGAGACCCAGCACGGAGGCGATGGTTGCCGCCGTGTCGTACGTGTTAACAGATGACACAATTTCCGTTCCCGACCGCACGCCCGGACCGACAGCAATCCACGGAATCTCCAATTCCGTCATGGAGAGACCGCCGTGTTTCTTTTCCACGCCGCCGTGATCCGCCGTCACGATGATCAGGGTATCCGCCGCGTTGCCGGACTTCGAAACAGCCGCCACCACGTCCCCCACAAGTTTGTCCGCTTGGGCGACGGCGGCATCGAATTCGGGTGAAAGCCAGCCGTGGCCGTGACCGGCGTCATCAACCTCGTCCAAGTGTAGGAAGAGAAGCTCGGGCTTCTCGGCGGCCCAGTACTTCAGCCCTGCGTCCACGGTTTCCGGGGATCCCTTCACATGCTGGATCTTGGTGGGAATTCCGCGCTCGACGAAGTCGGCAAAACCGTCCCAATCATGGAAGATGGCGATCTTGCTGGCTGGGCGTTGGGCGCGGAGGATGGAGAAGACGGTCGGAAACTGTGCGTCGGGACCCTTGCAAACCGGTGCGATGGTGAACTTGTCGCGCCGCCAGTCGTTGGATGTGATGCCGTGCTGTTCGGGCCCGGCACCCATGACCATGGATGCCCAGTTGGGGGCGCTCACGGTCGGCATCACGCCACGGGCATGGATTGTCCATGCGCCACTCTTCATGAGTGCATGGATGTTTGGGGTGGGGTCGCGCTGGATACTGCCAGTGCCGAAGCCGTCGAGGCCGACAACGATGACGTGGGCCGCGCGGGGCAGGTCGGCTGCCGACATGAAACTGGCGCTGGCCAGAATTGCGGCGATGGTGGTGGAGGCAAGGCGCATTCCCCGTTTATCGCACGGTTGCGTTAACGGGCGATGACGGAGATCCCTATTGGACCGGCTTTGAGAGGCCCAATGGAGCCGCCCTCAAGCCAATTCTGCACCCGCTTTACCTCGTCATCCTTGGCCTGGGGGTTGTTCGGGTCCATGGGCAGATAGATGTCGGGTTGGATTCCGGACAGATCCACTGGAAGATCGGGAATGCGGTTGGAGCGCGTGGTTGCGTACCAGAGTCGGCGCTGGCCGGAGGGGAGTTCGTGCGGGCGGACGTTGGAGTAGTCCAGCGAGCCGTAGGTGCTCCGACCGATCAACTTCACTTGGAAGCTCTGCCTCGCCGCGAGGACGAGCTCTTCGCAGGAACTCCCGCAACCATGGTCGATCAAAATCGCGACACGGGTGGGACGGCGCGGCTCCAAGCCCTTCAAGCGCTCGAACGTGATGCGCCCGTCGTCGTCCTGCGGCACATATTGGCCCGGAGCCGCCTTCCTCATGCGGGCGATTCCCCTATCCTCAAACGCCTTGCAAACGTTATCACCAGGAGAAAGGATGTCGCAGAACCGCTCCCAGCCCGTAATGTTGTCCGGGGTAGCCAACATTTCCTGTCCAACGTCCACCATCTCGTCCGTCATCAGCCACGGAAGCAACGGGGTGTAGCTGCTATCGCTGCCGCCGCCGTTGCCGCGTACATCGATGATCCAATTCCGGTGGCTTGCGAGTGCGCCATGATTCTTCTTGATCAGAGCCACGAGCGGATCCCGGTTGGCGTCGCGGAAGCTCTTGAGCGTTAGCACGAGCGTCTTGGCGGAAAGTACTGCCAAAGTCGGGGTGTCGTCCCGTTTCCGGGCCGTCGCCGTGCCGGGCTTTCCAGCTTGTGGGCCCAGCGGTTGCAGCTCCAGGTGCCCATGTCGCCACGCTTGGAGATATTGCCGAATCGCCGTGTCGCATGCGTCGGACGTGGTGGCTTGGCTGGCTGAGTTCCGCGCCAGGGCCAGGGCGTCATCGAAATGCCTCTGGCCAAACTTGGCAAGGTGGTCCTTCGCGCCTGTGTCATTGGCGAGCAGAAATCCTGGAATCGCGTCCAAGTCCTGCAGGCACTGGCTTGCGACGGATTGTGCGTGGCAGTTTGCGGCTAGACCCAGGACGAGAAAAAGCCCGATGTTCCACATGGTGTTTCTATCAGATTAGCCGTTCAGTTCAATACGGAGGGCTTCTAGCCGTTCCCGTATCGGCACGCCAAGCTTGCCTGGCTGCGATTTCAATGCCTTGAAGGCGAGTTCCAATTCCTTGAGCGCCGCGGCTTTGTTGCCCTCCGCAGACAAGACAGCCGCTGAGGGCGCGTGGATCTCATTTTTGTTGTGGATGCCCGGCAGGCGGCCCAGTTCCAGATTCTTGCGTGCCACTGTCAGATCGTAGCCCGGCAGCGCGTAGAACGATGCTGCCGCCAAATGGAACGACGGACGCATCGGTTTCGGCATCAGATCAACACGCGCCAATCCGCGATCGAGCCACATCTTGGCCTGGTCCATTTCGCCCCGGTCCAAATGCCACATGTGGCGGAGCCAGCAAGTGTGGACGGACCCTGGGTCGGAATCGAGGCCATCGCCCATCAGTTCGACCATCGGCTGCGGCCATTCCCGTGGCCGTTGCGCCATGCAGAGGCTGGCAACGGTCGAAAGAGCCATCCAGCGGCGCCCTTCGGGTTGGTCGAAAAGGAGCATTTTTAGTCGCGCGCCGTCGTTCACGAAACCTGCGGACGTGACCGGCACCAGGGTGACCAATCCAATCAACGGGGAGAGTATGCCGAAGGTGAGTAAAAACAGGGTCGCCATAGGGTGTGTCCCGCCCAGTAGGAATGCCGGGATGAGCGCGGTCGCACCCAATAGCGAGGCAAGTGGACCACCGGCGACAAAACTTCCCATCTGCCGCTTCAATTCCGGCCCGTAGGATTGGGGGAGGCACACGGCCAATCCTCCCCAGAGAATGGGTGCCCGGTTCAGGGAGAATCCCAGTCGATCCCCCTCAGCCTCGATCCGCAGGGGGCCAACCACATACAGGAAAAACCGGAATCCACAAAGCACACCTGCCGCCACGTGCCCTGCCTCATGCAGCGCGATAGCCAGGAAGAAGACAACAAAAATGCAGGGCAGCAGGGCCAGTGGAACCTTGCCCACGCCGGCCAGTCCAATCAGTTTTACGACGCCGAAGCCGCCGAGTGCGCCGACCAGACTGCTTGTCACAGCAAGCAGCAGGGATTCACGGGACTTCTTCCCACTCTTTTCAGGGACCGCCTGGAGCGGCATGGTTTGCGTTTCCATTCCTAGTATTCCTTCCGTTCCACAACAATATTTGCGCCACCAAGGCTGATCAGCCCGACCGCGACGTAAACGACAATGACCGGCCACGGCAGATCGGCAAGTCCAACCGGAATATGCACTCCAACCTCTTCGGAGACTGAGACAAATCCCCCACAAAGGAACCCGACTGCCGCCATCCCGATGGTTCCGCCCCACAGTTCGTCCAACCACGTGTAGAGCAAAGTCCCGAGGCCGAAAAAGCTATAACTGGAGAGCAGGACGACTGGGATGGCGGAGATGATCCGTCCGCTCGGGATCTCGGCCCCCCGAATGGGTGCAAGGAATCCGACCACGCACACCGAGAGCAGGACAAACACCAGCAACAGCAACCCTCCCAGCGCAGCCCTCACCCAGAGCGAGCGGCGGCGGGACACCGGCAGCGACAACATGAAATGCGTGGAGGGATGGGTGCCACGAAGCACGCCCGAGGCCGTCTGTGAATTGATCCCGGAACCAGCCAGAATCATGGCGACCAAAGGTGCGACCACGCCAGCGAGGGTCAAAATGTAGACATTCCAAAATGGAATCGGGTCGCGCGAGATCTTCGGCATTCCGAACAGGCCTAGCGTCCCCGCCGATGTAACCACCCACAATGCCGCTGTCAGCAAGACCCGGGGCCGACATTCCAGCCAAGACTTCCTCCACAGGCTCATACATTCCTCTGAACCAGTTCCAAGAACATTTCCCGCAGCGATACCGGTTGCACGTCGACCGACTTGGCCCCGAGCGCCCCACCCTTCTTGACCACGGCCTCCGCAGTTCCGTTTGCAAAGACGGTGAGGGTTCGGCCATCCGGTTTCACCGTGCCAAAGGCCTTGAATTCCCCGGCGACCAGCGCGGCATCGTTCTGGAACAGCAGCACCACCCGGCGGCAGGAGGCTTTCAAGTCGTCCAGGCCCCCGTTCATCAGGCTGCGACCCTGGTGGATCATGCAGATGTGGTCCGCAACCTGCTCCATTTCATTCAAGCGGTGCGATGAAAACAGCACCGTTGCACCGGATTCGGCTACCAAGCCCACAAGCGCCTGCATGAAGATGTCGACGCCCAACGGGTCGAGCCCGTCCGTGGGTTCGTCCAGCAGGATCAATTCCGCTCCCCGCGAAAAGGCCATCAGCAGGTGGAGCTTGGCGAGCGCGCCCTTGGAGAGCTGTGTCACCGCTTGTGGGCGCTTGAGCCCGAATTCGGTCAGGTAGCGGGTTTCCAAGTCGGCCCGCCACTTGGGGTACAGGCCCTTGGTGAAATCGATGACCTCGCCGACATTCATGTAAGGAAAGAAATCCTTCTTTTCCGGCACGAAGGCGGTGCGGGCGCGTATTTGCAGACTCTCACCGGCATGCAATGCGTTGAGGCCCAGAAGACTAGCGGTACCCGCATCCGGCCGTGCCATTTGCAGCAAGAGACGCAGCGTCGTCGTCTTTCCGGCGCCATTCAAGCCCACAAATCCCGCGATGGCTCCGCTGGGGACCGACATGGACAGGCCGTCGAGCGCGTGGACTCCGCCATAACTCTTTCGAAGACCCGAGATTTCGATGTCCAATTTCGACATTTCAGTGCGACGCCCCCTTCCGGAATTCGATCTTTTGGAGTTCGGCTTCCACCATGCGGCGTATCTCCTCGTCGTTCAAACCCAAGGCCGCCGCCTGGGTCACAGCGGTTTCAAAAATTGGACGGGCACGGTCCATGCGATCCTGTACCTCCTGATTATTGAGTTTTCCGGTGACAAAAGCCCCCGCTCCGTGGCGGACCTCAATGTAGCCCTCATGCTCCAATTCCCGGTAAGCCTTGGCCACGGTATTGGGGTTCATCACGATGACCTCGGCCAATTTCCGGATTCCAGGGAGTTGGTCGCCGTGTTGCAACGCACCGGTTTCGATGCCGTGCTTGACCTGCTCCATCAGCTGGAGGTAGATCGGAACGCCGGAGTTTGGGTTGAGACGGAAATCCACTTGGCCAGTCCTACAGTCATATTGCCGTAGTACAGTAAGTCTGTCAAGCGGGTTCTAAAAAGAATTTCCCAGGAATGGCAACATCCGGCCCAAGTACATGACTCCCACCCACAGGAACGTGGAAAGGGAGGCCACAACTTTTGCCCCGAAGGGCGCGTCGTCGTCCGGTGCCAGACTTTCAACCGTCTTGGAAAGCCCGCTTGCGTGGAACACCAGCACATTCAAGCCAGCCACGGCGATAAAGCCAATCTTGAACTGGAAGGCCGGGTTGCGGAGGTAATGGAGCGGGTCGCCGGCAACAAAAATAGCGCCGGTGAGGAGATTGAGGGCAAAACCCGCCACACCCAATGGAATGGTCCGAGAGATGGACCGAAGGCTGAGGCCTTTGCCGAATCCCAAAATTCTCAGGTCCAGCAGGCCAACCATGGAGATCAAAAGCACCAAGCCAAAGAAATGCAGGATCTGGCAGACCGGCCAAACCCACGGGTAGTGGGTCGCCACAAATGCCAGCGGGGTGCCCTTCAGCCATTCAGAGAAGGAATCGATATAGACGTCCATCTCAGTGTCCTGGTCCTTGGGTCCCGAGATAGGCTAGCAAGCGACCGGCGGCAATCGCACCCGTCCAGCAAAAGATGGAAGCGCATGCGTCCAGTTTCGAGGGGCAAGAAAGCGTCCGACCGATCCGGCGCGCAAACACCACCGCGGCAGCGATGAATGCGAGCTTCACGTAGAAGACCGGATTCGTCAGTTTCGTGGTTGCCGCGGCACACACCAGCACAACCCCCGACAGCGTGTTGATCCAGAATCCAGCCCAGAGCAAGGGGAAAAACTTCCGGTAGACCTTCAGGGGCAGTTCCACCCCTCCCCGAAGCACCCGCACGTCCACCGCCACGCTCACACCCGCCGCCATCGCGAGCCCGAGGGTGTGCAGGAACAGGACGGTCGGATATGCGAAAACCGAGCCCGATTCCCGCACCCAGCGGGAAACAGCCAACTGCTCCAACTGGTTCAGGAAGTCCATTCTACTGGGGCCGCTGGTTGTTCTTGCCGGACAGCTCTTTGCAGGCGTATGGCACAAAGGGCTCGTTCGAGAGCGTCATCGTATCGCCGCCGGAGTATTCGGATTTCCAGTAGCTGGGGTCGTCGGCCTTGTAGGTCCGGGACAGCATACCCGTTTCCGAGTTCACGGCAAACCGCTCCACGGCATGCATTTGGCCGCTGTGGGGGTGGCCCGACATCGGCATCACGATACCGGGCAGGAAACCCACGGTATCCACCACCAGCGTGTCGCCTTCCCATTTTCCCGTGGAGTGACCGCCAACACTGGGCGTCACAGACTTCGGGTGAGCGGCGTTCATGTGGACCGTCCGCACCAAGTCCATGTATCCGTATTTGAGCGTGATTTCCTTCGCAGTCTGGACGATCTCGTTTACATGCTGGTCGTGGGTCCAGCCGAAAAAGATGTTTGCGGGGCTGCATTGGAGGCCGGGGTCGTCGAAACGCTGGTCGTACTTGGCCTGAACGGCGAGGCCCGCTTCCGTCAGTTGCGGCAGGTTGCCGGGTCCACCGGGACCCCGTCCGCGACCACCCGGACCTCCCGGACCACCCGGTCCGCGTCCGGCAAAATCGGGACCCCGCCCGCCGGGACCCCTCCCCTCGGGACCACCGGGCCCTCGCCCACCTCCGGGACCCCGCCCGCGCCCGCCGGGTCCCCCCTGCGAAACCCAGAATCCGGCCAGATTCGGCTCTCCCGAAGTTAGTTTCACCGGACGGTTCGATGGCGAAACCACCTTCGAAACCATCGGTGCGGGGGAAAGCTTCGTGAGGTCGGCTTCCCGCCGAATCTCCACGCCATCCTCACGGACGAACGAGGTCAACATGCACACGTTCGCCTCACGACGAGCCGGGGCACCTTTGATCACGATATTCTGCCCGGGGCGGAAGGTGTTGTCGGTCCAGCCGAGCCGGGCCAAAGCCGCGCGGGCCGGCAACTCGCAGCGCCACCCGGCTTTCTTGCCCTTGTCATCCACGTCAAAGTACACGTACCCGTGGGGATTCACGAATTCAAACTTCGTAATCGACGCCTTGAGCTCGATTGTCTTCTCCAAATCGAAGTGGGGAGCTGCGGCATGGTGTCCAAAGGCGACGGGCAGGGCGAGCACAAAAACTGCCGATGGCAGCAAGCGGGCGGAGATCGGGGGCCGGAACTCGATCATAGTAAGACCCTCCTTCGGGGGTACAACTGCCACAATAGCGCCCACTGGTAAGAGACATGTGAAGCAATGTAAGGCCAAGGTAAAAAGCGCCCCGACGGAACACCCCGATCCCGATAGGTTTATGAGAATTTGATTTTTCCCCGGTTAGCGCTACAATACGGAGGTCGGCCTCGTGCCCGGCACGGCCCCGTCGGCCCTCAACATTTGGCTACGCCAGCCACTGCTTACCGTCACGTCAAACGGCAAGTACCCCCGTCCATCCGATCCTCAAAACCAAACGAGAGTCAAACGTGAGCATAACCGTGCTCGGCAACAGGGCCTTGCAAATGGCGATCCGCGGGAACTTGGTTTCGTTCCCCGCGCAAGCGCCCATCTTCGGAAAACAACCGCGCCGCGACATGCAATGGCGTCTCGCGGTCCTCTACTTCATCAGGGGTTGGTCAACCCGCGAGATCGCACGCCGCTACGGCTTGACGCGAGAACGCTGCGGCCAGATCATCTCGGACTGGCGCATACGCGCGGTCAACATGGGGTATATACAAGACGTTACGCCGGAGGACTCGCGCGCCATGGCGGAACTGCTGCGCGTGGCGGGGAGCGAAGGCCCCCCGGCTTTTATCGCGGAATTTTCGCTGGCCAAGTGCGGGGATTGAACCCCGCCCGGTCAGGCCTGTGGCTTATAGGCCACGCAATCGATCTCCACTTTGATGTCGGCAAAGAACTTGCAGACCACGGTGGTCCGTGCCGGCTTGGCATCGCCGAAAAATTCCGTATAGACCTCGTTCATCTTCGGAAAGTCGGACCCTTCCGATAGGAACACGCCGACACGTACCGCGTCCGCCATGGAGGCCCCGGCACCTTCCAGGATCCGCTTGATGTTGTTGAGCGTCATCCGGGTTTCCTGTTGGATGTCGCCGGGAACGTACTGGTTGGTTTCCGGGTCCACGGCCAACTGGCCGGAGACAAAGATAAAATCACCGGCGCGTACGGCCGGAGAATACGGGCCGCGGGGGGCCGGTGAACCTGGAGGGGAGAGTCGTTCGATCATTTTTCTTAGTGTCCTTCAGCCTCTAACAGGCGTTCGGTTTCAATGGCGGCCATGCAACCGGCACCCGCTGCCGTAATGGCTTGGCGGTACACCCGGTCCTGCACATCTCCCGCATGGAAGACTCCGTGAATGTTCGTGCGGGCACCGCCATGGGAGACGATATATCCGTCCGGATCCAAATCCAACTGGCCTTTGAAAACCTGCGTGTTCGGGATGTGTCCGATGGCGACGAACAAGCCGTCCACCTCGCGGATTGTGCTCTCACCTGTCACCAGGTTCTTAAGGCGCACGCCGGTCACGATATGCTTTTCAACGTCGAACACTTCCTCGACCGCCGAATTCAACACCAGTTCGATCTTCGGATTCGCCTTCACGCGGTCCAACATGATCTTCGACGCCCGGAAACTGTCCCGCCTATGCACCAAAGCCACGTTGCGTCCGAAGCGTGTGAGGAAGTTCGCCTCCTCCATGGCCGAATCGCCGCCGCCCACCACCATAATCTGCTTGTCGCGGTAGAAAAAGCCGTCGCACGTGGCGCAGGAGCTCACGCCGTGCCCGATGAGTTGCTGCTCGGAGGGCAGGTCCAGCCACCGGGCCTTCGCGCCCGAAGCGACGATCAGGACACGCGTCTCGATCCATTCCCCCTCGACATTGAGTCGGAATGGGCGCTTGGAAAGATCCGCCTCGATGACGGCACCGTCGAGGTAGGTGGCTCCGAAGCGCTCGGCCTGCTTCTTGATGTTCTCCACCAAGTCGGGGCCGAGGATGCCCTCGGGGAATCCGGGAAAGTTCTCGACTTCAGTGGTGATGGAGAGCTGGCCGCCAGCTTCGTGGCCCTTGATGACGAGCGGCTTCAGGCCCGCGCGCGCGGTGTAGACGGCTGCGGTGTTGCCAGCGCAACCGGATCCAATGATAACGACGTTTTGCATGGGGAAATTCTGAGCCTATCAGATGCACCGGGGGGAATGAAGGACTCCGCAGCTACCCTAGCCAATCAAGCTGCACCGATTTCCCGCAGTACCCCCGCAGCTTCGGCGGCGGGCAGCACACGGCCCTCCTCGCAGCACTCCCCTCGCGGAATCTTGCTGCCGTGGGGGCAGGCGTCGGGATGTCCCAGCAGGGTACACATCTTGTCCGTCACCTCCGGGCTCAAAATGTGTTCGAACTTGCACGCGCTCTGCTCGATTTCGTCCTCGTCATGGATGTTCAACACGTCCATAAAGAGCCGTTCTGCAAGCCGATGGCGTCGGATCACGTCGCGCGCCCGCGCCTCGCCCTTGGGGGTAAACTCCTCCAAACCATCGTGCACCGTCACGAGCCCGATGCCCTCCATGGTCGTCACGATCCGCTTCCACTGCACCGGCGTAAACTCGTGCGCCTCAACGTGGCCGAAATCATGGCTGGTGTCCTCGGTGCGCATCCAAAGGTGCTCCAAAACCTCGTCGAAGTCCTGGTTTTCCTCGGCCGAGAACACCAGATTCTGTTTGATGCGCCCGTGTTCCAGATTCAACCGGCGGTCGGCGAGCTTGCCGGCGTTCTCATCGTGGGTCACCATCACGATGGTCCGGCCCTGCTCATGCAACTGACCCAGAATGCGGAACACGATCTTCTGGTTCTCGGCGTCCAAATTCCCGGTCGGCTCGTCGGCGAGGATGATCCGGGGATCGTTCACCAGAGCCCGCGCGATCGCCACCCGCTGCTGCTCACCGCCGGACAACTGCGACGGCAGGTGCTTCGCCCGACCGTCCATCCCGACCTGCTTCAATGCCGCCATGGCCTCGGTCTCGTCCGTCATACTGTGGAAATACTGCGCCAGCATGACGTTTTCGAGCGCGCTCAGATGCGGCACCAGGTGGAATTGCTGGAATACAAATCCCAACGTCTCAGACCGGAAGCGTGCCAGTTCGGAGCGCGAGAGCGTTGCTGTGTCCGTGCCGTTGATGATCAACGCGCCCGACGAGGGCTGGTCGAGGCAGCCGATCAGGTTCAGCAGCGTGGTTTTGCCGGAGCCGGAGGGCCCCATGATGGCGATCCATTCACCCTGCCGGGCGCGGAACGAAATGCCATCCACGGCCCGGACCTCGCCCGATCCCCTGCCGTATACCTTACGGACATCTTTCAATTCGATGAATGCGGACATTATTCGCCCCTCAGAATGACTGCGGAATCGATGCGGCGGATGCGCGATGCTGCAATGGTGGTGGCGAAAACGGCCACCGAAAGGGTAACCAGTGTGACGCCGCCGAATATACCCCAGCTGGACTCGACATGGAAGGCTCCACCGAAGATGCCCCGTCCGATAGCCCCGGACGCGGCGATCCCGACGGCATAGCCGAACGCGGCCGCTGTGGTCGCCAGCAGGGCGGCCTCAGCCACAAAAAATGCTCCAATGAGGCGGTCCGCCCCACCGAGCGCCTTCAAGATGCCTATCTCCTTGGACCGCTCAACCACCATTTCGCTGAAGTTACTGGTGACGCAAAGGGTGGTGATACCCAGAACTACCAGAATCAGCAGCAGCAGCGCCATGCGGATCTTCAAAACGACTGCGGATTCCGTTGCGGCAATGGAAAGTACCGTGCGGAAGTCCGCCATCGAGTAGGCCTTGGACAACTGGTTGCGAATCCCGTCCATGCGCTCGCCAGGGGCCCGGATCTGGACAATACTCAGATCCGCCGCCGGTTGGCGGAATGGCAGGAGCAGTTCCTGGTCTTCAGGACCACCTGTGGCCAGAATTCCGCGCAGGATGCAATTCGCGAATGGGACAGGCTGGTTGAGCTGGAGCTTCTGTTGCGCCACCAGAAATTCACCCGCGAGGCAGTCCCCTGCAGCTAGCTCCCTCGTTCCCGTAACATGCCAGTACGCCGTCATGGAGGCGGCTGATTTCGGATCGAACTCCACCATGGGAATGCCTTTGGTGGCGGAAACGCGGAAGGGCGAAGCCTCCGCACCCAAGGCGCGGGCGGCCTCCACAATCCCCGACGGAATGCTGGTGCCGCTTGCAGGTACGGCTACGATGTTCGCACCGTAGGCGCGGAACTCCTCCCGCAACCGGCGCTCCACCGAGCCGTAGATTCCCAGCAACACTGTCGCCAGCGTCGCGGCGACGGCCAAAGCAGCAAAAGCGAGAATGAGGCGCTGTTTCCGATAGACCAGTGCGCGAACGATAAATCGTAGGAACATCCGGAACTAGACGCCCTCCCGCAGGATCACCGACGGTTCCAAATCCAACGCCTTGCGCAGCGGCTGCCACGCGCCCGCCAGCGAAACCAGAACCGCCGCCAACACTACAGCCGCCGGCAGGATCGGCGAAACCTCCACGGCGTCGCCAAAGACAGCCTCCCCGACCACCTTCGCCAGAACAACCCCGCCGGCTGCCCCGACAAGTCCCCCAACCAAACCCGCCAGCGCAACTTCCATCCCCAACAGCAGCGCCACCAGCCACCGCGCCGCCCCAATCGCCTGCATGATGGCAATCTCGCCGCGCCGTTCGATCATCGCCGCCGCCGTCAGGCTCCATACGGTCAAAGCCGCCGAAACCAACGCCGCCAACGCGATCAGCAGCATCAACCGACTGACGCGGTCGAGGATCCGGCCCTCGGAATCGGCAACCCGGCGCACCGGCCTCGCCACGGTGCCGGGGATCGCCTGCTCGATCTCGTACGCAATCGAAAAGACATAGTTGGTGCAGCTCCAGCGTTCCAGTTCCGATTGGGAGAGGGTTCGGGGGTCCCGCCGGGCGAAGTCATCCTCGGGCTTGGTAACAGCCGCCACATCCAGACGATCCGCAAGTCCGGGTTTTCCTGCCATCCGTTGCAAGGTGTGGAGCGGCATCAGGAGGTGGTCGTCCGAATCTCCGCCAGTCGAAAGGATTCCCACAATGTGGCAGACCTCGGAAAAAACCGGCACCGCCCTGCCCACGGTCCACCCCTTGCGGCGCGCCAAGCCTTCGCCCGCGAGGCATTCGCTCGTATCGTCCACGGGCCAGCGGCCGCTGGTCTGCCAAGTCGGATTCACCGCCCGTACGCCAGTGCGCGCGGCTTTTCCGGTCGGTTCCTGGTATTCGTGATCGAACCACACGCCCTCCACGGGAATATCGGCGCTGCGTGCCGATAGCGATGGCGAGAATCCTGTAATCGCAAGCGCCCAGAAGATGCTTTTGACCTTGACCGCCTCCGATTCCGCCATGTACGTGGCGTCTCCCGTGGAAGCCGTAGTCACGCCCCCAACCCCGCCGGTCACCACAGCCGCCTTTGCCCGGACCACAATATTTGCGCCAGCCGACCGCAATTCGCGGTTCACCTTGTCCCCGATCGACAACATCACGCCCAACATCGACGCGGCGACCGCAGAACCCATGGCGATGGCGGCCACCAGCATCACCTTGCGGCGCGGCGAGCGGCGGATCGAGTCCTGGACGAAGCGTACAAGCATTTCGCGCCGATCAGCCTTTCCGGAACACCTTGACACCCCGCTCAAAAGCCGCTTCGTCGATCACCAATGTTGAACCGTCGATGCGGGATGCCAATGGGACCGGGTTGCAGCCACCCTCGGTCCCAATCGTCCCGATCAAGATGTTCGACGCGCAGTTCCGGCACAGAACTTCGGCACCCTTCTGCGAATACCCCTGTGTGCCGCAAATGTTGCAGGCATCCAGCGCCGTCGCGAGCGTGCCGTCCGGTTTCCGGATCACGATGAAGCGCACATGGACGCCTTGGTCATCCACCGTGTAGCGGTGCAAATTTCCGTCTTCCACTGACGAAACCGGGATGCGAATGGCTTGCCGGTCGAACACGAGCGGGGTCGCTGCCGAAAGGGAGGAGGCCTCACGGGCGTAGATGAATTCCGCCGTGATGGAAAGGATGAACACGCACGAGGCCACGCATGACGCGATCATCCAAGTGCGTTCCCGGCGTGCCGTCCACAACGCCTTCCGCAGGCGTGCACCCTCCAGGCCCTTGGTGTCCGGCACGGAACGCTTCCGCCATTCCAGCAGCATCATAGCGGCGGCCATCGCCAGAATCACGATGAAAAAGAAGATATCGTTCTTCACGATCGGACCGATCAGCGCCATTTCCGATTCGCTGCTTGGCAACACGCCGCTCTCGGACAGCTCATGCAAGCCCGTGATCGCCAATTGCACCACCACCACCATCATGATGACGGTGGTCATTTGAAAAAACTGGCGGAGGTTGACCCGTATGGTCCCGCGGACGAAACTGACTCCAAAAAGCGCGGCCAGACCCGCTCCAGCCAAGGCCCCGGCCCATTGCATCAGGCCCGCCGTGTCCAAGCGAACAGCCATCAAGAGCAGAACGGTCTCCACGCCCTCCCGGAAAATCATCAGGAACACGAACGCGAAAATGCCAAACTGGGCTTTCAGCGATGCGTTCTCAGATGGTGCTTCCTGCAACCGAGTTTCAATTTCCGCCTTCATAGTCTTGCCGTGGCGATTCATCCAGATGACCATGGAGAACACAAATGCGGCGCTCACCAACAGGGCCCATCCACCAAACGCGTCCTCGCCGATACCCAGCTTGCCCAAGCCCCATGCTGTTGCAAATGAAGCGATTATCGCCGCCGCCAAGGCCTTGTAGACGGTGGGCAGGAAGTCCGCCCGACCCGTCTTGCGAAGGTAGGACAGGACGATGGCAATAACTAGGGAAGCTTCGACGCCCTCCCTGAGGACGATGATGAAGGTCTGGAGCATTTTCGCAACTCAGTTGCAAATCCAGTATAGCAAAGGGATCACGGACCGAAAAGGTCCGCGTTAGGCGGCCCTAGTAGTGCAGCTTGAGCACGAACTCGAAATCGCGCGGGTTGCCTGCCGTCGTAATCGTTCCGAATGCGGCCGAGCCGAAGCTCCCGTTCGGGTCGCCCAGTGGAGGAGTGTTGGATGCGTTGAACGCTTCGGCGCGGAACTCGAGGCGCGCATGGTCGGCGAGGCGGAACTCCTTAACAACCACCAGGTCGGCGTTCTGCAGCCCTGGTCCCCGGATCGGGTTGCGCGAACTGGTGCCGATGGTGAACTGCGGGGCTGCGGAAAATGCGGCGGTGTCGAACCAGCGCACGGCCGAGCGGCTGGCGTCCACGTTCGGATTGCCCAACCGGTTTGGCCGCTGCAACGCATAGCCAAGGCTTGCATTGTTGTTGATCGCTTGGGAGATTGCCACGGCGTCGCCGGACTGCACCCGCACCAGTCCACCGATCCGCCATCCCGAGACCTTCCATACTTTAGGAATCTCGTACACCCAAGACGCCGAGAACACATGTGGGATGTCGCCGGTGGAAACATCGCGCTCCAACTTCCGGTTGAAGGCGTCCGCCGCGCCGGTTGTGCTGAGCACCGGACCAGTGAAGATGGTTTGCGAAAAGTAGGTGGAGGCGTTGTCGATCAACTTGGAGAACGTGTAGGCGAAGGTTGCCGTCAAGCCCTTCGACATCCGCCGCTCCAGTCGGACTTGGGCCGATTCATACGCCGAATCGGCCACGTTGTCCCGGAACAGGACCACATTGGTGAAGCGGGGATATGCCCGTAGCAGCTGCTGCCTCGCAATGGTCGCCGTGTTGAGGGACGAGGAAGCAGGTAGTTGTCCGAAGTATGGATTCGGCACCTTTTCCAGCAACGTCACCCCCAATGCGAGGCTCGAAGCCGGCAGCTGGTTGAGATTCGCTTCCGGAAGGCCCAAGTGGGTATTCTTCGAGCCCACATACGCCGCCTCGACGCTCGTGTTGGCTCCGAAAGTCTTCTGCAGCGTCAAATTCCACTGCTGCGAATACCCCGAGCCCACTTTTCTGTCAGTCCCAAAGACACCCTGCCCCAAACCTGAGTTCGGATTCGGCTCGGTCACCGTGATCCCCGGTCCCGCGGAAAGCACGAATGCCGCCGTCACATTGTCCTGCGTCTGCTTCCCCAGCGTCTGCACGAACGGAAACTGCGGCAGCGTGAATGGCGTGGTGATTCCAGTTTGCTCGAACACGACGATGCCGTAGCCCGACCGCACCACCATGGAATTGGTTGGCCGCCAAGCGATCCCCAGACGCGGCCCGAAGTCGCCAAGCGCCAAATCGCGTCCGGTGCGCGGAAAATCCAACACCTGGGTATTCAGGTTGAAGATCGCAGTCTGGTTGGTGGTCTCCGTGGACGGGAAGTTCAGCGTGTACCTCGTCCCGATGTTGACGGTGAGCCGGTCCGAAATCCGCCAGTCGTCGTTTGCGAAAAACTCGGCGATGTGCGCGCGTTCCTGCAGCGGCTTTCGCTGGATGTCGATCGAAAACGCGCTCACCTGGCCCAGAAGCAGCGACGCAACCGCATTGCCGCTGGTCACCCCGGAACGATTCGTCCCCGTCGTATTGATCGTGTAGAGACCGGACGGATTCGCCGGTTGGAGCACTCCCAGCGCTTCGCGCCGCAGATCCGCGCCGAAGCGGAAGGCGTGGCGGCCCTTGTTCCACGAAAACGTATCCACCAATTCCGTGACCGACGTTGTGAACTGGGAATTCGCTCCCGCCGATGGACCAATCTGCTGGAAACCCGCCACCGCAAAGGTTGGCGAAATCCCCTGCAGTCCATTCGTTGGCAGATTGGGTATCTGCAAGGCCGTAGTCTTTGGACTGGAGCCCTCCGACTGGCGGCGCGTGTACCCAATTCTCACCTGATTCAAAAGGGATGGCGACAAAGACCAGTTGTGCTCCCCCACTGCTTGAATTCCGCTGGTCAGGGTGTTCGAAATCACGCCGGAGGTGATTGTTCCGCTTCCGTCGGGTAACGGAGTCACCGGAGTGTCGTCGTCATGGAAGTACGAGAACCTGCCCCAAACCCGCTGCCTCTCGCTAACGTAGTGGTCGCCCTTCAAGTCGTACTGCAATTGTGAGTCGGGTTCCACGCCCAGTCTGACATAGTTGTTCGCCGTGCCGGACAGGTTGGCAGCAGGGTACAGGTTCAAGCCGGCGATTCCAATCGGATCGAACCGGCTCAAGGGTATGGCATTGCCCGGAAAGGTCTGGCCCGCCGCCGCTGGATCATAGATGGGTGTTGTGGCGGCAAAAGTTCCGGAGTGCTGTGCCGCGTTGGGAACAGTCGAAAAGCGGGTCACGGCGGTCCGCAGCCGGGCGGACTGCCAGTCCGCGAAGAAAAATGTTCGGTTGCGGCGCAGGGGGCCGCCACCTGCAGCCCCAAACTGGTTCCGACGGAATTCGGGCTTCGCGCCGGGCTGCGCGAAGTAGTTCCGGGCGTTCAAAGCCTCGTTGCGGAAGTACTCAAACAGCGTGCCGTGTACCTGATTGGTGCCCGACCTTGTGGTCACAATCACCGCGCCGCCGTTCGACCGCCCGTATTCCGGCGAATACGAGCTCAGGTTGATCCGGAACTCCTCAATCGAATCCACCACCGGATAGAACACCACTTGGCCCGGTTCCGGTTGCAGAGCCGAGATACCGTCGTACAGATACTCGTTCGTGCGCGGACGGCTGCCGTTTATGCGTGCGAGCAAGGACCCACCACTGGGCAGCGCCACCCCCGGTGCCAACGTCACGAGGGGAATGAAATTCCGCCCATCCAACGGCAGCGTACTCACTGCGTCACGCCCCACCACCATGGAAACGTTTCCACTCGCCTGTTGCAGCAGTGCCGTATTCCCGCTTACTTCAACCGATTCTGGACGCACCCCCAGTTCCAACCGGACGTTCAACGCCACCGCATCACCCGTATGCAGCTCCAGCGCCGACTGTCGGTGCGTCTTGAAACCGTCCCGGTCCACCGTCACCGAGTACGTGCCGGCAGGCAGCGCGGAAAACCTGTATTCCCCACGAGGTCCCGACACCATCGCGAAATGCGCCCGGGTTGCCAACTGCTGCGCAACAACCGACGCATTGCTGACTGCCAGACCAGCTGGATCGGACACCGTCCCAAACAGTTGGGCAGAAGTCGACTGGGAATGCGCGGCCATCGGTGTGATGGCAAGCAGAGCGCAGATCCTGGCGACATTCATACATGACGATTGTACTGTAATCAAGACATAACTCCATTCCCCACGACGCGCGCACCGTCAAGAGAGAATGGAAGGCGTAACACCCCACAAGCAAAGGCGAACAAGAATCAGATGAAACTACTGCGTTACGGTGCGAGCGGGCAGGAGAAGCCCGGTCTGTTGGACAGCGACGGCAACATCCGGGACCTATCCGGCGTCATCGGCGATATCGGCCCCTCGGCGATCACTCCCGAGGGCCTGGCCGCCCTCCGTGCGGTCGATGTTTCGACCCTGCCGGTTGTCGACGGCACACCCCGTCTCGGAACTCCAATCGCGGGTACGGCCAAGTTCATCGCGGTCGGCCTCAACTATTCCGATCACGCGATTGAATCCGGCATGGCGATCCCGAAGGAACCCATCCTCTTCACCAAGGCGACCTCCTGCATCGTCGGCCCGAACGATCCAATCGTCCTTCCGGCAGACGCGACCAAGGCCGACTGGGAAGTCGAACTGGGCTTCGTCATCGGCAAACCAGCCCGCTACGTGGATGAATCGGAAGCTCTCGACTACGTCGCCGGCTATGTCCTGATCAACGACGTCTCCGAGCGCCAGTTCCAGTTGGAGCGCGGTAGCCAGTGGGACAAGGGCAAGGGTTGCGACACCTTCGGCCCGATCGGCCCGTGGCTCGTCACCTCCGACGAAATCGCCGACCCGCAGCAACTCGGCGCGTGGCTGGATGTGGACGGCAAGCGGATGCAGACCGGCAACACCAACACGATGATCTTCGGTGTGGCGAACTTGGTCGCCTATATCAGCCGGTTCATGACCCTGCTGCCAGGCGATATTGTCACCACGGGCACGCCTCCCGGAGTCGGCTTCGGCATGAAGCCCCCCGTTTACCTGAAGGGTGGCGAGGTGATTACGCTCGGGATCGACGGCTTGGGCACGCAGCGCCAGGAAGTCCGCGTCTTCACGCCCGGATTCTGGGAAACCTACCCCGCATAAGGGTTTCAGGACGGGACGGGGCCACCGCGCTTTCGGTGGTCCCGCCTACCTGGGAAGGTATTTCCAGCAGCCTTCCACATGGTCGTCCACCATGCCGCTGGCCTGCATGAAGGCATAGCAGATGGTGCTGCCGACAAATTTGAACCCCCGCCGCAACAACTCTTTGGACATGGCGTCCGATTCCGGCGAAGTCGCCCGCACGCGGCTCCGGTCCATGCCCTCAGCGTCCCGCACGGTCGCCCCTCCCACGAAACTCCAGAGGAACCGGTCGAATGAGCCGAACTCCGCCTGTACGGCGAGAAACGCTTGGGCGTTGCGTTGGGCGCTCTCGATCTTCAGCCTGTTTCGGACGATGCCAGCGTCGGCCATCAGTCGGGCGAAATCTGTGGGTCCGTACGAAGCGAGGCGCACAGGGTCGAAGCCTTCGAAAGCAAGTCGGAATGCCTCCCGCTTGCGAAGGACCGTGATCCAACTCAGGCCGGCCTGAAAACCCTCCAGCAGCAACAATTCAAAGAGCGCCCGGTCGTCATGCAGCGGCACGCCCCATTCCTCGTCGTGGTACTGGGTGTACAGCGGGTCGTTGCCGCACCACCAGCAGCGGTCGGCGGAAAGCGATGTTTCCAAAGTGTCTCCCTCAACACACTAACACCAATACTCAGGTTTCCAGCCTTGACGAATCCCCAGCCAAACGATATGCTTGGCACGTCTGATACGTTTCAAAACAGTCTCAAAGCCCCTCGTCTGTCAAAATGGAAGCATCCGATGTCTAAAGCGAACACCGAACTCCTTCAAGATCTCTGGCTGGATTCCGAGGCCGAAAAACTAGCCTCCAACCCACTCGCCCTGTTGCGTTACCGCTCGAATCTTCTCGGCGCGGACCTTCGAATCACCAACTTCGGCGGTGGCAACACCAGCTCCAAGTTCGACCTCGCCGACCCCTTCTCCGGCCAACCCACCCGCGTCATGGCCGTCAAAGGCTCCGGCGGCGACATCGGTTCCATCAAGGAGAGCGGTTTCGCCATCCTCTATATGGATCGGCTGAACCAGCTCAAGTCCATCTACCGTGGCGAGGAGTTCGAGGACGAAATGGTCTCCTACTACCCGCTCGCCGCCTTCGGACGCAATTCCGTCGCCGCCTCCATCGACACCGCCCTCCACGCCTTCCTCCCCTGGGACCACGTCGACCATCTCCACCCCGACTGGGCCATCGCCATCGCCGCCAGCGCCAACGGCGAGCGCAAGATGCACGAATTCAACAAGGAATTCAACCGCAACATCGTCTGGCTCCCGTGGCAACGCCCCGGTTTTGAGCTTGCGCTGATGCTGGAAGCCGCCGTGAAGGAGAACCCCAAGGCCGACGGCCTGTTCCTCGGTAGCCATGGCCTCTTCACTTGGGGTGACACCCAGCGCTCCTGCTACGTCAATTCCATCGAGACCATCGACCAAATGGGCCGCTTCATCAACGCGAGTGCCGCCACCAAAGGCAAGGTATTCGGCGGTGTCAAGCGGGAGAACGTGGCAGATCGCGAAGCCATCGCGGCCGCAATCCTGCCCGCCCTGCGCGGCATCTGCTCCTCCAACAAGCGCCAGATCGCCCACTACGCCGACCACGCCGACGCCCTCGAATTTGCCGGTTCCGAATGGGGCCAGGAACTCTGCGCCCTCGGCACCAGCTGCCCGGACCACTTCCTCCGCACCCGCATCTGCCCGATGTTCGTCGATTGGGCCCCAGGCGAGAGCTTGGAAATCCTCAAGAAACGCATCGCAGACACAGCCGTCGTCTACCGCAAGGAATACGCCGACTACTACAACGCTTGGGCACTCCCCGATTCGCCGAAACTCCGCGACTCCAACCCGTCCGTCGTCGTGATCCCCGGCCTCGGCCTCTTCGGCTTCGGCAAGAACAAGAAGGAAGCGCGCATCACCACCGAATTCTTCATCAACGCCATCCACGTGATGTCGGGTGCGGCGGCTTTGGAGGACGGCAACATCCCCAACCCGCTCGCCCAAGCGCGCCGCCCCGAGCAGTCGCAGCACTTCGCCACCGCCCACAACTACGTCGCCCTGCCCCGCCCGGAAGCCTTCAAGATCGAATATTGGGCGCTGGAAGAAGCGAAATTGCAGCGCATGCCGGCGGAGGCCGAATTCAGCCGCAAGATTGCCTTGGTGGTCGGTGGCGGTAGCGGTATCGGCCGCGAAGTGGCTCTGATGCTCGCCAAGCGCGGTGCCCACATCGTGGTCGCGGACATGAACGCCGAAGCGGCTGCGGACGTCGCGAAGGAAGTCGCCAAGCTGACCTCCTCCGAAACTGTTTCGTCGGTCGCGGTGAATCTCGCTTCCTCGGAGAGCCTCGCCGCTGCGATACGCCATACGGTCCTCACCTTCGGCGGCGTGGATACGGTCATCAACACGGCCGCAATCTTCCCTGTGGGCACCGGCCCCGGCGGCAAGCTGACCGAATCGCAGTGGAACACCACGTTCCTCGTCAACGTAACCGGCAACTTCCTGCTGGCCGAAGAAGTCAAGAAGGTTTTGGTGGAACAGGGTCTGCCCTCGACCATCGTGCTGACCAGCTCCGCCAACGCCGTGGTGCCGAAGTTCGGCAGTGAAGCCTACGACATCAGCAAGACCGCCCTGAACCACCTGATCCGCGAATTGGCGGTCGGTTTCGGGTCGCTCGCACGCGTCAACGGCATCGCACCGGCGACAGTCGTGGCCGGATCGACCATGTTCCCGCGCGACCGCGTCATGCAGTCGCTCTCGAAATACAAGATCGCGTACGACGAATCGGAGTCCACCGAGGACCTCCGTGATAAGCTGGCAAACTTCTACGCCCAACGCACGATTACGAAGCGTCCCATCCTGCCCAAGGACAACGCGGCGGCCATCGTGTGGCTTGCGGGTGATGAAAGTGCCAAGACGACTGGGCACATCATCCCGGTCGATGGCGGTCTGCACGAAGCGTTTTTGCGCTAGTCAGCCCGCAGGAAATACTTAAGGAATCTCCGAAATGTCGAACAGAACCTTCTTCACTGACGCGCTTACGGCTGGCGACGGCATCGTCCGTCTAGCCCCCTGCTGGGTGCCGCGTTCGTTCCTGATGCCCGGCGGGCGCTTGAAGCTCGACCCGCGCGACCTCTATGCCCTCGGCGCACACCGCGGCGGCATCGACGAGCGCTGGTTCTCCTCCACCACCAAGGCTGCCAACGGCCCGCTCACGGCTCACGACGAAGGGCTTAGCTACATCGAGTTCGCGGGGAAGAAGCTTCTGCTCAAGGAAGCCATCGAGACCGTCGGCGACCTGTTCCTCGGCGCGGACGTGATGGCCGAGCACGGCGGTTGGAACCTGCTTTGCAAGTTTTTCGACAACCTCGGTCCGATTCCCCACCACCTGCACCAGAACGACGAGTTCGCGGCGCGCGTGGGCCAAAAGGGCAAGCCGGAAGCCTACTACTTCCCACCGCAGTACAACTTCAAGGACAACAACTTCCCCTACACCTTCATGGGGTTGAATCCGGGTACGACGAAGGACGATCTGCGCCGCTGCTTGGAAAAGTGGAACGAGGGCGACAACGAAATCCTATACCTGTCGCGCGCTTATAAGCTGAAGCCGGGCACGGGTTGGCAGGTGGACCCGGGTATCCTGCACGCTCCGGGGTCGCTGGTGACGTACGAGCCGCAGGTGAACTCGGACGTTTTCGCGATGTACCAGTCGCTGGTGGAAGGCCGCGGGGTGCCGTGGGACCTGCTGGTGAAGGACGTACCGGTGGAGCACCACCAAGATCTGGATTACCTGATCGACATGCTGGATTGGGATGCCAACGTAGACCCGGACTACTCGGCGAACCGCTTGTTCCATCCGTACGAGGTTCCGGGAACTGGGTCTTTGGAGCTGGGTTACTCGGATAAGTGGATTGTCTACTCGACGCCGCACTACTCGGCGAAGGAGTTGACGGTGTATCCGGGCCAGACCGTGACCATCAAGGACGCGGCGGCGTACGGCATGATTCTGACGTCGGGCTGGGGCATGATTGGCAAGCATGTGGCGGAGACGCCGAGCTTGATCCGGTATGGCCAGATGACGCAGGATGAGTTCTTTGTCACCGCGGATGCTGCCAAATCTGGCGTCGTGATTGAGAACAAGTCGGCGACGGAGAATCTGGTGATGCTGAAGCACTTTGGACCGGGCAATCCGGAAGCTCCTACGACGAAGCTGTCGTAGGGGGCATCCCGATGCCGACGATCAGCTCCTTCTACGGATTTTTGTGAGATCAAAGGCTAGGCACTCCTCCCGAAGAAGAGCTGCCTAGCTTGGGATTACTCTAGTGCGGAGTACGGAATGCTGCAAGGTGATAGCCCGAGAGAGGATGACGTAGTATGCCCGACTTCGGCCCGAATTGGAAGTACGTTAGGGATCTTGCTGAGGGCGGACAAGCACACACATTCTTGGTCGTGTCTACCACAGATCCCACAGAGACGCAGTATGTCCTAAAGCGCCTCAAGAATCTCGAGCGCCGCGAGCGCTTTGGTCGGGAGGTCCGCGCTTGCATGGCGCTCAACCATCCAAACATCTTGCGAATCAATGCCTACGGTGAAGCCAAGGGCAAGCCGTTTTTGGTGTCTGAATACTGTTCTGGCGGCTCGCTATCGGACCAGAAGAAGCCGCTGGGTGGGCCCCTAGAAATCCTTTCCATGTTCAAGACGATCTGCGAAGGCGTCATGTTCGCGCACACAAACAACATCGTCCATCGGGACATCAAGCCTGACAACATCTTCCTCCGATCGGACGGAACACCTGTTCTGGGCGATTTCGGAATCTGCTACATAGACGAAGACGGTGCTTGTCTAACTGCCACAGAGGAGGTGGTCGGATCTCGTTGGTATTGTGCACCCGAACTCCAAAACGGTCGAGTTGACAACATGACATCGCCAACGGCCGCCGACGTCTATTCGTTGGGCAAGGTACTTTATTGGATGATGAGTAACGGCCGCATATTTTCTCGGGAGGAACACAGGACGGACGCTTTTCTGCTCGGAAAGAACAGATTCGGAAGTCCAGAATACGAGTTGGTCCACCAACTCCTTGACAAGATGATTGTTGCTGACCCTCACAAGCGCTGGAATGTACACCGGGTGTATTACGAGGTCGAACGAATGATCAGAGTAGTCAGTATGGGCGGCCACGCAATTGCGCTCAACGCGAAACAATGGTGCAGCTTTTGCGCGAGCGGTAACTACCGTGTAGTCGTTGATGGTGTGACGTCCGGGAATCCGTTGAAAGCCCGAGAAGAGGCGCAAAACCAGTTTGGGTTGGCGGCAGCTGCAGCGGGTGCGGCTAGGAATCCGATGTGGCTGATTATGGTGTGCGAGAACTGTGGTCACGTCCAGTTGTTTCGGCCGGACTTAAGCCAAAAGGGGATAGAGAACTGGCAGCGGTAAACAACATATGCCATCGCACTATAAGTTGATCAACACCTATTGGCAAGCGCGGCGCAGATCGTTCCATAGGACTGTGCCCAGTATATCGAGAACGCCCATAGTTTTGCCTCCGTGCATGTGTCATGGCCGATTTCCAAGAACCACTTGTCGGACCATTCAAGCCTAAAGCCCGTGCTGTCTGGCGATGAATTTAACAGCTCTAAAAGGTCCTTGACCGCCGACTTTATATTCTCAAGCTTGTCCACGGACTCTTGGCAGAGATATGGCGACACAACCAAGCGTTGGAACTCATGCAATACGGACTCTTCACGTGGATGATCACTCACTCGTTGGCTTAATGCCAGCCACACCAATGCTTCCCGGTACAGAAGCTTTCGAGTGCCGTACGCATTGACAAGCGTTGCTGGTACGCCCCAGTATTCTGCCTTTTCCAGCACCCCAGTGTCGATTGCGAAAATCTGATGTAAGTCGGAGGCAAACTCTTTGTCCGTGGACCGACTACGTCGGTGCTCTTTATCCTTTGTCATTTCAACAATCAATGCCAGTAGTAACGCCCCGCATAGTGTCAGAAGAATGGCAGACGCTATGCAAATGGGCACTGCCCAAGGCCACGCGACAGGGAAGTGAAGGAGTCCGCCCACGCCAACGATGGTTCCGACAAGAAGCAGCCGTTTGGCCGCCGTAGATGTAACGTGGTAGATCTTTTCGGTCGATGCACCTCGTGCCTCGCTTGCGGACTGCTGTTCCTCAATCCAATTGGTCCGCTGAAGTGCAGCGATGAACCTAGACCCGCGATTTTGACGATTGGGATTCGATGAGCTCATAGGAAAAACACTGGGGATTGCCGGCCCAAGTCTACGCCGTCCGCCTGATCGGCACAAACCGAATCTCAACCCGCTGATTCAGCGCCCCCGCAATTCTCCGAAGCATCGCCAGCGAATGACCCTCGTAGTCGGCGTCTTCCAACCGGCAGATCACCGATGCCGTCGTGCCGACCAACTTCCCAAGTTGCGCTTGGGTGAGACCAGCATTGGTACGCAGATCGAAAATCTTTCGTGCAATTTCGTCGTTCGCCCGAGCCTCCTCCAATCCTTTGATCCGGTCGGGCTTGCCCGCGTACAGACGCCGGTGGATGATATCGACCGCGTCGGTTGTTGTCTCCGTGCTCTTAGTCATGCGTCGTGCTCGTCGTAGCGATGTTTCGCCGGATTGGCTCCAAACCGTTTCCTGCGTTCCAGAGCGCGGTCAATCTCCTTTGGCGGAACCGCACGCTCCTTGACGATCCCGTGCGACACAACGCCGCGACCGTACCGTGGAAGAAATATGGAATCCGGTAGTTCACACCTTGCAGACTCGCCCGAAGTTCGTGAAGCCATCCCGCAGCAGATCCGCCTCCGGCCTTCGCAGTTCGTGGCCCATGTCCCGTAGGCGCTCCAACCGCACCTGACACTTGTCTTGCGCCTTCGCCGGGAGTTCGTCGAGCCACTCCAGGAACGGGCATGAACCGTCCTCCTCGCAGTACAGGATGACACTCGTCTTTGGCATCCTGTCCCAGTCTATTCGCAAACTTGCGAAAGTGCAAGCGCCCCGAATAATTGCATTCATAAGCTTCGTCCCACGCCAAGTCAGCGTTCCCCGATGTCTACTCCACGGATCGCCGACCGTTTGTCCCAAGACGAAGTCGTCGTAGGCATACCCAGATGGAACAGCACAACCCCCTCCAGCGGGTTCTTGCGGCAGCGTTCTTCGCCGCTACGAAACATTCGGCCCAGCGCCGCAAGGGAGTCGCTGCGGAACCGTACATCAATCACCTGCACGGACGTCACCGAAGATGAGCTCAAGGAACGATTTGGCCCCGAAGTCGCCCACTTGGTCATGGAGGTTACCGATGACAAGTCTGTGCCGAAAGCGGAACGCAAGCGGCTTCATGTCGTGAACGCGCCGAAAAAGTCCGTCGGCGGCCGATGATCAAGCTAGCCGACAAGATTTCGAATCTCCGCGCCATCAAAAATAGTCCGCCGGTGAATTGGACGGTGGCTCAAAAAGTGGAATACTTGAATTGGTCTCGCCAAGTGGTGGCTGGCTTGGCCGAGCCGAACCCGGCTCTGAAGGCGGAGTTCGACCAAGCATGCCGCAATCTTACCCAAAATGAATGATGTTGCCACGAAGGTGAAAGATGTGCCATCGCGATGGAGCGATGCCCGACCATCGAGTTGCTCGCGTGGCGGTCTCCGAACGTAACCTGTCCGCCACATATAATGGCAATGGTGATTCCGCTGCCAACACCCCGCTGAGAAGTGCCTGAAGTGCGCCCTGATCCATCTCCACCGAGAATCTCCTTTTACCGGCAATGGCACTGGTCGGCAAAATTAGGGAAGAGGGCCTCGGGCAAACGGTACCGGCAGTTGCCAACTAATAGCTGAGTCATCGACTGGATCCAATCCCCCCATGAAATCTGACTACTTAGCCTTTGACCTCGGCGCGGAAAGCGGTCGCGCTATTCTTGCCCGTTATGACGGTTCCACCATCGATCTGAAGGAAGTTTCGCGCTTCCCCAACCTGCCTGTTGCTCAGGCCGGGTCGCTCCGTTGGGACGTCCTCCGACTGTGGTCGGAGATCCGCCGCGTACTGGAACACCCGCCGGTTACCAAAGTCGAAAGCATCGGCTTCGACACCTGGGGCGTCGATTACGCCCTCATCGGCGAAGGCGGGCAGTTGCTCGAAAACCCCTACCACTACCGTGACAAGAGGACTGAGGGGATGGTCGAGAAGGTCTGCGGCATCGCGGGTCGTGCCCGCATCTACGAATTGACCGGCATACAGTTCATGCCGATCAACACTCTCTACCAGTTCTACGCGGGCGCGCAGTCGTCGCCAAGGCTGATCGCGGCGGCGGACGCGCTGGTTACCATTCCAGATCTCTTCAACTACTGGATGACCGGCAACCTGGGGGCCGAGTACACCAACGCGACCACCACCCAGTTCATGAACGCCCGCACGCGTGGCTGGGCTACCGAGATCTTCGACGCCCTCGGACTGCCCACGCGGCTACTTCCACAGATTTTCGAGCCCGGCGAGGTCATCGGCAAACTGCGAGGCGACGTCTCGAAGGCGTTGGAAGGGACTCCGGTCGTGGTGCCCGCGTGCCACGACACCGGTTCAGCGGTGGCAGCGGTGGAGACCATGGGGCGGGCGGCGTTCCTGAGCTCCGGAACGTGGTCGCTGCTCGGCACCGAGGTTTCCTCACCGGTGATGACCCCGCGGGCCCTCGAACTCAACTTCACCAACGAGGGCGGCGTTTGCGGGACCACCCGGCTGCTGAAGAACATCGGCGGCCTGTGGCTGCTGCAGTCGTGCCGCCGGATCTGGGCCGAGGCGGGCCGGGAATACTCGTACGACGACCTGCTTGCGGCATGCCGGGAGGAACACCGGCAATTCCGGTCGCTGGTGGATCCGGACTACCCCGCGTTCCACAGTCCGGACAATATGGTGGAGGAGATCGAGCGCTACTGCGCGCGCACCGGACAGCCGGTGCCGGATTCCCCCGGCGCATTTACGCGTTGCATTCTCGAAAGCTTGGCATTCAAGTACCGCTACACGATGGATTCGCTGGAGGAACTGACCGGAACGCCGCTCACCGAGATCAAGATCATCGGCGGCGGATCGAAGAACCGGATGCTGAACCAGTTCACGGCCGACGCCACGGGTCGGGTCGTACTCGCCGGGCCGGTGGAGGCGACGGCGCTGGGGAACATCGCGGTGCAAATGCTGGCGACCGGTGCCGTTTCGTCATTGGCCGAAGCGCGGGCGGCGATTGCCCGGTCGTTCCCCTCGGACCGGTACGAGCCGGTGGAAACGGAGCGTTGGGACCGGGAGTATCCCCGATTCCGGCAGTTGGTGGGCTAGGCGAGACTCTATGCGATCTTGGATTCTCGCTTCAGCGCCTCGTGAAGCAGACTCTTGATAACCGTCTGGTACCCCATCCCTCGCTTCTCGCCCAACCGTCTCGCCCGCTCGATATCCGTGACCGGCAGGCGTACCGAGATGCTCTTTGTTGGAACGGCACCACGGCGACCGTGCTTTACGAGCAAATCAGCAATTACTTCCTGATGCTGGTCCCACCACAATGCCTCCTCGGCCTCCGAGCGGAACTCCGGCATCTCCAGCGGGACGGATTCCACAGTCTTCATAGCTTTCCCCTCACCTTCCGTGCCGCCGAGTGTGCGGTAACGACACGAATTCTATTGCCCCGGACTGTATAGACGAACTGCAATGCCCGACCCTCGTTCGTGGTTCCAGCGCACAGCATACGCTCTTTCACCACCTCGCAACTGGGTCGCCAGGACAAGCAATGGATTGTTGGCAAACGCTTCCTCCACTTCGGCTGGGCAGCACCTGATGTCGCGCGATGTGCGCGACATTTGCAGCATCCCAATCAAACTCGCTGGCAGAATCCATGCACAGCACTATTGTACATACAGATATGCATTGCAGGTTTATCGGTGCACGACCTAAGTTGCCGCAATTACGCCGGTTTGGTCGGCTTCCGGAGGCCCTTGGCGAAGTCCGAGCCTTTGGCGAATTGGCCGCTAAAATCGGCCCGGATGGCTTGGAGGCGGGCGATGTAGGCGTCCAAGGCCTCGCCGACCGCGACCGAATTCGTGTCGAGGATGTCGCCCCAGAGGTCGAAGGAGCTCATCGCCAGCCGGGTCATGTCCATCAGGCCGGGACCGGCGACTTGGGCCGAGCCGGGGGATTGGTCCCCGACGACGGCCGCAAGGGCCGTGGATGCCACCTGCGGGAGATGCGAACCCCAAGCTACTAGGCGGTCATGGGTTTCGGGGTCGAGGATGATCTCGCGGGCCCCGAAAAGGCCAATCCACTGACGAAGGACGCGGGCGACTGGGTGGTCCAGTTCCCCGGTTAGAATCCAGGGGCGTCCACGGAATAGTTCACCATCGGCTGCGGCTGCTCCGCGCAATTCCTTGCCCGCCATGGGGTGTCCGCCCAGAAACGCGCAACGGGTGAGGGAGCGCCGGGCGGCTTCGGCGATCACGGTTTTGGTGCTTCCGGCGTCGGTCACGAGGGCGTCGCGGCGCACCATTGGGTCCAGTTTTCCCAAGGTCTCGACGATCCCGTAGATTGGCTGCGAGAGGAAGATCAGGTCCGCCGTTCCCGCAGCTTCCTCCAGCGACGCGCCCCGGTCGATGGCTCCGCGTTCGAGTGCTTGATCGATGCTGCGCTGGGAGCTGACTCCCAGGATCGTTCCTTGGAAGCCAGCCTTGCGCAACGCCAAACCGAAGGACGCGCCAATGAGGCCGACGCCCGCTATTGCCACCGTCCGCACGCTATATCGACTTGCCTACGGCTGTCGCGATCAACCGCAACTGGCCCATCAGCTCGTAATATTGCTCGGGGAAGAGCGACTGGGCACCGTCGCTGAAGGCATGGTCGGGGTCGTGGTGGACCTCCATGATGATGCCGTCGGCCCCGGCGGCGACAGCGGCGCGCGCCATGGAGGGGACCATGTCGCGGCGGCCGGTGCCGTGCGATGGGTCGCCGACGATGGGCAGGTGGGAGAGCTTTTGGACGACGGGAATCGCCGAGACGTCGAAGGTGTTGCGGGTGTAGTTCTCGAAGGTGCGGATGCCGCGCTCGCAGAGGATGACGTCGTAGTTTCCGCCGGACATGAAGTATTCGGCGGAGAGGAGCAGTTCCTCAACGGTGGCGGCGGGGCCGCGCTTGAGCATGACGGGTTTGCGGATTTTGCCCAGTTCGCGCAGCAGGGTGAAGTTCTGCATGTTGCGGGCACCGATCTGGAGGATGTCGGAGTAGGCCGCGAGCAGGGGAATCTGGACGGCGTCCATGACCTCGCTGATGACGAGGAGGCGGCGGCGGTCGGCGGCGGCGCGCATCATTTGGAGGCCTTCCTCGCCGAGACCTTGGAAGGAGTAGGGCGAGGAGCGGGGCTTGAAGGCACCGCCGCGCATGATTTTGGCGCCGCCCTCGGCAACGATGTCGGCGGAGCGTTCGATTTGGTCGCGGTTCTCGACGCTGCAGGGGCCAGCCATGACGACGACTTTGTCGCCGCCGATTTCGACGTCGCCTATTTTGATGATGGAGCCTTCGGGTTTGAAGGCTCGGGCTGCGAGTTTGTAGGGCGAGACGATGCGGTGGACTTCCTTGACGCCATCCATCACGGAGATGATGCCGGTGTCGAAGTGGGATTTGCCGCCGACCCCGCCGAGAACGGTGTGGACCACGCCGGAGGAGCGGTGGACGTCAAAGCCGTCTTCCATCAGGCGACCTACGATTTTTTGGATCTGCGCTTCCGTGGCGCCTTCCTGCATTACGACTAGCATGTTGTTTTGGACCCTTCCTCGTCATTACCGGACATTTCGTTTGATGCCGCCTGAAAGGCGGCTGCAGGCAAGATTGCCTGCCCCACACACGACTAGCATGCCGCTTGGATGAGGCGGTAGTTTTTCTTGCCGGAGCGGAGCATCAGGGCGTTGCCCCATGTTAGATCCGCTGTTGTGACAGGCCGTTGGACCGCGGTCTGACGGATGTTGCTTAGGGAGACGCCGCCGCCTTCGATCAGCTTGCGTGCCGCGCCCTTGCTTTCGGCGACTCCGCAGCGGACCAGGAGATCCACCAAGCCGATGCCGGTTTCGAGTTCGGCACGCGGAATCGACGTTACAGGGACTTCGCGGGCCAGCATTTCCACGACTTCCGGTGACGGCGAATCGGCCCACTCACCGAACAGGATGCGGCTGGCGGCTTCCACCGATTGGACCGCTTCCTTGCCGTGGACGATCCCTGTGCACTCGGCGGCGAGGACACGTTGGGCTTGGCGGGCGGCCGGGTTTTCGGCGACTGCGGTTTCCAGTTGCGCAATGGTGGCCTGATCGAGGAACGTGAACAGCTTCAGGTACTTGACCACGTCCGAATCCGCCGTCTGGAGCCAGTATTGGTACATCTGGTACGGGCTGGTTCGGGCTGCGTCGAGCCAGACGGCACCTTCCTCGGTCTTGCCGAATTTCTTGCCGGTCGAGGTGGTGAGCAGCGGGAACGTGATGCCCTCGCTGCGGCCACCCAGAATACGCCGGATCAGCTCGCGGCCAGAGAGGATGTTGCCCCACTGGTCGCTGCCGCCCATCTGGATTTCGCAGTTGTGGCTCTGGAACAGGTGGTAGAAATCATACGCCTGCAGCAGCATGTAGCTGAATTCGGTGTACGAGATGCCCTGGTCGCGCTCTTCGAGACGGGTGCGGACCGAATCGCGCTTGATCATCTCATTGACTGAGAAGTGCTTGCCAATGTCGCGGAGGAAGCCCAGAAGGTCGAGCGGCAGGAGCCAATCGGCGTTGTTGAGGACCTCGCCCTTTTCGGGGTCGGAAAGATCGAAAAAGCGGGAGAGTTGCTTGCCGATGGAGACGGCGTTGTTCGCCGTGTGTTCCAAGGTGAGCAGGGTACGCTCGGAACCCTTGCCGGAGGGGTCGCCGATAAGGCCGGTACCGCCGCCAACCAGAACGAGGGGCTTGTGTCCATGGCGCTGCGCGTGGGCGAGCGCCATCACGGGAATCAGGCTCCCAAGGTGGAGGCTATCGGCGGTCGGGTCAAAGCCAACGTACATGGTGCGCCGGGAGGCGCTCAGAAATTGGTCGAGATCGTCGCCGGTAGTGGCTTCCAGGAAGCCCCTCCAGCGCAATTCCTCAAGAAAGCTGTCGCTCATTGGCCCCCGCCATTCGCCTGCATGCGGTCCCGCTGGACCTTGCGCATTTCGTCAATGATCCGCTCGAAGATCCGACGGACTGCGTCATTCGGCAGCGGTCCCTGGTTGTTGTCGGTCACGTTGGCGAAAACCTTCTCCTCGCGGTTGGGCTCATAGACGGGCAACTGCGCCTCTTGTTTGATGCGTCCGACCTCTTGCACGATGGCCGTCCGTTCATTGAGCAGTTGCAGAATCTGCCGGTCGACGATATCGATTCCGGCCCGGCACTGGGCTAGGGCGGCTTGGGCTTGTGTTAGCGCTTCTGTTGGTTCCGGCATCGGATTTACGATATCGCGCCGCCGCTGGTTTTCCCAAGCGGTTGCGTCAACTCCCTCATGAATTGTTCCACTCCGGACGGGTCGCGCTCAATTTGGCGCACAATGGCGCTGCCGACGACCACGGCCTCCACCTTGCCGACGAATGCGGCAACGTGTTCGGGCTTGGAGATGCCGAATCCCATCGCGAGTGGCAGGTCCGTGTGGGCGCGCATGCGCTCGACGAGCGGCATGGCGGAATCGGAAATGTTCTGTTGCTCGCCGGTGATGCCGGTGCGGGACACCATGTAGACGAAGCCGCTGGAATACTGGGCGACCAGTTTCAGGCGGGCTTCGGTGCTGGTGGGTGCTGCGAGGAAGACGGTGTCGAGACCGGCGGCGCGCATCTGGGACACGTATTCGCCGGCTTCCTCGACACTGGCGTCGGTGAGGAGGCAGCCATCGATTCCGGCGGCCTTGGCGTCATGCGCGAGGCGCTCAAAACCGTAGCGGAGGGCTGGATTCAGATAGGTGAAGAGCAGGAGCGGCACTTCGGAGGTCTTGCGGATCTCGCGGGCGATTTCCAGAACGCGGGCGAGCGTGGTTCCGGCCTTGAGGGCGCGTTCGCCGGCGAGCTGGATGACGGGGCCGTCGGCAATGGGATCGGAGAAAGGCACGCCGAGCTCGATCAGGTCTGCTCCGCCACGTTCAAGGGCTGCAACGAGGCCGGGGGTTGCGTCCGGGGTGGGGTCGCCTGCGGTGAGGTAGGCGATCATGCCGCAGCGGTTTTCGGCCTTGAGGCGTTGGAAAAGCTGACCGATACGAGTCATTTGGCGTCCAGTTCGGGGAGGTTTTCCCGGTAGATGTCGATGTCCTTGTCACCTCGTCCCGAAAGGTTGACGATGAAGGTCTGGCCGGGGTGCGCGGGGGCGATGCGGATCGCTTCCGCAACAGCGTGCGCGGATTCGAGGGCGGGGATGATGCCTTCGGTGCGGCTCAGGGTGACGGCGGCGGCGATGGCGTCGGTATCGTTGCAGGAACCGTACTCGGCACGGCAGAGATCGTGGAGCAGGGCGTGTTCCGGGCCGACGGATGCGTAATCGAGGCCTGCGGACACGGAGTGGGTGAGCGAGATTTGGCCATCCTCGTCCTGCAGGAGGTAACTGCGGGTGCCTTGGAGAACTCCGGGGGAGCCGCCTTCGAAACGTGCGGCATGCTGGCCGAGGCCGGGACCGCGTCCACCGGCTTCGACGCCGATGAGGCGCACGCCGTCATCCTCTATAAAAGGATGGAAGATGCCGATGGCGTTGGAGCCGCCGCCGACGCAGGCGATGACGGCGTCCGGCAGCTTGCCTTCGACTTCCAGAATTTGCTGGCGGGCTTCCACGCCGATGACGCGGTGGAAATCGCGGACCATGGCCGGGTAGGGGTGCGCGCCCAAGGCCGAGCCGAGGAGGTAGTGGGTGTTGGAAACGTTGGTGACCCAGTCCCGCATGGCTTCGCTGATGGCGTCCTTGAGGGTCCGGCTGCCGTTGGTGACGGGCTCGACCTTGGCACCGAGCAAGCGCATGCGGAAGACGTTCAGGCGCTGGCGGCGCATGTCCTCCTCGCCCATGTAAACGGTGCAATCGAGGCCGAACAGGGCGCAGACCGTGGCGGTGGCGACACCATGCTGACCCGCGCCGGTTTCCGCGATGATCCGCTTCTTACCCATGCGGCGGGCGAGGAGAGCCTGGCCGATGCAGTTGTTGATCTTGTGCGCGCCGGTGTGCAGCAAGTCTTCGCGCTTGATGTAGAGCTTGGCCCCGCCGAGGGTTTCCGAGAGCCGCTTGGCGTAGTAGAGCGGCGTCGGACGGCCGGCGTAGGTGTGGAGGAGCTGGTCGAGTTCGGCGTGGAAAGCCGGGTCCAGACGGGCTTCCTCGTAAGTGTGCTGGAGTTCCTCCAACGGGGACATGAGCACTTCGGGGACGTAGCGCCCGCCGTAGGGGCCGAAATGTCCGCCGGCGTCGGGTTGTGTCGCGATCATGAGCTTAGAGCCGCCTTAATGAACTGTTTCATGCGGGTGTGGTCCTTCCGACCCGGTATTGATTCGATGCCGGAAGCGATGTCCACGCCGTAGGGGTTTGTTGTGTCGATGGCTTGCCGAACGTTTTCGGGGGTGAGACCACCGGCGAGAACGAGGTGGCGCTGGATTTGGCGGGCGAGTGCCCAGTTGAAGGTCTGGCCGTTGCCGGGACCGTCGAGGAGAATTGCGTCGGCGGGGTAGTCGGGTGCGGGGACGATGCCGTCGCGGACGCGCATCCCTTTCCAGATGGTTAGGTTGCGGGGGTGGCGGTCCGGGGTTTCCGAGCCGTGCAGTTGGGCGACGTTGAGGCCGATTTGGGACGCGAGCGCTTCGATGGTTTCGGGGGCTTCATCTACGAAGACGCCGACCTTGAGCACCTGGGGGGGGATTTCGTGGAGCCATGGGGCGAGCATCGGCGCGGTGGCATGGCGCGGGCTCTTGGGATAGAAGATGAAGCCAAGGGCCGTGGCACCGGCGTCGACGGCGGCCATGGCGTCGTCCCGGTTGGTGATGCCGCAGATTTTGACTAGCATCTTATTGATAACCATGTTGTTTCGTCCAGCGGACGACTCGATCATGCGCACGCTGGCGCGCCGGGCATCCGGTTATGGCCGACTGAAAGTCGGCTGCAGCGAAGAATCGCTGCCCCACAAAGGACACCTTGGTTACCATTCGCGCACCAGTTCTTTCAGCGCGGCGGCGGGGTCTCCGGATTTGACGAGGTGTTCGCCGATCAGGAAGGATTGGAAGCCGACGGCGGCGAGTTTCTGCATGTCGGCGCGGGTGAAGATGCCGCTTTCGGCCACCTTGACTAGGCCGTCGGGGATGCGGGCGGCGAGGTCGACGGAGGTTTCGAGGGAGACCTGGAAGGTGCGCAGGTCGCGGTTGTTGATGCCGATGATGGTGGCACCGGATTCGAGGGTTTTGTCGAGCTCGCGGGAGTCGTGCGATTCGACGAGGACGGAGAGGCCGAGGGATTCGGCTAGCTGGCGGAAGGCGCGCATGGTCTCAACGTCGAGGATGGCCGCAATCAGGAGGATCGCGTCGGCACCGTTGGCTGCCGCTTCATAGACGTGGTATTCGGAGACCGTGAAATCCTTGCGGAGGACCGGGAGTGCGCAATGGGCGCGGGCGGTGTGGAGATCCTGAAGGCAACCTTGGAAGAAGTCGCGGTCGGTGAGGACGGAGAGGGCGGCTGCTCCACCTTGTTCATAGGCCTGGGCGAGCGTGGCGGGCTGGAAATCCTCAATGAGGACGCCCTTGCTGGGGGAAGCCTTTTTGATTTCGGCGATGACGGCGGGGCGGTTGTTGCGGAGGGCCTGGGCGAAATTGCGGTGGGACCCGGTGACGGCCTCGGCGACGGCGCGGACTTCGGCGAGCGGAATGGTGGCGTCGCGAAGCTCGTCGTGCTTGCGGGCTACAATCCGGGCCAGGATGTCTGGGATGGCGCTGGAAATGCCGTCCGGGGTGGTGGAATTCATGCCGGTGAGGGGGTAATCCCTTAGTTTACCGCAGCGTGTGGTTGGCCTTGGGAATTTTGGGCGTGCCGTGTGACGTCCTGGTCCGGGCGTGACGGGTGTCGTGGGGTCGCCAATTTCCGGTTGCCGCGCTGTTGGCCGGGGCGTTTCAGCGGGTAAGGGGTGGTTTAGACCGGGCACTTACCGCTTCCGGGAGAGGATTGGGGGTGTTTCGGGTGGGCGTTCTGCCATTTCTGGAGTCGGCGTTCGCGGCGGGAGAGGGGCGGCTTGGGTTCGTTCCTTGCATTTTCAGTGTGGGTGCCGGGGTGGGATGGCCCGGAAGGCCGGGACTCGGGTTGGGCGTGGA
>CAIYDY010000442.1 GCA_903925015.1 uncultured Acidobacteriia bacterium
CCAGGGGCTTGGGGACAGCGTCCCCATCCAGCTTCCTTGGCTAAATTCAGCTTGACAACAATGTGGGGAGTCCTACACAAACAGGCTGTCGGTTCCTCTACCGTTGGTCCCGCGACCGGGCAGCCCGCTTCTGAACAACAAGCGGACGACCTGGCCGCGATCAGTTTGTCCCGCACCCGATGCCGTGCCACGCGCGGCCCGTCCGCTTTTGAGGCGGAGAAGTCTCGCAACCCGACTTGGCAACTCGAACTAACCTGACCAGATTCGTGATAAAATCAGACCATGCTGCAGGTCGATATTCAGGAGGCCAAGACCCATCTTTCGCGCTGCTTGGACGCTGCGGAAAACAGGGAACGGGTTGTCGTGTGCCGCCCAACAAGCCAGTGGCGGAGTTGCGCGCGATAGCGGCCGCAGCGAACGTTTGTGGACCCATCAGCCGAGGCACCCAGTCTTCGGTCTGTGGGATGGCTTCGGGGTGTCGGACACTTTCTTCGAGCCGCTAGCCGAAGATCCCCGGACCCGCCAGGTCTGGCTCAAGAACCCCGAAAACCTCACCGGAAAGCAGCGGGAGAAGCTCGACGGCCTCGACCGGTGCCGATCCAACCTCACGAGAGCCCGTGCCTACCGGATCCGGCTTGCATTCCAGGACCACTACAAACAACCCGCCCACCTTGCCGAGGAATATCTCGACAAGTGGTACTACTGGGCGACACACAGCCGCCTCAAACCAGTCGTCGACGCAGCCAAAACCATCCGCCGCCACTTGGGTGGCAACCCTACTTGACCCCTTCCACGTCGCCTTGGAATTTCCAAGTTGCCGTGTAGTCCTTCGTCAACTTCTGCTTGGTCAAACTCGCCCGGATCAACTCGATCGGTATGCGGTTTTCCTTCAGCACCGCGTCATTGAACTGCCGGTTGGTCCATTTTCCTGGTCCAACCAGCTGGTCGTGCAACGACTTGATCTGCATCCCGCCAAGCAGGTAGGCTGCTTGGTAAAGGGGAGAATAGCCCCCGCCGAACGAACGGCGCACCTCGCCCGCGGCGTTCTCTGGCTCAAATCCAACTTTATCCACCAGGAAGTCCACGCACTCCTTCGGCGTCATCTTCCCCATGTGGAAACTGAGCGAGAAGATGATCCGCGCACACCGGTGCATGTGCCAAACCAGCGCACCCACCCGGTCCTCGGGAGTCTTTTGGAACTTCATCTCCCACAGTAGGAGTTCCCAGTAAAGGGACCATCCCTCGGTCAGGAATGGTGTGCCACTAACGGAAGACCTATACGGCTTGAAACGGGCGGAGTAGAACAGTTGCAGGTGATGTCCGGGTATCAGTTCGTGGAACACAGTGGCTCGGGACATGGGGATGTTATTTCCCTTCAATCCCATCAGCTTCTGTTCATAAGTCATCGAAGCTACCGGATAGGAGACGCTAATAGTCTCCCCGCCGGTGAAGAAGGGGTTTACCAGCTGGCGTTCGGGAGACATCATATCCATCCGCCACGTTTCCTTGGCCACGGGCGGCACAGTCACCAAGCCAAATTCATCAATGAACTGTTCGGCCTCGCGTGCCAGATCGCGGATCAACTGTGGCTGCTTGCCGGGCTCGACGTACATGGTTTTGATCTTTTCGACAGCCTTTTTCCAGTCGTCGCCGAAGCCCATTTCCCGCGACGCCTTCTTCATTTCGTTCTCGCACCAGGCGTATTCCTTGTTGGCGATAGCGATCAGCTGCTCGGGCGTGTACGGAATCATTTCATAGGCGAGTTCGCTCATCAAGCCATCGCGGCCAATCGGGTCGCCCACAATGTCGTCGGTCGAACCGGCACGGGCAGACGCCACCGAGGCTTGGAATGCACCGCCGCCACCTTGCCCTCCTCGACCGCCACCCCCTCTGCCTCCACCACCGCCTGCCGCAGCCAGGGCCGGGGCAGGGGCGTCGCCGTTGGCGGACAGGCCCGCAACCCGCTCCCTCAGGAAAGTCGCATACGCCCCGAGGCTGGCGTCCGTCGCCCGGTAGGCTTCAGCAGCCCACCAGCTGAACATCGGGTCGTAGCCGTCGTAGAAGTTGAACCAAAACCGCAGTGTATTTCGCAACGAATTGGCCTCTGTGGCGGCTCGGTTTCCCACGATCCGTCTGGTACGCACAGCGGCAGGACTGTTGTCCGTCCTCAATCGGGCTTCGGCTCCTTGGCGGGCTTCGGCGATGCGCTTGTTCAATTCGGTCAGGCGCTCGGCGGACTTGCGCGCATCCACTGGCTCCATCTTCCGCCGCGACTCCTCAAGACTCGCGATCGTGTCGCCAAAGGGCACCCAGGCCGCGTTTTCGGCCAATTCCTTCTCCTCCCGGTCGAGGCGCCTGAACTCATGGTCGATTTCATTTCGGACGAGAATATAGTCGACTTTTCCGTCTTGGCTCAGTTTGTCGAAATCAAAGTTTGCAAGAGCCGTTCTCGCCGTTCCGTAGAATACGCGCAGGCGATTGTGGCGTTCCGGGGAGGTGCCGACGCTGTAATACCTGAGAATATTGCCGCGGTCGAGGTTCAAACGCTCAATGAGCGGACGCAATTCGCTGGCCGAAGTATCCAGTTCGGAGAAATCGCGTGGAGCCTGCCCCCACAACGTCCCTTGAAAGGCGGCTAGGATGGCGACGGATAGGGCAAGGAAATGTTGGGTGGCGCGGGAGTGGCGGCTTTGTTTCACTTTATTTGCTCCTAGTATATTTCGTGCAGTCATGGTACCGCGCTGAAGGCCTTCCGCCCGGTTTTTGCGATGGTAAGGATATCATATAGGAAGTTAAAGACTATCCGTCCCGAAGGTGGGGAGGGACTTGGGGACACTTGCAAATTCTTAGATCCAGACGCTCTGCATTTCATTCGATGGGCCAGGTCGGCCACGATTTTCCCCATACACGAGCACATCGCTCGAACGTCGGACGCGCAACCCGGCTGGCGCTCCTTGCCTTGTTTTGTGCACCCTCTGCCTTTTCCGCCGCAAGTTGCTCATCCGCCACAGATTTGTCCACGACGACAACTGCCTCCATCGGCATCCGGTCGGTCTGGGCCTCTACTCTCCCATTGGTCCTTTCACCCTTCAACACTGCTTTGGGCCATTTGAACGAAGTGGCTCTTGAGGCAACAGGCGCGGCGTCGGGCCGCGGCAGGGGTTGGTACAAGGATGGAGCAGCAGGCACGGTTGACACCATTACTGTCACCCTGGCCGCCAGCCTCGGCATCAGCGGCCCGAATTCCGTGTCGCTGACGCCCTTTCCCACCTACACCCATGTTTTTAACAACGTTCCGCCCACTGCGAGCCCAATCAACCCCAACACTACCCCAACCGTCGCCGACACTGATCTCTTGCCCTCGGGCACGGTGAAGGGATCCGATGTCAAGGTGCTGCGCCTAGCCGATCTCACCAATTTGGCGACATATCAGGCTGGCAACGTCCAGTTCAATGCAAGCGCCTCAGCAAGTTCGACGGTTACCGACAACCAAGGATCCCTAACAGCATCCAGAACCACCACGGCGTCGATCGACTTGGTTGCAACTTACTGCTACACGCCTGCGCCCGTGCTGTCGATCACGAAGACGGACAGCGGGAACTTCGCGCAGGGTCTGGCGGGCGGAACGTACACGATCACGGTGA
>CAIYDY010000443.1 GCA_903925015.1 uncultured Acidobacteriia bacterium
CAAATCATGGACATCCTCTTCGCTGCCGGACGCGCATCGGGCCAGGAAATTCTGGAACGATTGGCGGACGAGCCTTCGTATTCCTCGGTCCGGACCATCCTCCGGGTTTTGGAGCGCAAGGGCCATGTCCGCCATGTGGAGGAAGGCTTGCGCTACGTCTACCTGCCGGTGGTGGCTGCGGAAACGGCACGCAAGTCGGCGATGGAGCGTATTGTTTCGACGTTCTTCAATGGCTCGGCCCGGGCTGCGGTTGCAGCATTCCTCGACCCCGCCGAGGAGAGGCTGTCCAAGGCCGATCTGGACGAACTTGAAATGCTGATACAACAGGCCAAAGTACAGGTGGCTGGAAAACAGGGGGAGGAATGATCGTTCTATTGCTCAAGGTGACCTTACTGTCTGGACTGGCGCTGGCGTTCGATCGAGTGCTTTCAAGGCGTGGGGCGGCGCTGCGCCACCTCCTGCATGCGACAGCCTTGGTCGCTGTGTTGCTGGTGACACTGACGATGGCGATTGGCCAACGTGCGACCCCGCTCCCGGTACCGGGAACAGTCCGAATTGTGGTGGACGCAGTGCAATCCCCGGCCCTGCTGAGCACCATGGTCGGCAGCAGATTTTCCTACTGGATACCGATTCTCTGGTCTTTCGGGGCTGTGGCGTTTCTTTTTAGACTGGCACTGGGCCACACGGTGGCCGAATTGGCAGTTCGAAGGGGAATCCGTATTTCCACCAGTATGGAGGGACTGAGCATGCCGGTCATTGAGGCCGATGTTCCGGGCCCCGTCGTCACGGGGCTACTGCGACCAACGATCCTGGTACCTAGGAACGCCCGGGATTGGCCTGAAACACTCCTCTCCGCGGCTTACCGCCACGAACTGGCACACGTGGAGCGGCTTGATCTGTGGACGACGCTCGCAGGCCAACTCGCATGCGCGATCTATTGGTTTCACCCCCTGGTGTGGGCTCTGGCCCGCCGCATGCGGACGTTGCAGGAATTGGCCTGCGACGATGCGGTTCTCTCCTCCGGTTTCGCGCCGGTGGCTTACGCGGAGGCACTGGTTGCCGTCGCAGGTCAGTTCACATCAACAACGTTGCGTACCGGAAAGGTGCAAGGGTGCCATATGCTCACAGAAAAGACTCTAAAATCAAGAATCGCGCGGCTGGTGGACGGTAGCCTCCGGCGCGTGGACTCCGCCGCTACCCTGCGGCACGCCAGCATGGTGTTCGTCGCAGTTGCGGCCTGCATCGGACTCGCCAATGCGGGCCCCCAACAACCAGCCGACCAATCGGCCTCAGACAAGGCCTACGCCGACGGTGCCTTCAAGATCGGCACCGGAATCACCCCGCCCAAGCTCCTGCACAAGATCGATCCGAAGTACACCGAAGACGCGCGCACCGCGAAAATCTCCGGTGCGGTCTTGTTGCGGGTGGTGGTTGGGACTGACGGCAAAGCGCATGACATCAACGTCGTCTCGACGATTGACCCGGGCCTGAGCCAAAAAGCAGTGGAGGCCGTACAACAATGGGACTTCCAGCCGGGCCAGAAGGACGGCCAGCCGGTGAACGTCTTCGCCCAGATTGAAGTGAATTTCCGATTGGAGTAGCCCGAAAAGGGGGGGCATCCGACCATGGTCGCCCCCTCGCCGCTATACGTTGCCCTTGCGTAGCTCTTCCGCCAAGTACTCGGAAGCCCGCATCGAGAGCGCCAGAATCGTCATAGTCGGATTCTGCCAGCCGCACGTCACGAAGCTCGAACCATCCACTACGAACAAATTTTTGATGTCATGGCTTTGACACCACTTGTTCAAAACGCTCGTCTTCGGATTGTTCCCCATCCGGGCCGTCCCCACCTCATGGATGCTGTACCCCGGCGGATAGAATTTGTCGGTCTTGGAAAGGATTTCCCACCCGGCATCCTTGAACAGTTCCTCGAAGGTGTCAGCCGCATCCTTCGCCATGGCGAATTCATTCGGCGTGTCCTTCACGTCGATGTGCAGTACCGGAATTCCCCACGCATCCTTCACCTCCTTGTTGACGCGGACATGGTTCTCGAACTTGACGGTGCGCTCGCCATAGATGCTGCCGGACACGCACGACCCCTGATAGCTGTCCAGCTTGGCCTGCAGTTCCTCTCCATAGGCCGCAAAATGGTTCGGGCTGGCCGAGCCGCCGCTGCCGATAATCGCGCAGTATCCCTTGATGAAACTGCTTTTCTTCGCCTTCGACAGGTTCCGGAAGCGCGGAATGAAGGCGCTGCCGCCCATCATCCCCGGCTTGGCCTTTCCGTCGCGCGCCTCGGGCACCGATGCCACCACCGACACGCCATAAATCTGGTCGTGCAAATAGTGCCCCAGCACGCCACTCGAATTCGCTATTCCCGAGTTCAGCAGCAAGCGCGTGGATTCCAGCGTACCGGCGGCAAGGATCACCACCTTGGCGCCCACATGCATTTCGCGCTTCGAGTGCCGGTCGATGAAGAACGCCCCGTTCGCCTTCCCCGTCTTCTTGTCGACCGTGATCTCGCGCACAATCGCATTCGAAACCACCTCCAGCTTGCCGGTATCGACCGCAGCTGGCAGCAGTAGGTTGATCGAACTGGCGAGCCCGCCCTCGCCCTGGGACGAACGCATCTTGGATACACCAATGCCGCGGGTCTTGCACAACTCGGTCACTTTCTGGATGGTCCGGGAGTCCGGCGGATAGTTCTGCTCGATGAAGTTGCCGTCCGGAAACTGGGGCCAGCCTTCCTTGCGGCCCGTGACATGGAAAATCTCCTCAACGCGTGAATAGAATGGTGCCAGGTCGTCCAAGCTGATCGGCCAGCTGTCGCCGCCGCCATCTATTTCGGCGGCCTTGAATTCGAGGTCGCTCAGACGGAACGATTGCCGGGCCCAAAACAGCGAACGCCCACCCAGCAGCCGCACACGCACCCAATTGTAGGGTTTCGCCGGATCGTGGGTGTAGGGGTTCTCCTTCTCATCCACCCATTGGTTGGCGTTGAATTCGTTCGCCTGGTACACGTGGGGCAGCCGCCCGGGCTTGTTGAAGCCACGGTATGGCAGCTCGTGGGCAGCCTTCGTCGTCCGGTCCCGCTGGTAATCAGCCTCCGGACCGGCATTGAGCATCAGGCACGAAATGCCCTTCTTCGTGAGGATGTTCGCCGCCATGCCACCGGAGTGGCCCGACCCGACAATCAGAACATCGTATTCTTTTTTCGGCATGCTGATTCCCTTGTCCCTAGGTTGTTAGACCGGATCGATTGGATTCCAAAAGAGCCCCGCGCCGCCACCGCCGCGCCGACCCGTGTTTGCCGCCGCCTTGTTGGCCTCGGGTGAATTCCGCGTCGCCGTCCGAAGATCCGAGTGGACCTGGTAGACGAAATGCTTCATCGGATCCTTCGGCAGGTCGTAGACCCACGGCACTTGGACCAGCAGCGGCTTCAAGATCTCATCCGCCTGTTTGGCATCGATTTCGGAAAACGCTTTGGCGAATTTTCGGCGCGCCGAGGCATTCAACCCATCCAGACCGTTGCGGTACAGGGTCTGGGTTTCCGCGGGCGACGCGCCGATGAGGAAGTCCAGAAACTCGGGCGCGTCGGTGTCAAGCGCACCAACATTGCCCTTCACGGGGGGCACCAAAATTCCCGCGAGCTTCTTCAGAGTCGCAAACTGCCCGGTGGTAAAAAACTTGGCGACGGTGTCGGCGGAGTCGTCCGGCGTCCCGACCGGAATATGGGGAACCTGCCCCGTGGCTCCTCCCCTGCCGCCGCGCCCGGGCGCGGCGGGTGCGGGAACGGTTGCCGGCGCTTGTTGCGCGCCTGCTTGTTGGACGAGTGCGGGTACCGCTGGTGCGGTTGACAGGGCTTGGAGGAAGCGTCGTCGTTTCATAGTTGGCATGTCACCGGGTACCAAGATATCAGCACGGAAGCTATACTGGAGGACTTGGAACCTACCGGGCCAATGCCCGATTTCCGCATGAACCCGACACCATTTCAAGCTACACTCGATCACGTTTCGACCTCCGCCGACACGAATGGCAACGTGCTGACGGATGGCAAGTCCACCGCCACATGGAACCAAGTTCCGACTCTGACCGACGGCATTTTGAGGCACTTGGAATCACAAGGCATCGGTTTGTCCTCCTGCCTCGCGGTGGAGTGCTCCAATTCCCTGCCCGGAGCCCTGCTCCTGCTGGCACTCTTCCGCCGGGGAATCAGCTTTGTCCTGGTCCCACCGCCAGTCTCGGCGGATTTGAAACCCGTCCCCCGGTTCTGCACACACAAGGTGGTTGCGGCGACCGGGAACCCAGATTCGGCACCCGAAACCGCCATCCAAATCGATTCCAACCCGGACTTCAGCGGGTTGGCGACCAGTTCCGGCAAGCTCTACCTGCGAACTTCGGGCAGCATGGGCGCTTCCAAGATCGTGGTCCATAGCCATGCCGGGATGATCGGGAACGCCCAAAACTGCATCCTCAAGTACGGTTTCCGGCCAGCGTCCAGGGCGACCATCCCGGTCCCAATCGCCCATATGTACGGTTTTGGAGCCGAATTCCTCCCGGCTGCCCTCGCCGGGGCCTCCATCGACCTCCAGGACAAGACCAACCTGTTGAAATACTTGGACCGCGAAAAGAAGTTCGAACCGACTATCGTCTTCGCCACGCCGGCCATCTGCGACATGTTGGCCAAGGGATACAAGAAACCGCGCACGAACTACGAAGTTTTCGTCACGTCCGGCCAGCGCATTTCGGAGGATCTGTTCCGGGCGTTCGACCCACTGGTCTCCGGCCGCCTGATCAACCAGTACGGCAGCACCGAAATGGGGGCCACCGCAGCAGCCAACCCCGGCGATCCGCTGGACGCACGAGCCACCACCATCGGAAAACCCATGAATGGCGTCCAGCTCAAAGTGACCCCGAAGGACGACGCGTCCAACGGCTCCGGCGAGCTCCACTGTCTGCATCCGTACGGTTTCGAAGGCTACCTGGACGAAGAAGGGGCGTGGATCTCGCACCCCGAGCCCGAAACATGGTACCGGACCGGCGATTTGGCATTCGTACAGCCCGATGGGGAAATCGTGGTCACCGGACGCGCCGACGCGAGCGTGAACCGCAGCGGTTACCTCGTGCTCCTTGCCGACATCGAGCGCATCCTCGAAAAGCTTGAGGGCATTGGCGAAATTGCGGTGGTGGCCGCGACTGGCGAGAGCAGCCGAGGGCAACGGATCGCGGCTTTTTGCGTCCCCGGCCCCGGCGGGGTCGTCGATGCCGCCAAAATACGCGAAAGGTGTTTCGACCTGCTGCCCCACTATGCGATCCCGGACGAGGTCCGGGCGATACCGCAGATGCCACTGCTGGCCAGTGGAAAAATTGACCGGCGCGCCTTGGCCGCGCTCATGAATGAATAGGACCAGATTCCCCGAATGACCAATACAACCATCGACCGCCTGAGCAACCTCATCGTTCAAAAACTGGACGCCAACGTTCAGCTGGAAGACATACAGCCCGAGACGGCCTTGCTGGAATCAGGCCTGAAACTGAACTCGCTGGCCATTGTGGACCTGATCACCGCCGTAGAGGAGGAATTCGGCATTCAGTTTGGCGAGGACGACCTGAACATGGACGCCTTTGCAAGCGTTGCTGCGCTAGCGAAGGTTATCGATTCGCACGCTTCCGAATAAGCAATCTTTGACACAGTAGGGCCCCACCGAGCAGGATCCAAGACCCGGGCTCAGGTGTGTAGGAGTACGTGAGTTCCACCGTTGGTGTGGCTGCGCCACCAAAGACCAACGGTGCGGCCAAATTGGGACGAACCGTGAAGTCGTAGGTTACTTCCAACGCAAAGGTGGCGGTGTTCGTACCCGTGCCGATCCAGTGTGCAAGAAATGCGGAGTCACTCGACTGCAACCCCTTCGTGAGCGTGTCGGAAGTGTTGAAAGGATCGCTCAGGCAATGCCCGGGGGACGGACAGGCGTCCAAGCTGCTGCTCAAGCCACGGATTTGCATGTCTGTCGTCAGGGAAAATATCCCCGCCAAGTTGAGGGTGTCACCGGTGAACGTGAGCCGGGTATCCAAGTAATCCCGTGTACCGTTGCCGTTCGTGTGCAGGATACTGCCTGTGCGGACTTCAGAGAATTGAATATCGACCCCGCTCAGGTTTCCCAAAGCCGGGTCAAAGAGCGGGAGATCCACGGTTGAAAACCCTTGGATATAGCCCGTTTGACTCCCGATTCCGTTGACAGTCGAGCTGCCGCTGGCAACTCCTCCAGTCACCGAGTATGTCACCGAGCCTGCGTTGGCCAGACCACCGCAGACCAGCATCGCCGCAAAGATCAGAACACCTTTGTTGATGGAACTTCCGGATCGATTTCGCATTGAAAATCTCCTCTAAAAACAGAGGCGCGAAAGTACGGCGAAAACCACCATGCGGGCAAAATTTTATTTTCGGCTGGCGTTGTACCTCTCCGCCATAGCCAAAGCCGCTTGTCGCTGACGGACGGCCCAATCGCCTTTGCCTCCGCGCGCGGTCCAGTTGCCCCAAACATCGGAGGCTCGGCTGGTCCATTCAGCCGAGTTCTCGCACTCGGCCAATGTTGTGTATACTTTGGCCAAGGCGAATATTGTAAAGAATTCATCGGGCCGCTCTTTCAATGCCGCCTGAAGTTCCGCTACCTCCGCCTTGTACAACGACGCGGCGGCGGATTTGTGGCCCATGGAAAGTTCCAGATGGGCGAGGGCAATACGGGCGACAACCATATCCAGTTTCCATTCCAAATCGTGTGGAGTGCGTTTGGAGATGTCGTCCAGCGTGGCCTGCATACGGCTGCGGGCTTCGGCGAATCGCCCGAGGCGTTCGCAGATCCGGGCTTGGACGACCGCCAGAGCGCCGAGGTTGTAGACCCGGGCGGCGGGCACGCTCAACTGCTCGGCGGCGCGAATTGCTTCGGATATCCACTGCTGTTCGTCCACTAGATCCGCATCCTGCCCGACTTCCGACAACGCCAAGAGGACGGCGGCCTCGTTCCGGGCCGCCAAAAAGTCGTTTCGATCCTCGGCCCTCAGACCGTGGGCGATTTGTAACGCCTCCTCCAGATATGCGACCGCCGCAGGTCCATCCC
>CAIYDY010000444.1 GCA_903925015.1 uncultured Acidobacteriia bacterium
AGGGAGTTCGATGTCGCTGGGGAAGGGGAGTTCGAGGTCGAGTTGTTCCGGGGTGACCTCGAAGCGCTCTGTGATCCAGTTGAATTGCTCGGAGGCGGGTGGCTTGCGAGGGGGATAGAAAGCTTCCAGTGAAAATGCGGCGCTTGCCATGGTGTGCCTCCCGGAGCATGGTTCTAAAGCGTATGGTAGCGCAAAAAATCCTCGGCGACGACGTGGAAATATTCCGAGAATGTGTGGCATCCGGCTATTGGTCCATGAAAACTAGGTGGAGCGCGGATTTACTCCTTCTCGGAGCCCGGGCAGTTGGCCGGGTTATCGCGGTATTAGCCTTCCGGGTTGACGGATCGCATCAAACTTTATCTGTACGGAACGTCAACCTCGGCAAAGCTGCCGGGTTTGGCGGCATGTACGGCGGCAACGACTCTCTCAACGTACCGCCGCAGAATGGGCCATTGCTGATTGCCAATCACAATGAACGTGATTCAGCGGTCGTGGCGTTGATCCAAGGAACGGGGGGCCAATGTGTGCCTCGGCCCGTGAGCCTACCCAAAAAAATACTACCCTCTAGCCAGTTCGACTTCCCCCTTTGCCAATCCGTCGCTTGCTGGGGTTGCCCATGACTACAATGATTCCAGGAGATCTCCGTGATCATTGAGGTAGGCAATGCAGGCGACGTGTTGATTCCGGCGCAGCTGGTTGGCGCAATGCCACGCACCCGTCTTTCGGTCGAGCGCGACGGCGACGCTTTGGTTTTGCGGCCGCTAACTTTGACCGCTGCTGATCCAGGCCAACGGCTCCTTGATTCATTGCCCGTGCTGGAGGGCTGCTTTGCGGACAACTCCAGTCCATTCCGAGGCACAGACCTTTACGAATAGTTTGGCTTCTAGTCCAGTTTCCGCGCCCTGCCATTCCACCAGACGGCAAGAACTCGGCTCCGGGATCGGGCTCGGGAAGGAGTGCGATTCTGGATGAGCCGCCTGCCGTCCAGAAGCTGAGAGTGCCATATACTGCGAATCGCTACATCCGGTTATCGCCGCCTAAAAGGCGGCGGCAGCGAAGAATCGCTGCCCTATTCAGCGGAGCCGCAAGCAAGTCCGCGCCTTGATGGCGCGTGCGCCGGTCGGCGACCGCCGCGCAGGATGCCATCCTGCCCCACAACGGAATCGCGGCAGCTGCGAAGATCTTATTGGTTTGGTAATACAACTGCCTTGACATCCGCTCCGATCCGCGAAAGAGTGGATGCATGAAAAGACTTCTCCTCTCCCTATTCCTTTTGGCTGCGATGTCCATTTCCGCCTTGGCGGCCGATATCGGCGGCAAGTGGAAGGGGACGGCCGAAGGTCCGAATGGACCCATCGAACGAACCTTCACCTTCCAGGTGGAAGGGGGCAAGCTGACGGGCGAGACCGATAGCCAGATGATGGGAAAGTCGGTTCTTGAGGGCGGGAAGGTCGAGGGGGACAACGTCTCGTTCACGATTACGGCCAATTTTCAGGGCAACGAAATGAAGCTGACCTATGCGGGCAAGGTGGAGGGCGACACCATCAAGTTAAAAGTCGATTTTGCCGGAACCGGCCAGACCGTTGAATACATACTCAAGCGGATGTGATTGGCGAACACCAATACGACCGCGTTCCATATACAATAGTCGTGAATGGCAAGTTTTCGCGTCCACCGGATGAAGGAAAATCCTCGCCAGCAATTCCGCTGGGCTCCGCACGTCTCAGGGGTTGCGGGGATCAAGGTGAAAGACTACGAGCCCGGGGGCGATGTTGAGGCGGAGAACGAGTATGCCGCGTGGGCGCACCTCCGCGCGACGGACAAGCCGTTGAACGTGGGTGATGCGCTGGAATCGAGCACGGGGCAGCTGAGAATTTGCAAGTATGTCGGTTTTGAGGAAGCGCGGTGGATTCTGCCGGAGGGTGTGCAGACCAATATTGCGTTTCCGGTCCCAGCACCACCCCAGCCGGGCTCCCCGTCCGGAACACAAGTCTAAGGAGAGCACAGCACCATGGCCAGGCTCGGCGATGATATCGATGATTATTGCGTCAAGTGCAAGCGGGTGATGAACCACGCGGTGGTGTCGCTGCTGGGCGATGCGGCGGCGAAGGTTCGCTGCCGCACTTGCTACAGCGACCACGATTTCCGCAACGAACAGGCACCGCCGCCGAAGATCGATCCACGCAAGGTTGCGGCCCAAGCGGAGAAAGCCGCAGCGGCGGCGGCTGCTGCGGCTGAGGCCGGTGAATCGGGTGTGGCAGAATCTGGCGGTGCGGTTGCCGAGGTTCCAGTGGAGGCCCCGGCTGTGAAATCCGCCGCAAAAGGTCGCAAGAAGGCATGAGGGTAAGGAGCGCGATGGGCGCCGCACTCCTCCTGTC
>CAIYDY010000445.1 GCA_903925015.1 uncultured Acidobacteriia bacterium
AACCCACCAACCACTTGGACATTCGGGCCAAGGACGTTCTTCTGAAAGCCATGGAGGAGTTCACTGGTACCGTGGTTTTCGTCTCACACGATCGATACTTCATTGACAAGCTCGCCACCCGTGTTTTCGAAGTTGCCGATGGTGCCGTCACTTTGTTCAACGGGACCTATGAGGAATACCTTTGGAAGAAGAACAATCCGGCGACGCCCGCGGCGGCACCGCCGAATCCTTCCAAACAGCCTCCACCGCCCTCCAAGCAGGTGCAGCCCCAGTCCCAGCCAAAAACGGTCCAACAGTCGCCACAGGCTCCCCCGGCAGCCGCAGCCGTCGACAAAAGCCGTCGCCTAAATCCGATCAAGCTTCGGCAGACTAGGCAGCGGCAGCGTGAAATCGAGGACGAGATTACCCGGCTGGAGGTGGAAATCGCCGATTTTGAGATGGCGCTTTCGAACTTTGTGAGCGCCCAGGAGAGCATCGACATCGCTGAGTTGTTGGAGTCGCGCCGCAAGGACATGGCGACGCTGGAAAACGAATGGGCCGAAGTTTCGCAATTGATCGAGGAGAACCGGTAGTGATCCATATTGGCGAGGACGCGGTTCTCCGGCACCTGACGATGGCCCGGTGCGTGGAATTGGTGGAGATTTCGTTCCGCCAGTTGGCGGACGGATCGGCCGTCAACCACCCTCGACGCCGCGTGATCCTGAAGACGGGCTCGATCCTCCACTACATGGCGGCGGGCAACCAGGAGTACTTCGGAGCGAAGGTCTATTCGTCCAATCCCAAGACCGGCGCGCATTTCCAATTCCTTCTCTACCGGTCCGAAGACGGAATGCCGATTGCTACCGTTGATGCCAACCACCTGGGCCAGATCCGGACGGGAGCCTCCAGCGGTGTCGCAACGAAGTTTCTGGCACGGCCCGATGCCGATACCCTCGGTGTGATTGGATCCGGTTTTCAGGCGCGGACGCAGATTGCGGCCATTTCGGAAGTTCGCAAGCTGCGCGAGGTTCGAGTCTGGAGCCGCGATGCAGCCCGCAGGGCCGCATTTGCGCGGGAGTGCGGGGAAGCGTTCGGGTTGAACATTGTTGCGGCGGCGACGGCGCGCGAAGCCGTCGAGGGCATGGGGGTCGTCGTCACTGCCACCAGTTCGAAGGTGCCGGTGTTGGAATCGTCTTGGATTTCGCCCGGTACCCACATCAACGCCATGGGCTCCAACTGGACGGTCAAGCGCGAACTGCCGACCGACTTGATTCTCGACCGCGCCAGTTTGGTCACGGTCGATTCGATCGAGGATGCGCTGCTTGAATCGGGCGACTTGGTGATTCCATTGCAGGAGCGACCGGGAACGCCGTTTCCAGCGATAGAATTTTGCGACGTCGTAGGAAGCCGTCACCCAGGCCGCCGGAGCCACACCGACATAACGGTCTTCAAATCCAACGGCTTGGCAATCCAGGACGTATTGGCGGCCGGGTACGTATTCGAGCAGGTACTCCGGGGCTAGGCTGATATCTCGAACCGCTCGATTTCCAAAAGCCGGTTGTATTTCGCCAGCCGCTCCGAACGGGTGATCGACCCGATCTTGATGTGGTCGGCCGCGCATGCCACGGCAAGGTCGGCAAGGAACGAATCCTCCGTCTCACCCGAGCGCGCCGAGACCACCACCCCGTAGCCAGCCGCCCGGGCCTTTGCCACCACCTCGAACGTCTGGGTCAGGGTGCCGATTTGGTTCATTTTCACCAACACGGAGTTGGCCGCGCCTTCACGGATGCCGCGGTCGAGCCGGTCCGGGTCGGTGGTGAACAGATCGTCGCCCACCAGCTTGACCTTTGAGCCAAGTCGACGCGTCAGGGCCGTCCAGCCATCCCAGTCGTCCTCGGCGAGCGCGTCCTCGATCGATGTGACCCCGTACCGGTCCAGCCAAGTCTCCAGCAGGTCACCCATGCCCGCCGCATCGAGTGTTTGGCCCTCCAGCATGTACGCACCATCGGTATAAAAGTGCGTGGACGCAACATCGAGGGCGATGTCCATCTTGGCCGCGGTCCGTTCGATGGCCTCGCGGAGCGATGAAACCGCCTCCTCATTGGAGTTCAATCGCGGCCCCCAGCCACCCTCGTCCGCGACTCCCGTGAGCACGCAACCTTGCTCCAAGAGCAACCTGCCGGTTTCACGGCGGACCCCAGCCACGGCTTCCAATCCGTCCGCGACCGAGGGGTATCCGGTTGGTATGACCAAGAAATCCTGGAACTCCAAGTTTCTGCCAGCGTGCAGCCCGCCGGAAATGATATTCACCATCGGTACCGGCACATGGCAGTCGCGTCCGGCAGCCAAGTAACGCCAGAGGGGCAGCCTCAGGCTGGCGGCGGCTGCGCGGGCGACTGCGCATGACACGGCCAGCACGGCGTTGGCCCCGAACCGGTTCGAGCCGCCATTTTCCAGCATCCGGTTGTCCACTGCGGACTGGTTGGAGGCGTCCATCCCTTGAACGAGTGGTCCAAGGAGTTCGTCCACATTCCGCACTGCCTGCCGAACGCCTTTGCCGCCGTATCGCAATGGGTCTCCATCGCGCAACTCCGGCGCTTCATGCCGACCTGTGGAAGCTCCCGACGGCACTTGGGCTTTGGCGCGCGTTCCGTCCGACAATCCCACCTCAGCCTGGACCGTCGGATTGCCGCGCGAATCCAATATTTCCAACGCCCGTACGCCTTGGATCTTCATCTTTCCCAAACCTCCTCCACGCTATGGGCTGGTTCTTGCATCAGTGCCAACGCCTTGCGCCTCGCTTCCTCGCGCATCGGGGGCGTTAGGTACTCGGCGGGGGATTTTCCTTCCACCCTTGCCAGCATGAGGGCGGGCAGGTGTTCGAATCCGGCATCCGCCACCCATTTCCCGTCAATTGGCAACTGGATCCGCAATGCTTCCAGGAACGCATTTGCCAAGCCGGCCAGGTGCCGTCCGAGTGCCGGCATTGCGATGCTCTTCAGCGTCAGGTGGTTCAGGAGGAATCCGACATCATAGGCTGGGTCCCCAAAATGGACGACTTCCCAGTCGATCGCCCACATCCCGTCGCGCCCGCACAGTAGATTCTTGGGGCTCCAATCCCCATGCACAAGGCTGAACCGTCTCTGGGCGGACTTTTGAACCAGTGCCAGAATGTACTCGGAGCTCGCCGGGACCTGGCCTGCCGTGAAGCGGTAGTACGGGTCGATTCGCAGCTCGTCGAACACGGTCTGGTCCCCGAAGATGTTCTCGGCTTCCGGGCTGCCCCAACTGCCGGCAATGATACTCCCCAAAAGCGTTCCAGCGGCTTGTGCGTGGGTGGGATGGAACTCTTCTTGGAAAAGGCGGGTTTTCCACATTGTTGCGTCGACCGGCGCTGCCTCCATTGCGATGATGTAATGTTGCCGATCCTCGAATAGGACTCGCGGGACCCGGCCGCCGCGGATTCGCCCTGTCAGCCAGTTCATAGCCGCGGATTCACGAAAGATCCTGCCACGCTCCGAGAGCCATTCCCTTTCCACGCGCAGTTTTCCCAGTGACTGCTTCAGAACTATTCGGCGGTCGGTCAATTCCGCCAGAATCACCGTGTTCGATACGCCACCGCCGAGCTCCGAGAATCGCCCTCCGGTCGCCGGGATTCCCCGTTGGCCGAGCCAAGCCCCGGCATTTGCCTCTGTCAGTTCCACCAATAATCCATGCTACAGGTGCCGCCTACAAGTGCAGCATCCCGTTCAGATTCTTTCGATTTTTCCGATCGGCGGCTAAAGCTTTGCCCCAAAAATGCCGATGAGTTGAACAAGGACCACACGATGAATTCCACAACACTCCATGCCAAAGCGTCAACGATCACCACACCCGTAATCATCTGTGATACGCAACCCATCGCAATCGAAGGTCTCCGCTGGTTGTTGTCGGGAACCGAGGACCTGCGTCTGGCCGGTGCCGTAGGTGCCTTGGAAGCGGCCACGACGATGTGCCGGAATACGCCAGGTGCAATCCTGGTTGTTGACAAGGGCTTGGGCGTGCCAATTGTTACCGATTGGTTGCACAGGTTTTCCGTGCCCGGGTCGGAGACTGCGCCCACGGCGGTAATTTGGGGTACCGGTGTCGGAGAGTCCGAGGCGCTGAAATTGCTCCAAGCCGGTGCGCGTGGAATTCTACGCCGCACCGCGAGTCCCGCCAATATGTTGCAATGCCTCCGAACCATTGCCTCTGGAGGCACTTGGATGGAGGAAGGCATCTTCGGGGAGAAGCAAAGACACTTAAAGCCCCGACAATCGCGTCTCACGGACCGCGAGCGCCAGATCACGGAATTGGTGGAGCGAGGCATGCGGAACCGCGAAATTGGCAGGGCTCTTGGAATTCAGACTGGAACCGTGAAGATTCATCTCAAGCATATTTTTGAGAAGACCGGTGTCCGGGGTCGCTATGGCTTGGCTTTGAGTGGATTGAAGGAAAAAGGGACTCTATCGTTTGCGATGGCTGGATGAAGGCGGGACAGTGCAGCTCTACAGCAATCCATGCTTCCGCATCTTGTACCTAAGGGCATCCCGGCCGATCCGCAACGCCCGTGCCGTCTGCGACTGGTTTCCATTCGCGCGACCCAAAGCTTCCTCGATAAGGTGCTTTTCGTGTGCTTCGAATGTTTCGCCAGCCAAGGGAGCTGCGCTGGTATCGTGCAAATCCTGATGTGCGTCGCCGTGGCGACGTGGAGCCCGCAGGTACTCCGGCAAGTCCTGCACGTCGATCATGGTCCCCGCAGTCATCATGGAGCCGTGTCCAATGACATTTTCGAGCTCCCGGATGTTGCCCGGCCACCCGTGCCGCGAGAGCACGATCATCGCCCGTTGCGTCAAGCCCCGGATATCCCGCTGGAACTGGCCGGAAAACTTCTCCACAAAAAACCGGATCAGCAGCGGCAGGTCTTCCTTCCGTTCCACCAATGCCGGCGTATGGATTTCCACCATCGACAGCCGGTAGTACAGATCTTCCCGGAACTCTTTCCTCTCGATCGCCGCGCGCAGGTCCTTGTGCGTCGCAGCAATCACCCGCGCGTCCACCTTTCGGGCCGTCAGCGACCCCACCCGCAGTACCTCTTGGTTCTGCAGAGTTCGCAACAGCTTCGCCTGCGTCCCCAGCGGCATGTCGCCGATCTCGTCCAGAAAAATCGTGCCCTTGTCGGCATATTCGAACAAGCCCATTTTGTCCTGGTTGGCACCGGTAAACGATCCCCGCACGTGCCCGAACAACTCGCTCTCGAACAACGTCTCCACCACCGCCGAACAGTTCAGCACCACGAAATGTCCGCGCGACACGGGGCTCAAGTTGTGCAGCGCCCGAGCCGCCAGTTCCTTGCCGGTTCCCGTTTCGCCGGTAACCAACACCGACCGGTAGTGCGGAGCTACCCGGCGAATCCGCGAAAACATCTCGCACACGGCCGGACTGTTGCCGATCATCCCCTCGAACCTTGCATCGGCCAGCATCCGGTGTTCCAGATCCGTGGCGCGTTGCCGCCGCCGCGCGTCGTCAACCAGCCTGGCTACCCGCTCCCGCAGGGCCGAGATCGATACCGGCTTGTTCAGATAGTCCGACGCGCCTTTACGGATCGCCTCGACGGCGGACTCGCTGGTGTAGTGGGCGGTCATCAGGACCACGTCGATCACGGGATCAAATTCCACCACGCGCTCGAGGACTTCCAGCCCCGTCATTCCGGGCATGACCAAGTCCGTCAGGACGATCTGGGGGTGTTCGCGGAAGACCACCTCCAATCCATCCTCGGGATCCAGAGCCGTGAAAATCTGGACGCCATCGCGCGCCAATGCCGTGGATAGCAGCTCAAGGCTGCCTGCATTGTCATCGATGATGACGATGGAAACGGTTTCCGAGTTCAAATGGTCTTCTCCGAGCCTGTATCCAATTTCACCGCGCCCAATTCCGCCGCATCCAAGAGCCTTGCCACTTCCCGCCGCAGCAACGAAAGATTGACCGGCTTGGTTATGTACTCCGAAAAACCGAGCGAGAGGGCCCGGTCACGGTCACCCTCCATGGCGTTTGCCGTCAACGCCACCACAGGCACCTGTTCATGGTGCGGATCGCCCCGCATCCATCGCAGCAACCCAATCCCATCCAGCCTGGGCATATTGAGATCCACGATCGCCAAGTCGCAAGGGCGGTCGCTCACCTTCTCCACGGCATCCTGACCATCAACCGCAGCAACAACCAAGTATCCGGCCGCAGTCAATACTGCCAGCAGGAGTTCGCGGCTCGCATCCCTGTCTTCTGCCACCAGAATCGTTTTCATGTGCCGGAGAAGATCAGACGAATAGATCAGACTAAATGATACTCCCCGGACCACCCGGCAAATTTTCGCGCACCGCCCGCAGCAACGCTTCTTTCTTCAACGGTTTGCGCAAATACGCGGCCGCGCCCAGTGTCAGAGCCGCCTTGTCCTCGTCCAGCACCGAAATTACAAGCACCGGGATATCCCGCGTTTCCGGCATCTGTTTCAGATCCCGGAGAATTTGCCAGCCCGTTCTGCGGGGCAGCAGCAAGTCCAACGTGATGAGGTCCGGCCGCAGCAGCCGGGCTTTGGCAAGCCCTTCCGCTGCCGCGCCCGCCGTTTCTGTACGGTAGTGCGACGGTTGCAGATAGGTGGTCAGTAACTCCTGTGCCGAGGGCTCGTCCTCAATGACCAGAATCAGCGGTTCCTTCGCGGGCGAGGATGGCATCGTGAATTGAAACCGGCTTCCCTTGTCGATCTCGCTATCCACCCGGATTGACCCGCCATGCATCTCCACCAACCGCTTCACGATTGCGAGTCCCAATCCCGTACCCTCGCGCACACCCCTCGTGGTGGAGCCCACCTGCCGGAAAGTCTCGAAAATCGCTTCCTGGTCTTCCGGGGCGATGCCAATTCCGGAGTCCGACACGGCAAACAAGACCATGTCGTCTTCGAAACCGGCCTCGACCCAGATGTCCCCGCCCTCCGGAGTAAACTTGACGGCGTTGCTCAGCAGGTTATTGAGAATCTCGCGGAACCGCACCCGGTCGGCTACGATTCCGATTTGTCCGGCGACCCGGTTGTCAATCTGAATCTGCTTAGAGTCGGCCAGCGTCCGGATTCCAGCGAGAACGTCTTGGAGGACGCCGGCGGCATCGAAGCTCTCAAGCCGCAACTCCATCCGCCCGGCCTCGATCTTGCTCAAGTCCAGAATGTCGTTGATCAACGCCAGCAGGTGGTGGGAATCCTGATGGACGTGTTTGACGAAGCGCTTCTGGCGGTCATTGAGGGGTCCCTCGAGTTCCTCGGCCAGCAATTCGGTGAACCCGATGATCGTGTGCAGCGGGGTGCGCAATTCGTGGCTCATGCTGGCCAGAAACTCGCTCTTCAGCCGGTTGGCGCGCTCCACTTCCCGGTTGCGCAGCTCCAGCTGTTGGTTGGCTGATCGAATTTTCTCCTCGGCCAAATGCCGCTCGGTTGCGTCGCGGATAATCGCCAGGACATGCAGTCCGTCTTCGCTATTGACCGGGCTTAGGCTGATCTCGACCGGAACTTCCGACCCGTCCCGCCGTTTCGCAAGGAGCGTCAATCCGCTCCCCATGGGGCGGACGTGCGCTTCCGCCGTGTAGTGGGCACGGTGCGCCGAGTGCCGTCCGCGGGGACCTTCGGGCAGGAGTTGATCCACATTCAGCCCCAGCAGTTCCTCCCGCGAATACCCGAACAACTTCTCGGTTACGGCATTCAGAAGCACGATTCTGCCGGACTGGTCCACCTCGATGATCGCATCGGGCGCGGCTTCGAGAAGCTCGCGAAAACGGCTTTCCGCCTCAATCAACGCCACTGATACCCGATCCTGGTTTGACAATCTTTCGACTACCCTTCGCGTTCGTTGGACTACCGCTTAGCACGTACACTGCCATCTTTGTTTCCCCCGATTCCCGGACTACACCGTTCTCACCAGATTCCGACTATGCGCTGGTTGCGCGGTTTGGCGCAAACGATTGCGCTAATCCGCGCAGGCGATTGCGCCCTCGGTGGCCTCGACGACACGGATGTACTCCGTCGGATCCAGTACAATCTGCGTCCCGCGAACGCCAGCGGAGACCGCGATAGTGTCGAAAAGGATCGCAGTCTCGTCAATGAACACAGGATAGGCCTTCTTGCAGGCCAGGGCTGTGACGCCTCCCCGGATGTAACCTGTCAGCGGCAGAACTTCCTTCAATGCCACCATTTCAACCTTTCGGTCCCCTGTCAACTTCGAGAGTGCCTTTAAGTCGAGTTCCGAGTCGCCCGGCACCACTGCCATGCAGATTCCGTTGCGGTCGCCGCGTAGCACGAGTGTCTTGAATACCTGTGAGGCCGGCATTCCAACCTTCTTTGCCACAGTTTCGGCGCTCAGGTCTTCAGGGTCCACGTCATATGTCCTCAACTCGAAGGACACCCCCAAGTCCTCCAACACCCGCGCTGCGTTCGTCTTCATGATCCCAGCGTAGCGTTTCCCGCCCTGCCCGTCCCGGGCGGCGGCCCGCATGGCGATAAACTGGCGTCAATGCGCCTTGCACTGCTGATGCTTGCGATTGTTCCCGCGTCCGCCCAGCCCAAATATGACCTTCTGCTGAAAGGCGGTCACGTCATCGACGCCAAGAGCGGTGTGGATGCCATTCGTGATGTGGCCGTGAAGGACCGCAAGATTGCCGCAGTAGCTGTCGCCATTGCGCCATCCGAGGCCGCCAAAACGATAGACGTCAAGGGGCTTTACGTAACGCCCGGCTTGGTGGACATCCACGTCCACGTCTACGCTGGAACTGGCCAGCGCGCTGCATATACCGGAGACCTGAGCGTATACCCCGATCCATTCACGTTCCGCGATGGAGTTACCACCGTCGTCGACGCCGGAAGTTCCGGCTGGCGCAATTTTGCCGACTTCAAAGACCGGGTGATTGACCGCTCGAAAACCCGGGTCCTCGCCTTCATAAATATCGTGGGGAAGGGCATGGGTGGCGGAATCGTCGAGCAGGACACAGGAGACATGGACGCCCAAGCTACCTCAGCCAAAGCCAAAGAGTTTCAAGGGGCCGTGATTGGCATCAAGACGGCCCATTACGCGGGCCCCGAATGGATTCCCGTCGACCGTGCCCTTGCAGCGGGCACCTTGGCCAACATTCCTGTCATGGTCGATTTCGGCGAGTTCCGCCCGGAACGGACCTATCAGGACCTTGTGTTGAAGAAACTCCGGCCGGGCGACATCTCCACGCACATGTATCTGGACATGGTCCCCATGCTCGATGCCAACGGCAAGCTGCAATCCTATCTACGCGAGGCCCGGAAGCGCGGTGTCATCTTCGATGTCGGCCACGGTGCTGGCAGCCTGCTGTTCCGCCTAGCCGGCCCCGCTGTCCAGCAGGGTTTCATCCCCGATTCGATTTCGACCGACCTCCATGCCGGTTCCATGAACGCCGGCCTGAAGGACATGTTGACCACCATGAATAAATTTCTCGCGATGGGCCAACCCGTCGCATCCGTCATAGCGGAGTCCACGTGGAACCCGGCCCGTGAAATCCGCCGACCGGAATTGGGGAATTTGAGCCCCGGCAGCCCGGCCGACATCGCAGTCTTGCGCTTGGTGAAGGGCAATTTCGGCTTTGTGGATTCCTATGGGGCGCGCTTGTCGGGTACTTCGAAGCTCGAATGCGAACTCACTTTCCGTGATGGAACAATGGTCTTTGATTTGAACGGCATTTCGAGAGAAGATTGGAAGAAGCTTCCCGCCAACTACAAGGCCCAGGGAGCCCCCGGATGGGACGCCACGCTCAGCCAGGCAGTGCGCAACCGGAAATAGACACAGGAGAAAACCGATGTCTGAAAACACGACCAAACAATCCGCCACCCAAAAGGCCACGCGCCGCAATATGATCCAAAGGGCGGTGACTGCCGCCGCGGCCGGTGCGGTTGCTGGCACCACCACGGCTACCCCGGCGGTGGCCCAAACTGCTGCTCCCGTGAAGAAGGTAATCCGAAAGGGTCCCAAGCCTGCCACTCCACCCCTTTTTAACAGCACCATCCAGTTCGGCAACTTGATCTTTGTCGCCGGTGTTGGCTATCACGAAGG
>CAIYDY010000446.1 GCA_903925015.1 uncultured Acidobacteriia bacterium
GCAGGGTGGCACCCTGCGCGGAGGTCGCCGACCTCCGCCCGCGCCATCAAGGCGCGCTCTTCATGCCTGTCTGCGGCCACCTTTCCAGCCCGCCATACCCGCACCCCCCCCCAACCACAACATCAATCATGCCCCCCCTTCTGCATCTTCGAGAGGGTCTCCGTCGGCACCGCAATCACCGGCGGCTTCGCAACCGTCTTCCCGGCAATAACGGTCCGAACATACATGTCCACCGCCGCAGCCGTCTGGCTGGAAACCCCCGATTGCAACGACGCGACGCACCCCGTCGAAATATCCACCCGCTCCTGTTCCAATGTCGCAAGTATCGCCTTCGTCGACACCGACGGCACCGCCGCCTTGCCCGGAGCGCCGGGGCCATCCTTTGCTTTTGCCGTCTTGATCGCCGCCAGCGCCCGACCCTCCTGTGCATCCAGCTTCCGCCCGCAATCGGAGGCCGTCGATTTCAGCACTGCAGCCTCGTTGTCGGAAAGGTTGAGCTGCTTTTGGTAGTGCCCCCGCAGTTCATCCCCACCCGACTGCTTCTTGCCGTCCAAGTCGTCGGCAGTCGCTTCCAACGAATTCATGTGCCGGAAAAGGATGCGGTAAAGGGTCGGCACCGGGATCGAGTCCCCCCCCGTGCCCCCCGCGCCCAACGCGGCCCACCCGCCCAACAATAAGGCTGTAATGGCGCTGTAACGCACACTGCATTGTAGGTTTCTCATGGCGGAAATTGAGTCCGATCCGATCCTATCCCGTGCAGCCATAGAAAGTCAACGTAAATCCGGAAGTTTAACGTGTCCAGTCAATTTTTGTCCGCCATAGCTCGCCCAACCGATTTTTCCAAAAAAACGTCCCTGTAGGGCAGGCATTCTTGCCTGCAAGCCTCCTTCCAAGGCGGCCATCACCGACCACCCCCAGCGCCAGCCCGCCCAAATCCATAGCCATCCCACCAAACGGTCACAACCCTCAAAAATAAATTCGCTCGCCCTCCAACCCAAACAAACCAAACCCCAAACTGCTATTCCAACCGCCGCGCCGTACCCTCCCGTAGTTCGTTTTCCCACCCCCTTCGCGCTACGATCGCGGCGCGATGGAACACACAAACCAAACCGGCACCACTCAAACCGCCAAACCAAGATCCGAAGCCCAAATCGCCGCTTCCCGTGCCAACGGTGCCAAGTCCAAAGGTCCAGTCACCCCAGAAGGCCGCGCCATTTCCGCCCAGAACGCCGAACGCCACGGCATCTTCGCCCGCATCTGCACCATCCAGGGCGAAGCCCCCGAACACTTCACCAGCCTCATCGCAGACCTCTACGAAACCTGGACCCCCACCGACGAGCACGAGCGCGCCCTCGTCGACACCATGGCCATGGCCCTCTGGCGCCGTACCCGCATCGCCGCCCTCGAATCCGCCGGCATCAACCTCCAACTAGCCAAGTCCGAAATCCAAAATCCGGAGACCACCCACCATTACCTCGCCGTCACCTCCCTGGCTGAGGAGAGCCGGTCCTTCGAGCTTCTCAACCGCTACGAGGCCCGCTTCACCCGCATGTACGAGCGCGCCGCGCGCTCCCTCATGGCCTACCGCAAGTTCCGCCAGCAGGAAACGGCCGAGGCTATCCCCGAACACCTTCCCGAACCAGACCCCGAACCCGAAATCCAA
>CAIYDY010000447.1 GCA_903925015.1 uncultured Acidobacteriia bacterium
GCGCTCCCCACCCCGCTCTGAAGGGGATTGAGACCGTCAATACGGCCTGTGAGATGAAGGAATAAATCTCCCCGGCGCGCTCCCCACCCCGCTCTGAAGGGGATTGAGACCTACTTCGTCAACTGTCATGAATCGGCCCATGAAAATGGCGCGCTCCCCACCCCGCTCTGAAGGGGATTGAGACGAATTCCGTCTTGCTGAATCTTTCGGTTGCCATGTAATGAGGCGCGCTCCCCACCCCGCTCTGAAGGGGATTGAGACGCCAGACCGACGATGACAGCGACAATGACATTGAAGGCGCGCTCCCCACCCCGCTCTGAAGGGGATTGAGACAAACACCGGCGAACCCCGACCACGACTGCGAGGATGAGACTGGAGTGCTCCCCTCCCCGATCTGACTTGCACTGAAACCGCCGGAAGGCGTTACTCGGTTGCCTCTCCGCTATTCTGCGGATGGCTTATCATGGGAGAATTGGAAGTAGGTTTCCGGTGCCCTTCGCAGTCGGGACGCGCAGTGATCCACGCATTCCGGCCCGGCTCAAACGGAAAGAAATACCATGCCACTCACAGACGAAGACAAACTTTGGCTCTCCAGCCAGCTAGCCATCAACCGGGCTGAAAACAAGGCCGACCTCGCCGACCTCAAGGCCCAGTTCCACTCAGAACTCGTGGATATGGAAACCAAGCTCCTGACTGCCTTCCACCAGTGGGCGAGCCCCATGGAGGCCCGCATGCGCACTCACACTGCAGCCCTCCGCGCCGTGGATGCGGAAATAGAATACATCTCAGACCGCGTCAAGGCCCTCGAATCCAAGCCTGCGGCCTGAATCACCCGCAAATCTCAAAGCCGAACACTGACGTCCCGGGGTTTTGGTTTAGGCGCGCTCCCTTGGCGATCTGTACGAGTTTGGTCTTGAATCCACCACCCCTTTTCGCTACCATCAAAACACGAATGAACTTCGCCAACCCGGCGTTCCAACAGTTCGTTTCGATAGCCCGGCCAATCATGGTGACCATCGTTCTCACGTTCTGGACCGCTCAACGTTCCAGGAACAAACGTTTCGACGATTTCAAGACCGATATGAACCGCAACTTTGATTCCATCGAGCGCTGTCTCCAGCGATTCGACAAGTAGCTCCACAACCATCCGACCGCCTCGAAGAGCGCAGCACCTTGGTCCGATGTCAATACAACCGTAACGGACCATGGCCTTTCGTTTCCATCCCTCCAATCCCATTCAAATTCTCCCCACTTCTCCGCTTTCTTCTCCCAGATGTGATATCCTTATCTCCACATCGCCATGAATACATCGTCCGTGGCCGCAGACTCCATCCCCGTCCGCGATTTCCGGGCCATCTTCCTTTGGCCCCTGCGCCTCAAGCCGGGAATTCCCGAACTCAAAGAGAACGCACGCCACAACGACAAGTGCAGTTCCGCCCAATGGCTCGGCAAGTACGCCGACTGGATCTGTTCGAACTCCAACAACGTCTGGATCGACTCCGGCCACTACCGCGACCACAACTTCCGCGATCCGAAACCAAGCGCGGAAAGCCGCTACGCCGAGTTCGTCTATTTCCACCCCTTCATCCAGAAATTCCTCTATGGCGACCCCTTCGCCGACCCGGCCAAGCCGCCCTCCATCCGGATGCTCCACCGCACCGACATCCGCACCGCACGGGTCCAACTCCACAAGGACGGCCCGTTCCTGAACTTCCCGGTCGAACGCATCCAGCTAATCCTGTTTCCTTCCGATGTCGCGATTCTCGCCGTCCAGCTCAACCAGCCGACTCTCCCACCCGGTTGCCATCCCTTCAGCTTGGCGGATGCGGAGGATTTCCTCGATTGGGGCCGCCGCGTCTATCCCCCTTTTTGGTACGCTCCGAAAAGCCCTGGCAAGGTGCCCCATTCCATGTGCTGGTGCGATCGGGCCGGGAAAACTGTGGGCCATCCCAGCGATTTCGCCACCATCAACCCCGACAATCCCGGTATTCCCGTAGTTGCCCACTGGAAATCACTGGTTCAGCCGCTCACCCCCTCTGGCGGCGGTCTCAATTTTGAGCAGGTGGAGGACGAGCGCATTCCCACCCTTGCGTTCCTGGCCGTGGACCATCCCGAACTCGTCAGCAAGCCGGACATGGTTCGCCTCGCCTTCCTGGACGACCGGGGCTCACCCAACGCCTATCCCTACAGCCGCAATTTCCTCTCCAACTTTGAGAGCGAATACTGTTATGACCGCTTTTGGGGCTCCCGCAGCACAGAGGATGGCGCGGTTCGAGCGCCGGGCGAAGGCACCACCCGCATGTTCTGTACCGACTACAGCTTCGTCATGCTGGGTCAGTCCGCATCATTCTTCACCAGTCACCTCTCCGTTCATTTCGAACAGCATTATTTCGTACTGGCCCTGATCGCCCACATGCAGAAGGCGTCTCTCCTGTCGTTCTGGGACCGCCTCGCAACTGTGGTCCACGCCTTCGAGCAGGAACAACCCAGCGCCAACAGTCGCCATCGCTTTTTCGAGCACCTGAAATGGCTTCTCGTCGACATTGCCGACTTCACGTCCCGCTTCTGGTTTACGGAAGTTTCCAACCAGCTCCAAGCCCAGGAACTCTTTGACCTGTGGAGTAAACACCTCAAGACGCGGCAGCTGTTCCAACAAGTCACGGAACAGACGAGTCTGGTGCGCGACGTGCAATCCATACAGTGGCAGGCGCAAGCCGAAACCTTGGCTGCCGTGGCCGTCCTCGCAACCTTGGTCACCACGTTCGCTGCTGTCGTTGTTGCATTGCCCGGGGCGGCCGAGTTTTTGACAGCTCCTTTCGGCCTAGGTCGGGATCAGAAGCCGAGCCCTTTACAATTCACTGCTCTCCTCGGAGGGATTGCACTTGTCATCACCGCGATCTCATGGGGGGCCATGAAGCTCTGGCAGCACCACATGCGCCGACCCCTCTCCGGCACCAAGCCCAACACCTCCTAGTTTCCGTTGTGGGGCAGGGTGGCACCCTGCGCGGCGGTCGGCGACCGGCGCACGCGCCCAAGGGCGCGCTGCTTGTGGGGCAGCCATTCTTGGCTGCAGCCTGCTTTCAGCAGGCCATAACCGTACCTCCCGGAGCGTCAGCATCTAACCTCGAACCGCTCAACAAAATCGCCCGAAAGCCAACCAAATGCCCGAACTACTTGTAAGAGTCGAAGCGGTAAACTTGGATTCCTTTGTGTACGACACCCAGGACATCTCCACCGTCCGGGGCGGGGGACTTCTCCTCCTGGACATGGCAGCCGATCTGGAAACCGCCCTCGGCGCGCAATGCGGCTTGACCAAAGTTTTCACCGCCGGCTCCATCGGTCTGTTCCATGCCGAATCCGGTGACGCCGACACCATCAAAGCGTCCATCCGCCAATGGATCTCGAACAAGCCAGCACTCCGGGACGCAACCATTCTGGTGGAGGCATCTGAAATCTCCAACGGCTTCGCCGACGCCAGCACCAACGTTCAATCCCAGATCCGGTGGAGCCAGATGCAGTCCCCCACACTCGTCTACCCCACAGCGTTGGACGAGGATCGGATTTGCATCTACGACCGTGTACGCCCGGCGTCGGAAACCGAACCCAACAAAGCTGAACCGCATGACGCGCGCGACCCCGTAAGTGCTGCCACCAAGCTCCGCCGAAAAGACGGCAAGCGGCAAAAGCAGCGGTTTTACCACCGGGAAGCGGGTGTACCGGCAGACTGGAACTATACCCACGACCTCGAAGAACTGACGAACAATACGAACCAAGACATGGGCAATCTCCACCACAAGATGGCCCTGATCTACCTCGACGGGAACAAGTTCTCCGGCCTGTTCGTCTGCAACGATCGTGACGAACTCGGCAACCGCTCCCGCGTCGTGAGAGCCAACCAGCGTTCGGTCCTCCACCACATCCTCAATAAGGTCTTCGACACCCAGAATAAGGTCTTCGACACCCAGGACGACGCTGTCCTCCGCGTCGAAACACTTCTCTGGGGTGCGGACGAGATCATCTGGGCTGTTCCCGCCTGGCTCGGCTGGTGGTGGATGAACGAATTCTTCACCCACTACGGACGTCTCGGCCCTTGGGAAATCGAAGGGCGTACCGTCCTCACCACCGACTGCTACGCGGGAAATTACCCGCTCACCCACGGAGCGGCCATCGTTTTCTGCCACCATGACGCCCCCATTCAGCGTGTGATCCAATTGGCCAGAAACCTTGCCGACTGGCCGAAAGAGAAAGGCCAGGTGAACACCTTCACCTACCAAGTTCTCGAAAGCTTCGACCATTTGGGCGAAGACGCTGGCACCGCCCGTCTCGCCCGCATCCCCAGGGATCTCGGCAAGGACTTCTACTGCCTGCCCGGTAACAACATGGACAAAATCCGTGAGAACATCCTCAGGCTAAAGGGATGCGTCCCGAAGGGCGAACTCCATCATCTGGTCCAACTTCTGTGCCGGGACCGCGATCTCATCAAGGAGGCCGGCGATCAAGCCGTTATCCTTGTGGCTAAGTCAAAAAAACGCGACGCCAACGCCACTGCGTACTTGGATGGTCTCGCCAACGCTCTGGGTATGGACTCCAGGGCCGCATGGATTCACCTCCTCGAACTCTGGGACTACGTCATCACGCCCGCAACCGCCAGCACATCCGGGAGCCCCCAATGAGCCACCACAAATTCCAAATCGATCTCACCCTCATTGCCCCGTTCCAAACCAAGGCCACCTCCTCCGGTGAATACGGTGTGGACACCCCCTGCGCCCGCGACCACAACGGCAACCTCTACATTCCGGGTACCCTGATCAAAGGCAAGGTCCGCGAAGCTTGGACTTGGCTGGAGAGCTGGGGTCTTGCCGCCCCCGGTGTCCCCTCGAAATCCGAAATCCAAGATTGGTTCGGCCAAGGCACTGCGGACGCCGCCCGTCCCGTCGACACCGCCGCCCACCAGACCTTCACTCCCAGCCCCGGCCGGGTCCGCTTCAACGACTTCACCCTCACTTCCGCCGAGGCCAAATCCCAACGCCTCCGCACCCGCATTTCCATCCATCCGACCAAGGGTTGTGCCGAAGAGGGCATGCTCCAGGTACTGGAATCCCCATTCCTCCCAGACACTCCCGTCGCCTTCTCCGGCGTAGCCAACTTCGACGGCCCCGACACGGAGGCAGCCAAATTCCGACAAGCACTCGACGCCGCCCTCCGAGCCACCACGACCCTCGGAGCCAACCGCGCCATCGGCTTCGGGCGCATCCAGAAGGTCAGCGTCCAGCCTGTTCCCGTGGCAGCCAAGAAGGGTTCGCCGAAGTCCTCCTGCGACTGGAGCGCCATCGACGGCGACGAATCCTCCGTGGTTTTGCAGCTCCACACCTCATTCCCGCTCTGCCTCACCGAGCGTGGTTCCGCAGCGAATATCTTCCATTCCGGCACCACGATTACCGGTGGCACGCTCAAGGGTGCCCTCGCCGCGCAGATCAAACGCCAATTCGGGGTGGACCCCGCAGATCCTCGGGCTTCTGGCCCGCTGCCCACCCTCCGAAAGCATTTCTCCGCAGTGCGCTTCCGCCAAGCCCTTCCCGCAACGGCTGTCGGGAAAACCACCGCCATCATCCCGCAGTCGGTCTTCACCCATCAAACCCTAGCCGGTCCAAAAGTTGTCGACACCGTTCTCAACAACTCCGCACCCACCGGCTTCGTCCCCAAATTCCACCACGATTGGAAGCGCCCCGACGAAGCTGCGGTCCACAAGCTGTTTCCGCAGCTGGACCTCAAGCGCGATCTCCGCGTGCGTACCAGGATCAGCCCCGCAAACCGCCGGGCCGAAGATACCGCCCTCTTCGCCTACGAACTCATCCTGCCGGAAACCACCTCCGGTGAGAAAGTCCACTGGGAAACCACCATAGACCTTCCAGCCAACATCTCCAATGCTGACCGCCGCCAATTCTGGGCCGAACTCGGCCAAGCCCTAGGTGACGGCCTTGCATCAGTAGGCAAAACCAAAGCCCCATTCAGACTTGTGGGGCAGCCATTCTTGGCTGCAGCCGCCATTCCTGGCGGCCATAACCGCAACTCCGGGTCCACCCAATTCGCCATCCTCCTCCGCAGCCCCGCCCTAATCGGCAATCCCGAAACCATCAAAGGCGAAACCAGCCACCAGGCCCTCCACTCCTTCTACGCCGACTATTTCCGCGAAGCCTCCAGCAACACCCTAACCCTGAACCACTTCTTCGCCGGACAATCCCTGATGGGCGGCGTCTACCAATACCACCACTTCCAGCGCGAAGCCACCAATCATCGATACCACCCGTGGCTTCTCACACAGCCCGGCAGCGTTTTCGTCTTCACCGCCACACAGGACGCGGAACCCCACCTCCAAACCTGGCTATTTCAAGGCCTACCCTTGGTTGGCCCAATGCGCCAGTTCTATGGCCTCAACGGAACAACCGAAACCGGTGACGACTGGTGCGTCTGCCCATACGTCCCCTCCAACGGTTTCAACGAGATCGCAGTCAACGCCCACCAAGCATGGAGCGACCTATGCCGCTGAACGAACCGCAAAACCAGCTCTGGCGAATTGAGGGCATCCTTACCGCCCGTTCCCCCCTGCACGTGGGGGACGGACGCAAAGCCGAGCAAAACGCCGACCACAACGATGCCGAAATCTCGACTTTTTGCCGCGACGTCCACAATCGTCCCTACATCCCGGGCTCCAGTCTGCGCGGTTTCCTCCGCGAAGCCTTCCGCCGCCGCTATCCCAGCACCGAAGAGTCTCTGTTCGGGTTCCAGGATCTCCGCTCCAGCGCAGCCAACGCCGCAGCGCGCGGCGGGCTGCTCTCTGTTTGGGATGCGCCCAGCACAGGGGCCGCAATCGTCAAGACCGCGCACCACGTAGTCATCGACCGCCAAACCCGTACAGCCGATGACGGCCTCCTCTTCTTTGAGGAGTTCCTCCCGGCCGGCACAACCTTTTCCATCAACCTCGTGATTGAATGCGCCAAGCAACACCCCGATGAAGACGTCGCACAACTGGTGCGCCAGTTGCTCGGCCTCTTGAAGGATCTCCACAACGATCCTGGTCGCCTCGGCTCCAACACGGCCTCCGGCTATGGCCATGTCGGGTGGTCCATGGTCAAGGTCTCCAAGCTGACCCCGAAGGCTCTGCAATCCTGGCTGGCTTCCGACAAGCAACTGATCGACTGCCTGGAAAAAGACAACTCCATCGCCGCCGATCCGTTCATCTACAAAATCACAGACCGCTACCTTCCCATCAAGGTCGTCCTCAACTTCACCGGCCCGTTCCTCGTGAACAACCCCGACGCCGCCAAAAAGAAGGGCGCGGGTCCCCAACACGACGATTCCAAGGCCAACCACGTCGCCATGCAGACCCCCGACAAGCGCTGCCGCCTTCCAGGTTCATCCCTCCACGGAGCCCTCCGATCCCAGACCGAGCGCATTGCCCGGACCATTGCCGGTACGGACGAAAATGCTCGCAACTGGGTACGCAATGTCGGCAAGCCCACCGCCGCCACCGAAAACTATAGAGCCGTTGACTGCCTGTGGGGCGGTGTGGGCCTCCGTTCCCCAATCCGCGTTTCGGACTTCGAGGCCAAACAAGCTGAAACCATGTCTCGGCAGGAATTCGTCGCCATCGACCGCTTCACCGGCGGCGGTGCCGACAGTCTCAAGTTCAATGCCGATGGTTTCGTCCGCCCCGTCCTCCACGGTGAATTGTTGATTGACCTGAATGCCTTGAAGGCACTAAAGGACAACGCCCCGATTCCCCCGCATGTCCGCCCCGACGCAGCCGATTGGGCCCAAGTCTTGCTCCTACTGGCCTTTTGTATCCGCGACTGGATGGAAGGCGACATCCACCTTGGTTTCGGTGCTTCCAAGGGCTATGGACACTGCACCGCCCACCTTCCCGACTACCCCACGGCCAAGCATCTTTTCAACAAACTGACGCAGTGTTTGAACCAGTGAAAGGTGAACCAATGAAATTCCACCCGACTTCCCACTTCATACCCTACCTCGACGGCAGGGACGCGGGTAGGCACGATCTCCCCCGCGAAGCCTTCCTGGATCCCGCCCGGCACCCGAGCCACGTCACCCACGACCGCTACGTCCCCGGTACCCACTCCGGTCGCATCCACTGCAAGATCCAGACGAGTACACCCGTGGTTGCGGGCGGCCTCCAAACAAAGCCGGGTGACATCACCCAAGTGGACAATTACCGCCTCGGCAATCAACTCGGCATCGCCGCCTCCAGCCTTCGCGGCATGGTCTCCAACCTAGTCGAAGCCGCCAGCAACTCCGCCATGCGGGTCCTCGACACCAAATCCACCTACTCCCGCCGGAAGACCATGCAGGACACCAAGAAACTCTCCGCCCTCGGCATGGTTGTCCAGTCCGGCAACAAGTACAAGCTCTGGCCCCTGACCGTCCCCACCATGGAGGTCAACCGCTACGGCATGGCCCAATTGCCACGTGGCTATGAACGCTTCTTCCCCACACCTGCCCTCAAGGTCTACCTGGGTGATGGTCCCACCGTCCGCCGGGAGAACTATCCCTACCGGACCTATACCCATGCCAACCAGCAGTTCTTCCAGTACGAGTTGGTTCCCCGGAAATGGAGCCCCGGTTTTGAACTGCCAGTGGGCGGTGACAGTCTTTTGCACGCCAAGCCGCAGGATAGGCCCAAATACGTGATCGGGCAGAAGCCTTCGAGCCCAGGTGCCAACGGTGCCATTTCCACTTGGGGTGTCATGCGCGTCCTGGGTTGTTGGCCGGAAAACCGCAAGGAAATCATGCCGCACACCAAAAAGCATGAGCTCTTCCTGCCCATTCCGACCGACCCGAATTTCACCTTCGACATCCCGGACGGCGTCGTCCAGCAGTTCCACGATTTGGCCGACGAGCGCACTGCCGCCACCCGCGACCGCCACGCAAGGAATCACACGAAAAATCCCCTCCTGCCGATGGAGCCTCTTAGCACCCGGCCCGAGCGCGAGCAACTGGATAGCAATGGCAAGCCGCGTGAGGGCACTAAGGATGGCTGGAACCTGCGTCTAAAACACGGCGACTTGGTCTACTTCGGTGCCGACGAACGCGGGATCATCACCGAAGTTTCCTTCTCCTCCATCTGGCGCGCTCCGGTTCCCAACGGCAAGGGAGGCACCGCCACGGCCAGGGACTTCTTTGAAGAGCGCCTCATGCCGTTCGATTACCGCAAGAAGGGTCTTACCCCCGCGGATCTCCTCATGGGTTTTGTCGAGATCGCCAAGGAACAGTCGGACGCCGCGCCTGATTCAACCAAGCCTAAGCCACCCCAAACCCTCGCGCTCGCCAGCCGCATCCAGTTCACCGCAGCGCTTCCCGAACCCGGCAAGTCGCTTGACCTGCTGCCGAGGATCACACGCAAGATCCTCGATAGCCCCAAACTGCCTTCCCCGTCCATGTACTTCCGCACCAAAACTGGACCGGCTTCGTATGTTTCCAAGGAGTCGCTAACTCCCGAAAAGCACAAGGGACAGGGACGCAAGGTCTACTTGCACCACAAACTTGCTCCCAGGGATGAACCATGGCGTACGCTTCGTCCAACGGAGGATCGCGACCAAAAGGCCGAAATCCGACCCATCGCAACCGGACAGGAACTCTTCTTCGACATCACTTTTGACAATCTGAGCGACCAGGAATACGGACTGCTGCTATATGCCCTGAGCCCCGACGATGCCTTCCAACACAAAATCGGCATGGGCAAGGCGCTCGGCCTCGGCAGCATCAAGGTAACCATCCAGCATGTTCAATCGGTCAACCGCCAAGCCCGTTACAGCTCCGTGGACGCATTGGACCAGCCAAGGTCAACCGCCGACACCACCTGGACCCAGGTTCTACAAACCTTCCGGGCCACCGTTCCCCGCCCAATCGCCAACGCTCTGAAGCTCCTCGGACAGCCCCCCACGGACGGCTTTCGTGTTCTCCAGCCCGTCCTCGAAGGCCAGGACACCGGAGATGCGCTGGAAAAGGAAACATTCCGCTGGTTCGTCGCCAACGACAACCCCGACGGCTGGAAGGACCGCACCACCGGCCTGGAGGTCCCCCAAATGAAGCAATTCCTCCATCCCCTCGACACCGCCACGACCCTCCCAACTCTCGAAGGCCCCAAACCCGTCCCCACTCCCCCGAGGACCGCCAGGTGGTGATCCCGAGCGCAGCCATCCGAGCCTGTCAAGCCTTTGCCACAGCTTTTGCTCACAGGGCGTTTCTAGGCGAAAATGGATATTGATAACAAAATGGTTACGTGTGCCGAGAAAACTCGAAAAACTTCGTCGGATTTGTGCAAGTGCCATACCATCAATTGGTTGCGGACATTTTTCAAGCCCGTTTTCGCTCCAAAATCGGGCCCGTGGCAGCGACCCTGAAACTTCGTCGGATTTGCCCTTGCAAATCATTGACGCGATGGGAGATACTAGCGGCAGGGGAGCGCTCCCCTCCCCGCTCTGAAGGGGATTGAAACGACGCCAGGACTCCAAGAACAAGCAGAACTAGCGTCAGAAGGGAGCGCTCCCCTCCCCGCTCTGTGTGGGGCAGCCATTCTTGGCTGCAGCCGCCTTTCCAGGCGGCCATAACCGGATGTTCAACGCGTCAGCGGCTCGTTCC
>CAIYDY010000448.1 GCA_903925015.1 uncultured Acidobacteriia bacterium
CCTTGAAGTCGCCGAAGACCTGGTCGTGGTGCTGGGTCTGGCCGCCCTTCTAGATCAGGTGCCGCTTCCAGGGGACGACAGGCTCAAACTTGGGATATGGGTTCTCCCACCACCACACCTCGTCGCTCTGCCAGTCGCAGCCGAAGACGATGTCGAGGTCGCCATCGCCGTCCAGATCAGCAAGTGCGCCGGTGTAGCTGCGGTCGGCTTCATTGGGCAGCCCCGGTCCGGGGCGGAAGTGGCCTTTGCCGTCGCCTAGCAGGATCACGTCCTTCAGCGGCCAGTGGCGGCCCTTGGCGAGAACGATATCCGGGATGCCGTCGCCGTTGACGTCGCCGATGCTGGCGTTGGCCGTGGTTTCGGACACCGTTTCCAACGGGACAGCCTGGAAACGCCTGACAGGCGCGGGCTGGGCTGCGAGCGCCGCGATCAGGGGAACGAGGCAGAGGGCGAAAGTTTTCATGACTGTGGCGAGGTAGCTGGCTCTAGGTTACCAGGACTGGGACCATGATCCGAACGCGTGCGAATGTTACACTTTGCGCCATAGCCTTATCACCGCAGAAACACGCCGTATGACAAAACGCAGACTCCTCATCACATCCATCGCAGCGGGACTTGCGCTGTCCACCGGCGTGCTCATTACGAGCGCAGCGCCGCAATCGAAAGCCAAGACGGCGAAGGGCAAGGCGCTCTCAGGCCAGAGCCCGGCACCCGCCCCGTCGTTCGGAAATTCAGACGCCATCAACGAGAAGGAACTGCAGGTCTACGACTATTTCCTCGCCTCGGACCAGCTGGAGGGCCGAAACCTGCCGTCGCGGGGCTTTGACACAGCAGCGCTTTACGTCGCCAGCCATCTGGCCGAATGGGGATTGAAACCCGGTGGTAGCACGTCGGGAACCAACGGGCCGCTGCAGCCCTACTTCCAGCCCTTCGAATTGGTTTCCAAGCAGGTGGTTCCGGCGGATTCGAAAGCGTCAGTGACCGGGCCCGCTCCGGCGGGTGGGCGCGGCGGACGGGGTGGCGCTCCAGTGGCGGACGCTCCGGCTGCACCAGCCGATCCAGCAGCGCAGGCCGGGGGGCGTGGACGGGGCGGCCGCGGTGGAGGCGGTGGTGGTGGAGTCCGCACGACGGAATTCGAATACGGCAAGGATTGGTCAGTGGTAGCGGGAGGACGCGGGGGCCCGCCGCTGGAGGCGTTTGAGGTTTCCGGAAATCTGGTGTTCGTCGGAAACGGGTATGTGGTCAACAAGACGAAGACTGATCCCTACCAGGGTCTCGACGTCAAGGGCAAGATCATTGTTGTGGCCGGGCTTCCTGCGGAGATTGCCGCGCAACAGGAACAACTGGCGGCGGGCCGTGGCGGTGGACGCGGAGCTGCTCCCGCGGATGCAGCCCCCGGTGCGGACAATGCGGGAACGCCCCCCGCAGGCGGTGGTGGCGGGGCCGCAGCTCCCCCAAACCCCTTGGGTGAACCGTGTGTCGATTTCCTCACCCCCGAGGCGGCGGCCGCCAAGAACGGTGCGGTCGCAGTGGTCTCGATTGCCAGCTTCCAGCAGCTCACCGCGATGGCAAATCCCAACGCAGCTGCCTTCGGGGGCTTTGGCGGCGGAGGGGGTGGTGGGCGCGGCGGGGCGAACGGTCCGGCCTATACGGCCCCCAAGCTCCAGGCCAAACCGGCTTGTCCGGTGGTGCCGACCATCACGGCGGGTCTCGGCTTGGCCACCAGCATTTTCGCCGCCGAGAAGAAAACGGCCGCCCAGATCTTCTACGCCGCGGGCAGCGGTGCCAAGCAGGATTCCTTCGCCCTCGCCGCCAATACCAAGATCAGCCTCAAATTGGCGGTCAAAAGCGAGCCCGGCCACGCCGAAAACGTCGTCGGCATTTTGGAGGGAGGCGATCCGGCGAAAAAGGGCGAGTACATCGTCCTGAGCGCCCATTTGGACCACGTTGGCCTCGCCGCAGCCGCGCCCGGTGCGCACAACGTGAACAACGGCGCAGATGACGACGGATCCGGATCCACCGCCTTGATGGCCATCGCGCGGGCCTACGCCGAAGGTGCCGCCAAGGGCATCCGCCCGGCGCGCAGCATCATTTTCCTGTGGAACGCGGGCGAGGAAAAGGGCCTTTGGGGCTCCCAATACTTCAACCAATACCCGTTCGTCGATATCAAAAACGTGGTGGCGAATCTGAACATCGACATGATCGGCCGCACCAAGGGTCCCGGATTCACGGACCCGGACCCGACACATGTACTCTGCGAACCGGGCGAAGTCATGCTGGTAGGGCCTCAAATCAGCAGCGATGACATCGGAAAGACCGTCGAAACAGTGAACGACGCCTATCAAAAGTTGAAGCTGAACCACTTCTACGATGCCACCGCGCCCGACAAGACCCACGACAATCTGGGCCCCCAACCGCGCGGACAGCGGATCTTCTACCGCAGCGACCACTACAATTTCGCCAAGATGGGCATTCCAATCGTCTTCTTCACCACTGGACTCCATCCCGATTACCACCGCGTCACGGATACGCCGGACAAGATCGACTACCACGAGATTTTGGTGGTTTCGAAGACTATCTCGGCTGTGGCATGGGTGCTGGCGACGCAGCCGGAACGCCCGAAAATCAACGAGAAACTTCCGGAGCAACTGATGAAGGACATGAAGACGGCGAAGGACCAGGGCTGGGGCAATCTGACCGCCGTTATGCCGCCGCTGCCCGGCGAGCCGTACTAGGCTTGGAGCATGTGACCGATAGAAGCAACTTTGCGACAGACCATTTGCCGATCTAGACTTGGGGTCAGGCTTGAAGGCTTTTTCGCGCCAATGTTCGATGAAGCATTCCCTTGACCTCATCCCTGTGTCATCATCATGGTAGTGGTATTACGATTTGTAAGTAAGGGCGGTTCGCCCCGGACTTGCTCACCCGCTGCCAGACGGGCACTGGAACGAAGTTGTGCTTAAACAGATCCTCACAGAGACCAACCTAAGCACGGAATTCTGTGCCAACCTCCTTCGCGTTCCTGAGGACCAATTCCGCCAATGGCTGGACGGAAAGGCACCTGTGCCGCATTTCGTGATCCAGGAGTTGTCCGCCGTTCTGGGTGTAAGCGAGAAAGTACTTCAAGGTCATTCTGGAGGTCACCGGAGTGGGAATTCTGCCGCGCCGGCAATCTGGTTCAAACTGGGCAATACCCATCTGACTGCTGCCGACCGTGAAATGGTTGCGATGGTCCGCCGCATGGGCTTTTTTGCCGGTCAGTTGGACGATGCCAAAGGTGCCCGCAGTTCGGCCTCGTGGAGCGCTCTCGCCGACAATGTCCTCAAGGGCATCGACCGCTCCGCGCCGCCATCGGAACAGGGGCGCGAGGCAGCCATCCGATTTCGCTCAATTCTGAATCTAAATCATGGTAAGACCGGCGTTGGAGAACTAATACGACCACTCTTGCGCAATCAAGGGTTGCTCGTGATGGAAACTTCGATCCCGAAGTCTGCCCTCGAAGGTTGCTGTTTCAATGTTGGCAGGGAGCCGAACGTCCGGCCTTGCGTGTTTGCTAATTCCCACAGTTCCACTTGGTTTCGACGTAACGAAGTACTCCTGCATGAAACCGCGCACGCCATCTTCGACTTGTCAAACGACCCCGTGCCACTCGATTTCAGATCCACCGACTCATCTGAGGAGGTGTCCACTGCACCAATTCCTAATGTCTCCGAAACCCGAGCGCAAGCCTTTGCACAGGAAGTCCTAGTTTCCGGAAGCGTACTCAACCACTACTCCAACCAGTTCGGAATCAACTGGGACAGGCTGTCAGCAACGGACTTGGCCCGATTGATGGCTGCCACCCATGCCGAGAAGAAGCTGGTTCTTCGTTCAGCCGTGGACAACGGCTTGTTGAAGACCGAGATGTATTCCGTCCATCTCCAACTCGACTGCAAGTACGTCCTGTCACAGTTTAGCTCCCATCAACTTAACACAAGGGAATACCTTGCCAAGCAGGCTATTCAATCCCCTAAGTGGCGAAGCGAGAACCGCACTGCCAAGGTCGGCATCCGCTCGCTTAGACTGCCAGTCGGATACGTCCAGCGCGTGATTGATGCGGCCAATGAGGGACTGATTAGCTACTCCAAAGCTGCCGAAAGGGTGATGATGGACCGCTATGCTTTCTTGGATCGCTTTGGCGATCTGATTTCGGAGATTGCTGTCGGGTGAGCGCGACCGTGGTCGCCCTCGCACCAGTCGCGCCCAGTTTGATTATTGTGGATACGTCGGTGCTGCTCCAAGTTATTGCCACCGAGCAGCTTGGGTGCCTTCGGGGTCTCCGGTCCTGTTTTGGAATCCAATCGGCAATTGTCGACGCCGTTCATTCAGAGGCATCCACCATTTTGAAGACTGTTCCGCGTTTCATGGGCAGACAGGAACAACTCAAACGGGCTTGCACGAACGGCACACTCCCAGTAGTCAGCCGGGACTGGATGATGGCGAGCTACGGTGGAACCGGATCGGCCCTGCTGCAACAGATCAACGCCAAGGGTGAGGAATTGGCAGGCCATGTAGACAGAGGCGAGGCCTACAGCCACGCAGCATCAGCGTGTCTGGATTCGCTAATTGCGACAAATGACACCAATGCAGTGAATGTCTTGATCCGAATGAAGGAATTCGTTCCCCGCCCAGTGCTGAGATTCTGGGATCTGATGGTCTTAGCTTTTCAATCCGACCTCCTAACTGCAGCGGAGTGCGATAAGGTTAGGCAAACTCTCGCCAAGCTGAATGAGAGGACCGATCCTGCTTTCAAAGGACGACCTTTTATGGAGGGCCTCAGCAATTTTTATCCGAGGATTGTCGACGGAACCAAAGATCCAGTTGGAGCGCGAGAGCCCCAGGAACGGATGGACTTCCGTTTACCCATACACAGGCTGACAGCCGCTCCAGCAATCTAGCCTCGGCGCGCGATCCGTTTCAGGACGCCGACAGGATCCGCCAAACCCAGATACACGACCCCGTACACGGGCAGCGTAACAACTGCCCGGAGTATCGGCTGTTCGAGTCCCGCGATCCGCAGCTTGATCGCCCAGACAACGGCAGCCGCCACCGCTGCCGCAGCCCACAACCGCGCCAGATTCAGGCGGTCCGACGGAATTCCCCCAATCCGCCGCGACAAAGCCCGTCGCAGAAGCAGGTACTCCACCCAACCGCTCATCCCCGCCGAAGCCGTTAGCCCGGCCACACCCCATTTGGCGTCGATTTCCAGCAGTCCCGGCAGCGGAATCGCGCATAGATATCCGAGCAGGGTGGTGAGGGCGACGCGGATGACGGCAAACCGCAACGGCGTCCGGGTGTCCTTGAGCGCATAGAAGGCCGAGGAGAAGAGCCGCCCGCGCGTGGATGCCAGCAGGCCGACGGCCGATCCGGCCAGAATCGCCCAGACGTAGACGGAATCCTTACCCGTGAAGCGCCCGCTCTGGATGATCGCACCGACCACCAAATCGCCCAATGCCAGGAACGCCATCGCGGACGGCACCACGAAAAACGCGATCTTGCGCTGGCCATTGCCCAACCGGTCCCGCAACTTCGCATGGATCGCCTCCTCGGAGCCGGTCACCGACGCCATTTCCGGCAGCTCCGACGCGGATACGGCCATCCCGAACAGGCTGACGGGGAGGAGGTAGATTGTCTGGGCATAGCCGAGGGCGGCGACAGCTCCATCGGGCAACAGGCTCGCCAGTAGCGAATCAATGTAGGCGCTCAGTTGAACGACCCCGCGCCCCACAAAAACCGGCGCAAAATTCCGGATGACGGTGCGGACACCTTCGAGCGACAGGTCGAGGCCGATCCGCATTTCCGGCACCAAGCCACGGACGACCGGCAACTGGGCCAAAACCTGGGCGGCGCTTCCGACAACGGACGCCCACGCCACCAGAACCGCCAACCGTTCCTGATCTACATGTGGGCCGAAACCGGCGAGGGTGCCGATCATCGCGATATTCCACAGCACGGGCACGCTGTAGGAGAGGAAGAACCGCCGGTGGCTGTTCAAGATCCCCAGGCACCAGGCCGACATCACAAGCAATCCGGCCCCGGGGAAAAGAATCCGCACCAGCCGGATCGCCAACTCGCGCTTGGCTCCGTGGAAGCCGGGCGCGATCGCCCCGATCAGCAGCGGCGTGGCGAAAATTCCGGCCAACGTGAGCAGCGAGGTCAGGAACGTCAAAATCGCCAAGACAGCACCGGCGACCCGACCGGCTTCTTCGCGCTTCTCCCGTGCCAGCAACCCAGCATAGACCGGAATGAATGACGCCGAAAGCACGCCCTCGCCGAACAGGTTCTGCAGGAAATTCGGGATGCGCATGGCCGCCTTGAAGGCGTCGGCTGCGGCGGAATTGCCGAAGTAATGGCCAAAGATCCGCTCTCGCACCAAGCCCGCAATGCGGCTGAGGAAAATTCCGGCCGCGACGAGGAATGCCGATCCGCGCTTCTTGGTCATAGAGTCCGGTTAACGGATCGCACGCAGGAGGGCCGTCGGATCTTCCGCTCCCACCAGCAGGGGGCGCGTCGGGCGCTGCCCGGGCAACACCTTCCTCGGAATCAGCACGGCGCGGGTTTCATTCCCAAGGTCCAGTTCGACCTCGGTTCCGTTCGCCAGGCGGAAATGCCCGCACCGGTAACCGAAACCGTCAAAACCGTTCACCCTGCCGCGCGCCCGGAACCCCGGTTCCGCCTCAAAATCCACCACCCGGACCGCCGCCTCATCGAAGGTGTTCAACGGAAACCGCGCGTGTCCTGTTAGACGCTTGATGTCGAGCACGCCGTCCGCGACCTGCCATTGGACGGTCTTCGGGGTGAAGAAGTACATCCATGCGAGCAAGGCGCAGGTTGCTACGACCGTCGCGAGAACGATTTTACCAGCACGCTGATCCTGCATTACTTTTCGAGGAGGAAATTCCCTGCCACCATCGCGTCGATACCGGACGAATAGAAGCTGCGGACGGCATCGCGCGGCGTGCAGACCAGCGGCTCGCCGAACAGATTGAACGAGGTGTTGTACAGCACCGGCAATCCGGAAGCCTCGCCAAAAGCATGCAACAGTTGCCAGTACAACGGATTGTCGTCCCTCGAAACCGTGTGGACACGGACCAGATCCTGGCCAAGGGTCGCCGCGCGGAACTGCTCGCGGTACTCGGGCCGGACTCGTCCAACGGTTGCCAGATTGCGCGCGTTGGGACCGGTTTCGAAGTAGTTGGAAGCCAACTCCTCCGGCACCGACGCCGCAAACTTCCGGAAGCCCTCGCGGTGCTTGATGAATGTGTTCAGGTTTTCAGTGGAGTACGGATCGTGCGGGGACGCTAAAATACTCCGGTCCCCCAGCGCACGCGGACCGAATTCCATGCGCCCCTGCATCCAAGCCACGATGTGGTGCTGCTGGAAGTGGCGGACGGCCGCACCGATCAGCTCCGGCGTGGTGGTCAGCAGCCGGAAGCGCAGCTTGCAGTTTTCGAGTGCCTGCTTGACCTCGTTGGGACCAAAAGCGGGTCCCAGACAGTAGCTGCCGGCGTCCACGCGGGTGGTTCCGCCCGCCGTCTGGTGCCAAACATCCAGCGCGGCGCCCAAGGCGGTTCCAGCGTTTCCCGCAGCGGGCTGGGCGAAAACGCCCTTGTGCCGACCGCAGTTTTCCAAATGCGATACAAGGAGGGCGTTCCAAGCCACTCCTCCGGCCAAGCACACATTTTCCGCGTCGCCAACCAGCCGCTCCACGTAGGTTTCCAGCGCGCGCTGCATGCTGGCCGCGATGTCGGCGCTCCGGCGTTCGGTCAGTTGGTCGGCAGCGAATCCCAACCGGTCAAAGAATTTCGTGCTGAAGCCGCCGTGGCCTTCGCGGCCCAGGTCGAAGTAGGATTGTTCGAACGCGTGGCCGTGGGCAATGTCCTCGAACAGGTCGAGATACTGCGGGGTGCCGGAAGTGGAGAGCCACTGTACCTTGTGCTCCTCGGAACTGGCATGGAAGCCGAGCAGTTCCGTGACGCGACCGTAGAGTTCGCCGATGGAATCGGGGTAGAGGATCTCCTCTTCCAAGGTCAGTCGGTTGCCCTCGCCGCGCCACTTGCCGCCGCAGCGGAGGTCGCCCTCGCGGTCCAGGGTCACGGCCACGGCGGATTCGAAAGGCGAGGCGAAAAATGCCGAGGCGGCGTGGGCCGCATGGTGGTCCACCGAGACAACCCTCGCGTTTTCAAACGCCCGGAGCGCCAGCGGCAACGCCGAACCGGGCGGCAGAGGCCGTGCCAGCGCGATAAAGTCGATATCCTTCGGCTGCAGGTGTCCCAGTGCCAGGCACGCCTTGACGGCTGCGTCGGGGAGCTTGCCGGGGTGCGGCTGGCGCGTAAGTTTCGATTCCTCGATCGCCGCGACGATCTTGCCATCGGAGACCAGTGCCGCCGAGGCGTCTCTTAGAACTCCACCAATTCCGAGAATGTTCATTTGCCCTGCTCCCGCTTTTCGATCTTGGCGTAGGAATCGCGCAGCGCCACCGTGCGGTTGAAGACCAGGTTCCCGGGAGTTGAATCGTTGTCGACGCAGAAGTAGCCGAGGCGTTCAAACTGGACCTTGTCACCGGGCACGGAGCCGACCAAAGCCGGTTCCAACTTGCAGCCCGTCAGCACTTCGAGGGAGTTCGGGTTGATGTTGTCGAGGAAATCGCCCCCTTCGGGAACCTGGTTGGGATTCTCCTTGCTGAAGAGGGTTTCGTAAACACGCACTTCGGCATCGATGGCATGCGCCGCAGACACCCAGTGGATAGTGGCCTTGACCTTCCGTCCGTCGGGCGAATTGCCGCCGCGCGAGGCCGGATCGTAGGTGGCGCGCAGTTCCACAACCTCGCCCGCGTCATTTTTCACGACGCCCGTGCAGGTGATGAAGAAGCCCCACCGCAGGCGCACTTCCTTGCCGGGAGAGAGGCGGTAGAACTGCTTCGGCGGCACTTCGCGGAAATCGTCCTGCTCAATGTAGATCACTTTGGAGAACGGCACCGTGCGGGAACCTGCGGCGGCGTCTTCGGGATTGTTGACGGCTTCCAGAAGTTCCACGGTGTCGTCGGGATAGTTTTCGATGACCACCTTGACCGGGCGCAGAACGGCCATCACGCGGTTGACGCGCTTGTTCAGATCCTCCCGAACGTAATGCTCCAAAAGGCCCAGTTCGTTGATTCCATTGGTCTTCCCAACACCGATCACGCCACAGAAGCTGCGCAGGGCTTCCGGGGTATAACCCCGGCGGCGGATGCCGGAGAGTGTGGGCATGCGGGGATCGTCCCACCCGCGGACGTGCCCTTCGGTGACCAACTGAAGCAGTTTGCGCTTGCTGAGCACCGTGTAGGTCAGGTTCAGGCGGTCGAATTCGATCTGTTGCGGGTGGTGGATACCCAATTGCTCGACAAACCAGTCGTACAGGGGGCGGTGGTCCTCGAATTCCAGCGTACAGATGGAGTGGGTGATGCCTTCGATCGAGTCCGACTGGCCGTGGGCGTAGTCATACATCGGGTAGATGCACCAGTCATCGCCAGTCCGGTGGTGGTGCGCGTGCAGGATCCGGTACATCACCGGATCGCGCATGTTCAAATTCGGCGACGCCATGTCGATCTTGGCGCGCAGGGTGCGTGCGCCGTCGGGGAATTCACCGGCACGCATGCGTGCGAATAGGTCGAGATTCTCCTCGATGCTGCGGTCGCGGTAGGGGCTGTGGGTGCCGGGCTCGGTCAAGGTGCCCCGGTACTTGCGCATCTCCTCGGCGGGCAGGTCGCAGACGAAGGCTTGGCCCTGCTTTATCAGCTGGACCGCCCACTGGTAGAGCTGCTCGAAGTAGTCCGACGCGAACAGGGCCTTGTCCCACTGGAAACCGAGCCAACGGACGTTGTCGATGATGGAATCGACGTACTCCTGCTCCTCGCGGGCAGGATTGGTGTCGTCGAAGCGCAGGTTGGTGGTGCCGCCGAATTCAGCGGCCAAGCCGAAATTCAGGCAGATCGATTTCGCGTGGCCCAAATGCAGGTAGCCGTTGGGCTCCGGTGGGAAGCGCGTGCGCACCGTCCCCCCGTGCTTGTTGCTCTCGCGGTCCGCGATCATGATGTCGCGGATGAAATTGGACTGGGTCGGCGTATTCGAAGGCTCGGACATTACTATTACAGTTTCGCAAGTGCCTGGTGGATTCTTGCCAAACAGACGTCGCGGCCCAATGCTTCCAAGGTTCCAAACAGCGGAGGCGCGGTCTTCCGGCCGCACACGGCCACACGGACCGGCTCAAAAAGCTGCCCGGCCTTGATGCCGACCGTCTCGGCGGCCCCGCGCAAGGCGGCTTCCAGCGGGTCATGCGCGAATTCAGCCGATTCGAGCGCGACCAACGCGGCTTCGAGCGCTTTTTTCGCCATGGCCAAATCACCCTTCTTCGGGATCAGCTCGGTGGTTTCGTAGGGAGCAAGTTCGGCGTTGAAGAAGAAGTCCCCCACGGCAAGCACATCGTTCAGCAGTCGGATGCGCTCCTGGATCAACGGCGTAATGAGGCCGAGTCGTTAGGAGCTGAACCCGGCTGCCTCCACGATCGGTTTCAACTCCGCTGCAAGGTCCGTGGCGGACATGGTGCGGATGTGGTCGGAATTGAGCCAGACAGATTTGGCGTCGAACGGGCTCTCTTCGGTGAAGTTGATCACGGCGTTGGAGCGGTTGATGCCCTCGAACGAAAATACGTCCACCATTTCCGCACGGGTGAGACGTTCGCGGTCGTCCTTCGGGGACCAACCGAGCAGGGAAATGAAATTGATAAACGCGTGGGGCAGAAAGCCCGCATCACGGTAGGTAGTGACGGAAACCACCGGGCCGTGCTTGCGCTTGGAGAGTTTGGCGCCGTCCGGGGCCACGAGCAACGGCAGGTGCGCGAACTGGGGAGGGGTAAAATCCGCCGCCTGGAAGATCAGGACGTGCTTGAAGGTGTTGGTCAGGTGGTCCTGGCCGCGGATGATGTGGCTGATGTTGAGATCGACGTCGTCGGCGCAGGAGGCGAGGTGGTAGGTGGGACCACCCGTACTGCGCAGGAGGGCGAAATCCTCAATGTCGGCGGCCAATTTGGACTGCTCGCCATAAACGGCGTCCGTGAAGCGGACGGTTTCCGGCGTGTCGCGGGGAACCCGGAAGCGGAGGACGAAAGGCTCACCGGCGGCGGCGCGGCGGTCGGATTCTTCGCGGGACATCTCGCGCTGGCCGGGGTTGAACAACCAACCGACCGTGGAATCGGAGGATGCGGGAGTGAAATCGCGGTACGCCAGGCCCTTTTCGAAGATGGATTGGGCCAGTGCCTGGTGCCGGTCCAGCCGTTCGGACTGCCGGTACTGCTCGTCCCAGTCGAGCCCCAGCCATTTTAGGCCCTCAAAGATCGATTGCAGCGACTGTTCGGTGTTGCGTTCCAGATCGGTGTCGTCGATCCGCAGGATCATGGTGCCGTTGTTGTGGCGGGCGTAGAGCCAGTTGAAGATGAAGGTGCGGGCGCTTCCGACGTGGAGGTAGCCCGTCGGGGACGGGGCAAATCGAACTCTGGGCATGAAATTGAAGTATAGCGGGACATGGAGGGAGGTACGGGATTGAGCGCCAGTGCTAGATTGGAAACCGTGAAGGCATCCAGGGGAACCGTGCTGGACATGGTCGCCAAGCTGTTGGTGGTGACCTTTGTGGCGATGCTGGTGGGCATTCCCTTGCCCGAAATCATGCCGTGGATGGCGCTCGCGGCCGGATACGCGGCGGTGATTGGCTGGATTGTGTGGGAATTCGACCCAACCACAGCCATCGGAGTAGCTACCGCGACGTTCTTCCAGTTCTTCGGCTGGATGCTGGGCTTGGTGGGGACCGACCATTTCGACGGCAAGGACTACCCCGGGCTTTACGCGCTCTCGATTGGGGTATGCGGCGGGGTCAGCCTAGTCACGGCGTCGCTGGGGTTTCTGCCGTTGTCGGGGAAGGGCTACCGCGCTGCGGTTTTGGGAGCGACTGCGGGAGGACTGGCCTCTGGATTCCTGATGGCGCTGGGTGTGACCCCCGGTTTCCGGTTCCTGTTTGTGGTCTTCCGGCTCACTGGCGGCCTGATGAACATGCTCCCCGCACTTTGCGGCTTGAGCGCGATGGTGTACGTCCTGCGTGACGAGTGGGAGCTGGACGACCAGTTATAAATGCGAGCTATAAAGGCGAGCTATAAAGGATATGATGCAGCCAATCCTTGTCAGTTCCCCCACCCGCGTCGCCGCCGCCGGCACCAAGCCCAAGTTGATCGACGAATACATCGGCCGGGTCAATTCCGGCACCGAAGGCGTCAGCGTCGCCCACATGCGCAGCCCCGGCGGCTGGGTGGAACCGGGCCAGACTCCGGAATTCGAGGAATACACGGTTGTAATGAAGGGAATGCTGCGGGTGGAACACCACGGCGGCGCGATTGAGGTGCGCGCGGGCCAGGCTGTGATCGTGCCAGGCGGTGTTTGGGTGCGGTACTCGACGCCGGAGGACGAAGGGGCCGAATACATTGCGGTTTGTCTGCCCGCGTTTTCGATGAACACGGTACACCGGGACGAGGAGTAGGGATTACGGCCCTATAGCGGTCTAACGCAAGGTCAGGAATCATCCCAAAGTGCCGGGTGTTGTGGGTAGCCACCGCATAACCGAGTTCGAGGGCCGTTGCTCCGATCAGGAGATCGCCCATCGGGACGCGAATGCCCTGCGCTTGCAACAGGCCATCGATTTTTCCAGCCCGCAGTGCTACGGGTATCGTCACAGGACGCACCGTCATCCCCGCCAGCAGGTCATCCAGAAAGCGTTGCCGTGTTCGCTGCCGTGCTTCCGTATTGGCCCGAGCCACACCATGGGCCAGTTCCAGCACAGTAATCACGGACACCGCCACCACGATCCCGCCCGCACCAAGGCTCTCCACCATTTGGTAGGCAGTCAGGCCAACCCGTTCGGCAGCGACCACCACTGTCGAATCCAAAATCAGTCCCGGTTCGGTCAATCCGGCTCCAGTTACTCCCAATTGGAGGCGTCCACGGGCTCCCTGTGGCCATCGATTACCGCTTCGATGTCGCGCGCAAATTCGGCATCCATCACAGCCGTCGAGTCCTTCGGCATCAGCGCAAGGATCTCGGAGATCGTCCGCGTTTCCCGTTCCATTGGCCGCAGCACTGCCACCGGCTGGTGCTCATGCTCCACAATGACTTCCATCCCTTGCCGAACCTTCGCCAAGGCCGCCGCAAAGTTGCCCGCGATCTCCACATCCGATATCCGCACCTGCACCATACTCTCGATCATAGATCTCTTTGGCCTCTGGTAGGACTGGCCGGCGTCCAGTCCCGAATCAACGGACAAAAAAGTCTTGAACCTGCACTGAGAAGCCCGCAAGGATCGGCGTGGCCAACGTCGCCCCAACTTCGAGCACCCTGCTACCGGCGAGGCTTCGGACGCGAACATACCGGTCGCCCGGATAGACCTGCCAAACCTCGGCGACACCGGCGTTCAAATACTGCAAAGCCTTCGCTTCCACATCGGAGGCGGACTCGGACAAGGAAATGACCTCCACCGCCAGATCCGGGGCGAACGGAATTGGCGAATCATCGTCCGGCAACTGCGCCATCTTGGAGTTGGACACGAACGCGACGTCGGGTATGCGCGCGGAATGCGGACTCAGCGTGAACATCGATTCCGAGAACACAACCCCGTTGCCGTACTGAAACTGGTAACGCATGAGCGCCGCAAGAATCCGGTTTTTGACGCGTTCATGCCTTGCGCCGGCGTTTCCCACAAGAATCAACTTCCCTTCATTCAACTCGTAGTGGCCGCCGGACGCTGGGACCGGCATCGTCACTAAATTGGCTGGAGTCAGGGCGATTGCAGCGGCGGTTGCCATGCTTTGATTCTAGCGGCTCCTCCGCCTACTGTTGCTGCTGTTGTTGCTGCTTGACATCCTCGTGCGGGTCGGGTGCGGGCACCGCAGCGGTTTCCTCCAGCAATTCCGCGCCATCGTCATCCACAGCAGGGCGCACAAGGACGTCCACGGACAAACTCTGACCCGCGTGCCCCTTGTACACACCGCGCACGGGTGGAACATCGCCGTAATCCCGGCCATATGCAATGCGGATGTGCTGGGCTTCCACCCATTCGCCGACAGTCGGATCGAGCCCGATCCAGCCCATGCCCGGAATCCAAGCCTGCACCCACGCGTGCGACGCCAGACCGCCAATCACGCGCTCCATTGCCGCTTGATGATCACCCGTCTGCCGGGGGACCAAGTACCCCGAAACATACCGCGCCGGAATCCCGCGCGTCCGGAGCAGCGTAATCAGGATGTGCGAAAAATCCTGGCAAACGCCCGCCCGCGTCTCCATGCATTCCGCAACCGACGAGTGCACATGGGTGGCACCCTGCTGGTAACGGAAATCCTCGTGGATCTGCATCGAGGCCGCTGTCGCAAACCCGTAGACCGTGCCGTCCGACCGCCTCGCCGCAGCCGCGATCAGATCCTCCATGCCCTCCGAAAGCGGACAATAGCGCGAGGCCGACATCCAGTCATAGTGGTCGTCCATCAGCAAGTCATGCTGGGCGTCCATCTCGGCGAGCGTCATCGTGGATGGCGTTGGCGGATCCTGCGGATGCATCAGGATCACGGCCTCGCTTTCCACCCGCAGTTTGCGGTGTTCGGGCAGGATGTGGAACAGATGCACCCAGTTTCCGAAGAAATCCTGGTGCCCAACCGCACGCGCCGACGGGTTGGTCGATACGCGGAAGGACAGGCAGCTCTGGCACTCATCGTGGCGCGGGCGGAGGCGCAACTCGTTATAGCTTTCCGAAACCGGGCCGTCGTACGAAAACTGCGTGACGTGGACGAGCTTGTAGCGGTTCACTGTTCCGCTCCTTAACTAGCCACGGCGTAATAGAAGTAGGTCTGGGTAACTTCCACGCCGATCGTTCGGCACGTGCCTTGGAGTTCCTCCAAGTATTCGTGCAAGCCGCCTTCGAAGATTTCCCCAATGCTGTCGTAGGCCAGCCGTTCATAGGCGCGACCGGTCAAGCGCTCGCCCTCGTTGGCATAGGATCCCGGGACGGAACCGCTGATCGCGTACAACGAATTTTGCAGTACCCCGAGGTTGAACCGCACCGACCGCGGGTGCCGCGCATCCAGCAGCAGCAGTTCGGCCACTTTTTCGGGCTCGATCTGCGTATAGTGGCGCTTGTAGAGTTCGTAGGCCGCCACCGATTTCAGCACGGCCATCCAAGCATGCCGGGCCTCGCTCATGATCTGCGGGCCTTCCAGCAGCTGGTGGTAATGGACGTCCAGGATGCGCGCCGTCATTTCAGCCCGCTCGATGGCGCAACCGGCTTGCAGGAAGTGCCAGCCCTCGTCGCGGGGTAGGGTGGCGTCGCAGACACCGTGGAAGCGGTGCCCGCCGCGCTTGACGGCGTCGCAGAACCGGGAAAGGTCGCTGACGCCCTCGTCGCGCAACTTGTTGATCTTGTGGTAGAGGCCGTTGATGTCCTCCCACAGTTCGCGCGAGATGCGGTCGCGGATGGTGCGGGCGTTTTCGCGGGCGTGGATGATGCACTGAGCAATGGAATTCGGGTTGTCCTCCGAATAGCCCAGGAAGTCGAACGCGGCGTGGGCGTTGGCCTCCTCATGCATCTGGTAAAAGCGGGTACGCTCACCGGTAATGGTGATGAGCGGATCCCACCGGAGCTGGTAGGTGTCGGCCGGCTGCTCCAGCAGCATGTGGTAATTCACGTCCAGGATGCGCGCGGTGTTGTCGGCGCGCTCCATGTAACGGCCTATCCAGAAGAGGGAGTCGGCGATGCGGGATAACATCATGGCTTTATTCGTCTCCCCTCAGAACCCAAGTATCCTTGCTGCCGCCGCCCTGCGAGGAATTCACCACCAGCGAACCCTTTTGCAGCGCCACCCGTGTCAGGCCGCCGGGGACGATGGTTACCTTTTCGCCGTCATACAGGCAATAGGGGCGCAAATCCACGTGGCGCGCGCTCATGGTGCCGGTAGCCGGATCGAACGACGGACAGCGCGAGAGCGGAATCACAGGCTGCGCGATGTAGTTCCGGGGATCGGCAATCAGCCGTGCCCGGAAATCCTCGATGGTCTTCTTGTCCGACGAGGGGCCCATCAGCATGCCGTAGCCGCCCGATTCGCCCACAGCCTTCACCACCAGTTCCGGCAGATGGTCCAGCACGTAGGAAAGCTGGGTCTGGTCCGAACAGAGGTAGGTGTCGACGTTCTGCAGGATCGGGTCTTCACCCATGTAGTACTTGATAAAGGCCGGAACGTAGGCGTAGATCGCCTTGTCATCCGCAACGCCAGTGCCAACCGCGTTCGCAAGGCCGATATTTCCGGCTCGGTACGCGTTCATCAGGCCGGGGACACCGACGAGCGAATCCGCACGGAAGGCCAGCGGGTCCAGGAAGTCGTCATCCACACGGCGGTAAATCACGTCGACCCGGGTGAGGCCCCGGATGGTCTTCATGTAGACCACGTCATCGGCCACCACCAGGTCGCGGCCTTCCACCAGTTCGATGCCCATTTCCTGAGCAAGGAAGCAGTGCTCGAAATAGGCGCTGTTGTAGAGGCCAGGAGTCAGGAGGACGATGACGGGCCGATCGCCGGAGCGGGGCGACAAGCTGCGGAGAATTTGGACCAGCTCGGTCGGGTAATGGTCGACCGGCATCACTTCGCAGACCTCGAAGGCGGTCGGGAAGGTGCGGCGCATCACGAGCCGGTTTTCCAGCACGTAGGAAATGCCGCTTGGCGAACGGGCGTTGTCTTCGAGAACCAAGTATTCGCCGGTCCTCGAGTCGCGCACCAGATCGATGCCGGAAACGTGGACATAGATGTCCTTGGGGACCGAAAGGCCCACCATCTCCCGGCGGAAGTGCTTGCAGGAGTAGACAAGGTTCCGGGGGATGATGCGGTCCTTCAGAATCCGCTGCTCGCCGTAGATGTCCTGCAGGTAGAGGTTGAGGGCGGTGACGCGCTGGGCGAGGCCGCGTTCGATCACCTTCCACTCGTTGTGCGGGATGATCCGGGGAACTAGGTCGAAGGGGAAGAGACGTTCGGTGCCGCGCCCGTCGCTGTAAACGGTGAACGTGATTCCCTGGACCAGGTACGAAAGGTCGGCCACCTTGCGCCGCTCCTCGAAAACGTCAAGGGGCATGGAGGCCAATTGCTCGTACATGGGAGCGGCACCCGGCCGGGGTTGGCCGTTGGGCGCAATGAGTTCGTCGTAAAAGCTGCCCGGATCGTAACCGTTGAATAGAAGCTGGTTGACCGGGAAAGCCGGTTGTGCCGCAGACATGCTGCCTCTTTCGTTCGGGGCGCAGGGAGACGGGCCTGTGCGCTGCCGTGGATGCGGTTCAAGCGAACAACATGGTCGCCGCAACCGTTTGTCAAGTAATAGTCATTGTACTTGACGGTTGCAATTTGCAGCGGATCGGCATTGGAGCGTGTTACGCTGACGCCAGGTGCCCACTGACCTCATAGAAATCGACCCGCTGTCGCCGGATGCGGGAGCTTTGGACCGGGCTGCGGAGATCGTCCGCGCCGGCGGCGTTATCGCGATTCCCACCGATGCGCTGTACGCACTGGTGGCAGACCCGTTCAATCTCCGGGCCATCCGCGAGGTCTACCGGGCCAAGGGCCGGGAAATCAACCGGGCACTACCGCTCCTGGTGGCCGACATGTTGATGGCCGAGGATTTGGCTCGGGAAGTCACGCCGCGCTTCCGACTGCTGGCCCGCCGGTTCTGGCCGGGGCCGCTCACCATGATTCTGGAAGCGGCGGCCGGGGTGCCGCTGCGGGCAACCGGGAACACGGGACGGTTGGGCGTCCGGCATGCGGAGTCCGCAGTGGTCGACGGCCTGTTGGCTCGGCTGGGACAAGCTGTGATTGCCACCAGCGCGAATATTTCCGGACATCCGACGTGCCGCAGCGGCATCGAAGTCTTCGGCATGATGGACGGCCGGGTGGATCTGGTGCTGGACGCCGGGTTTCTGGGTGGAGTGGGAGCGACCACGGTCGACATCTCTGGAACCGATTGGCGGGTGATCAAGGAAGGTGCGGTTTCGGAGCGGGACTTGGCCGAGTGCCTGGATTTGGAATGATTTTTCACTCCAGCACGGTAGTCACATACACCAACTGCCCCAACCGCTCCACCAACATGGCAATCGGTTTCCCGGACAGTTCCACCAAAGCCTTCCGCAGGTCGTCCACGGACGACAGGCGTGTATTGTTCAGCTCATAGATCACATCACCGGTCACCAATCCCGGATTGAGGCCGGCGTACTCGGCAGGCACAGCCGCCACCGCCACCCCGGACAACCTGCGCAAGTTCGGCAGTACAGGCGTCACTTTTTCATCCACGCTGACAGCCAGAATGCCCAATTGCCGGACGAGCGCGGTCTTGTAGTCGGCCATGTCCTCCAAACGGCTCGGTGTGGTGTCGCGATCCACAATCGCAACTGTCTTGGTCATTCGGTCCTTCCCGCGCTGGATCTCCAATGCCAGCGTGCCGCCCGGAGCCCGTTCGAACACCACGAGGGCGAAGTCGCGAGCCTCCCGCATCGGCTTGCCGTCCACCGAAAGGACCACGTCCCCGGTCAGCAGCCCAGCGGCTTCCGCCGGGCTGCGCGGACCGATATCGGAAAGGATGACGCCGGAATCGCGGTCCAGCCCCAACGCGGTGCCGAGGGTCTGGGTGATTGTTTCCGGGATCACGCCGATCACGCCTCGACGGATTCGCCCGTCCTTCCGAAGGCGCTCGTACATTTCGCGCGCCAGGTTGGCGGGAATTGCGAAACCAATCCCCTCGTTGCCACCGGATTCAGAAAAGATCAGTGTGTTGATACCCGCGATGCGCCCGTTGATATCGAGCAGCGGGCCGCCACTGTTGCCGGGATTGATCGGCGCGTCGGTCTGGACATAAACTACCGGGCTTTCGGCTTTGAGCTGCCGGGCGGTGGCGCTCACGACGCCGTGCGAAAGGGAATTCTGAAGTCCCAGCGGACTACCAAGGGCGACCACCAACTGGCCCTGCCGCAGCTTGTCGGAATCGAGGAACGGGAGCGTGGGTAGGTTCGACCCCTCGATCTTGATCACGGCGATGTCCACCTGTTCGTCCAAGCCGATCAGCTTGCCGGGAACAACGTGGCCGTGGGGCATCTGGCCCTTTTCGTCGCTGCGCAGGATCTTCACTTCGATCCGGCGGGCATTTTGCACCACGTGCGCGTTGGTGATGATGTAGCCGCTGGGGTCGACGATGACTCCGGACCCGGTCGATTGCTGTTCCGAAACGAAACCGGCACCGGACATTTGGCTTTTGTCGAGCGGGGCCACACGCTGCACGAGGATTTGAACAACGGCCGGGCTGGCGGATTGCGCAAGGTCTTCGAGGCCCGAACTGAACTCGGCGAGAAAGCGTGAGGGCGGCCTGATTGTCTGTGCCTGTGCCGTGATGGTACAGGCCAGCATTGCCGTTAGCGCGAAAGTCGCCGTCTTCGTCATGGGGTATTGGATGCGCCGGAGCGGCAGTTGGTATCCGGTTGCCCTGCATTTTGATCCGCCGATTCGCTAGGCTGGTAATGGGCGTGGCCCAATCATGAAAAAATGGACCGCGCTGGACAGCGCGAAAACGCCCGACGGCCGGGAACTAATACTGGCCGAGCACGACGGAACCTACAGCATCAGCGTTGGGGGATCCGAGTTGATGTCGACGCGCAAGCACAATTCCGAGGAAAAACTCGCGGAAATGGCATGCGCGGGCCTGAAAACCAAGCGCGGTGTGCGGATTCTGATCGGTGGATTGGGGCTGGGTTTCACCCTGCGGGCGGCGTTGAAGGCCGTGGGCCCGGATGCCGTGGTGGTGCAAGCCGAAATTCTACCGGAGGTGGTGGCGTGGAACCGGAACCCCGAATATGGTCTGGCGCACCGGGAATTGCTGGACAAGCGGGTGGAAGTGGCTCAGGAGGACGTGGCCGTAGTGATCCGGCAGTCGCCGCGCGGGTTTGACGCGATCATGCTGGACGTGGACAACGGTCCGGCAGCGTTGACGGCGGACGGAAACGAAGGATTGTACGTGTTTTCCGGCCTGCAGGCTGCGAAGAAGGCATTGCGATCAGGCGGTTGCATTGTGTATTGGGCCGCCGCGCCGGACCATCCGTTCGAGAAATTGATGTGGCAGGCTGGATTCGAGGTGGAGGTGCACCGGGTGAGCGCACATACCACTTCCGGCGGATGGCACACGCTGTATTTGGGACGGCACGGGGATCCGGCGAAGGCGGGGGGTACGCCGGGTACGTCCAAGCGGAGGCCGGGGGGTGCGTCCAGAAAAGTCAGTTATCCTCCACAAAACCGTCCGCTGTGATGGAGTCCAGTTGGGCTGCTATTTCTTCCCAGGCGACATCCCCACGTCGGCCATCCAATCCTGCAGCCTGAGCGCCCACGTGTTGTAAATCACGTTCGGCCGGGGGTCCGGGTTGCGCAGGCCGAAACCGTGGCCGCCGCTGTTGTAGATGTGCAGCTCCGTGTGGACACCGGCATTTTTCAACGCCAGATACAGTGCGGGAATGGCGGTCGAAGGGCCTTTGTCGTTGTCCGCCGCAAGCATGAAGGTCGGCGGGGTGTCCTTGGTCACTGCCACGGTTTCGGCCTTGATGCCGGGGTAGATCAGAACTTGGTAGTCCGGGCGTGCACTCTGCCGCTCGACCGGGTCGGAGGCTGAGGCGCTGCCCGCATCGTACTTGGTGGAGGCGAGCACCGCCACCTCGCCGCCCGCCGAAAACCCCATGATCCCGACTTTCGCAGGATTCACCCCCCATTCGGACGCCCTCGCGCGGATGGTGCGAATGGCCCTCTGGGCATCGGCGTAGGGGTGGGTTTCGATTTTGTAGGGCGACCCCTCCTCCCGAGCCAGCCTGTACTTCAGAACAAATGCCGCCACCCCGATGCTGCTCAGCCATTCGGCCACATTGGTGCCCTCGGTGTCGATGGAGAGAAATCGGTGTCCCCCGCCGGGGGCCACGATCATCGCCGCGCCCGTCGCCTTGCCCTTCGGAGGAAGGTAGACCAGGAGCGACGGGTTGTGGATCTGGGAAAGATGCGTGGAGTCGCCGGGTTTGGCGGGCACGATCAGTTCCTGCTTGCCCGACATCGCCTCGGAGCCCGGCGCCCCATTCGCCCACAGGGGCACGGAATCGCCGGGTTTCTGGGCCAGGGCGGCGGGTGCCAATAGCAAACTGGCGAGGAGGAGTTGGCGGAGCATGAATGGCTCATTATATGCCTCTCCGCTCCACACCCGCCAAGCGTTTCCTGATCAGATTCATCGCGTCCGCCGCCAGGAATGGCTTGCGCAAAACCGGGAAGCCGTATTCCTGGCAAACCGCCTCGTCCTCCTCCTCCAATTTCGAACTGGTCATCATCAGGAGTTGTGTCTCCGGCAAGGTCTTCCGGATCACCTGCGCCAGTTCGACGCCATTCATATCAGGCATCGAATAGTCGATCAGAGCCGCAGCCGGTTTGCGCTTCAGCGCCAGCTTCCGGGCCTCCGTCACAGACTCGGCAACAACCAGATCCCAGCCCGATTCCGCCATCTGCCGTTCCAGAAACTTCAGGAAATCCCGGTTGTCGTCCACCAAAAGTACCGTAGGCTGGGTCGGGGCTGGCAGCTCGCCCTCCCCTGCCAGCCGCAGTTGCAGCGATTCCCCGTCGGCCGCCACATCCACCCGCACCCGCGACCCCGACGCCACCTTGCTCCGCGCCACAAGCGACGCCAGCGGCTGCGTCAGATGCCGGTGGACCGTCCGCTTCAACTCGCGGGCACCGTATTCGGTGCTTGTCCCGCGCTGGATCAGCCATTGCCGGGTTCCGAAGGGCACCTCGATCTGGAACGCCTTTGGCCCCAGTCGGTTGTTGATATGGTTCTGCAGATTCGCGATTTCATGGTCCGCGATGGCCGCGAAGGCCTCGTGAGTCAAGGCTTTGTATGTCACCACATGGTCCAGGCGGTTCACGAACTCGGGTGAAAACTTGCGTTTCACAGCCGCCAGCGCGATGCTTTGCATCTTGGCCGTCACATCGGCCACCGCAGCGCCGCCCACGGCGGACTGGAACCCGAAACTGGGCCGAAGCTCCCGCATCATCTCCTTCGCACCCAAATTGCTGGTGAGGAAGATAATCGACCGCTCGAAATTCACCACCGAGTTGTCCCCCAACCTGAGGACCCCACGGTCCAGCACGCCCAGCAAGAGTCGGGCGAGCGACGTAGCGGCCTTTTCAATCTCGTCGAACAAAACCAGCGAGAGCCCGCAGTCCTCGCTCGCCACCGCCGTCAGCTTCTGCTGCGACAGCATGGGCTGCGTTTCGCGGTGCCCGAGGTAGCCAGGGGGCGCTCCGATCAGTTTCGCCACCTCGTGTTCCATCTGGAACTCGCCGCA
>CAIYDY010000449.1 GCA_903925015.1 uncultured Acidobacteriia bacterium
ATGATTTCCTTGGTCCTCTTGCTGTGGCGTGAGTAGGCAAGCGCTGCCACCGTTGGCTCATTGACGACTCGGATGACGTTGAGACCGGCGATCTTGCCAGCGTCCCTTGTGGCCTGGCGCTGAAGCTCGTTGAAGCAAGCGGGCACAGTAATGACCGCCTTGGTGACCTCGCGGCCAAGATAGGCCTCGGCGGATGCCTTGAGTTTGAGCAGAATCATCGCTGAAATCTCCGCAGGGAACTGCTTATGACTGTCGATATCGGCGCGAGCCTGATCATGATCTCCCCGCACCACCTTGCACGCGAGGCCCTTCATTTCCCCGATAACCTCGCGGTAGTGCCGACCGATGAGGCGCTTAATCGAGTAAATGGTCTGCTCGGGATTCGTCACTGATTGACGTCTGGCCTCCTCACCGACAAGCCACCCCCTGGATTTCCTGAAAGCCACTACGGAGGGAGTGGTACGGGCCCCCTCCTGATTCGTAATCATCGACGGCTGTCCTGACTGCAACACGGATACAAGGGCGTTTGTCGTCCCAAGGTCAATGGCGATGATTGTGTCCATTTCAATTCAGCCCGAGTTGACTGTAGCTCAATCTCACAGTTCCAATGGTAACGGTCGGAGAGTTTGGACACCTTGGCGCGGCGCTCCTGTCAGCACTTTCACGGTCACTATGACAAGGCAGGATATCCTTGCCATGCTTTTGCGCATACAAAACGAGCTCTCAGAGCGCGATCACCTGCAAAGCTGGCCATGCCTCCGAACGGCCGTCATACCGCGCCCTCCCCCCACGCTAAACTGAAGATTCCCATGCAATTGGAAAAAGTCTACGAGCCCCATCTCTTCGAGCCCCGCTGGGCCAACTGGTGGGTCGAAAGCGGCATCTACCATGCCGCCGCGCCCAAAGAGGGCCAGCCCGTCTTCTCCCTGGTCATCCCGCCGCCCAACGTGACCGGCTCCCTCCACATGGGCCACATGCTGGAGCACACGGAAATCGACGTCACCGTCCGCTGGCACCGCATGAAGGGCGACGCCACGCTCTGGCTTCCGGGCACCGACCACGCTGGCATCGCCACCGAAATGGTGGTCTCGCGCCAACTCCAGGCCAAGGGCATCTTCTACCGCCGGGACCTCACCCGCGCCGAATTCGAACAGAAGGTCTGGGAATGGAAGGCCGAATCCGGCGGGACGATCAAGCGCCAGATGATCCAGATCGGGACGTCGTGCGACTGGTCCCGAGAACGCTTCACCTACGACCCAGGCCTGTCCCGTGCCGTCCGCGAAGTCTTCGTCAACATGTATGAGCGCGGTGTCATCTACCGCGGCGAGTACATGGTCAACTGGTGCCCGGGCTGCAACACCGCGATCTCGGATCTCGAAACCGTCCACGAAGAGACCGACGGCCACATGTGGCACATACAGTATGGTCCTCTGACGGTGGCAACGACCCGCCCCGAGACTATGCTGGGTGACACCGCCGTCGCGGTCAACCCCAATGACGCCCGCTACGACGGCCTCACCACCGTCACGCTACCGCTGATGAATCGGGAGATCCCGGTGGTGCGCGACGACATGGCCGACCCCGAATTCGGCTCCGGTGCCGTCAAAATTACCCCCGCCCACGATCCCAACGATTTCGAGGCCGGCAAGCGCCACAACCTCCCGATCATCCAGATCATCGGCCAGGATGCGAAAATCCTCGCCTCCGGCGGCAAATACGCCGGACTCGACCGCTACGAGGCCCGCAAGCGTATCGTCGAGGACCTGCAGGAACTCGGACTCCTCGTCAAGATCGAGGAACACAAGCTCTCCATCGGCAAGTGCCAGCGCTGCCGCACCGTCGTGGAACCCCTCGTCTCCAAACAGTGGTTCGTGCGCACCAAGCCGCTCGCCGCCAAGGCCATCGCTGCGGTGGACGAAAAGCGCATCGACATCGTCCCCGAAACCTGGGTCAAGACTTGGAACGAGTGGATGCACAACATCCGCGACTGGTGCATCTCGCGCCAACTCTGGTGGGGCCACCGGATCCCGGTCTGGTACTGCGACGCCTGCGGCCTCGAAACCGCCTCGCGCGAGGACTTGGCCACCTGCCCGAAGTGCCAAAGCGCGCTCCGCCAGGACACAGACGTCCTGGATACGTGGTTCAGCTCCGGGTTGTGGCCCTTCTCCACCCTCGGCTGGCCGGACCAGACGGACGACCTGAAGCACTTCTATCCGACGTCGCTGCTCATCACGGGCTTCGACATCCTGTTCTTCTGGGTCGCCCGCATGGCCATGCTCGGCATCGAGTTCATGGGCGACGTCCCGTTCCACAAGGTCTACATCCACGGTCTCGTCCGCGACGCGGACAAACAGAAGATGTCCAAGACCAAGGGCAACGTCATCGACCCCCTGGTTGTTACCGAACAGTACGGCACCGACGCCGTCCGCATGGCGCTGCTCATCGGGGCCGCCCCCGGCACCGACATCGTCTTTTCACCTGAGCGCCTCGAAAGCTCCCGAGCCTTCGCCAACAAGATCTGGAACGCCGCCCGGTTCATCCTCATGAATATCCCCGAGGGTGTGGAGGCGCAGGACGCACCCCTCACGCTCGAGGACCGCTGGATCGATTCGCGCCTCAACCGCGCCGCCCAGGCGATGAACCAGGCTGTGGACGCCTACCGGTACCATGAAGCCGCCCAGACCATTTGGCACTTCATCTACGACGATTTCTGCGACTGGTACATCGAGCTCAAGAAGATCAGCGGCAACTGGGGCCACATCAAATCAGTCTTCGAAAAGACCCTGCGGCTGCTGCACCCGATCATGCCCTTCATTACCGAGGAGCTCTGGCACCGGATGGGCGGAGCAGAGGGTGATTCCATTTCCCTCCAGCCCTACCCGCAGTTCGACGAGGCGATCCTCGACGAGGCCGCTGAAAAGGAGATCGGGCTTCTCCAAGATGTCGTCCGCTCCGCCCGCAACCTCCGTGCCGACCTCGGTCTCGACCCCAAGATGCCCCTCGAAGGCAAGCTTTCAATCGCGGTCGACCTCAACGTGCTCCAGCGCCTTTCGGGCGTGAGATTCGCCGTTGGAGATGTTCCGCGCACGGGCCCCATCGCCTCCACAGCCACCTTCGACCTCTCCATCGACGTTCCGGAAACCGCCATGGAGGTCCGGAAGCAGCGTATGGAAAAGGAGCGGATCCAGTTGGAAAAGAATATCGCCAACTCCCGCCGCCAGCTTGGCGACGAAACTTTCCTCGGCAAGGCCCCAGCCAAGATTGTGGATTCAATCCGGGCCAAGCTGACGGAATATGAGACCCAGCTCGCCAAGCTGGAAGCTATGTAAATGCTACACGAAGATTCGGAACACCTAATCCGGCTGGCGTTGAGCGAAGACATCGGCACGGGCGACGTCACCACCGCCGCCTGTGTTTCAGAAGACACGCGGGCTCGCGGCTACTTTCTGGCCCGCCAACCCTTGGTTCTGGCTGGAACCGATGTCCTGAAAGCCGTCTACGACATCCGCGGTGGCGTCGACCACTTGGAACTCCTCAACGAGGACGGCGATTCCATCCAGCCGGGCGAACGTTTCGCAGAGGTTGTCGGCTCCGCGCGCACGCTGCTCGAATGTGAACGGGTGGCTTTGAATTTTCTCCAGCGGCTGAGCGGCGTGGCCACGGTTGCGCGCCAGTACGCCGAACTGGTGGAAGGCACCAAGTGCCGGATCCTCGATACCCGGAAGACGACCCCTGGGATGCGTCGTCTCGAGAAGGATGCCGCCAAGGCGGGGGGCGTCGTGAACCACCGGATTGGGCTCTACGACGCCATCCTGATCAAAAACAACCACATCTCGGCAGCTGGAGGCGTTCGGCAAGCACTCGAAGCGGCCCGCGCTGCCTCAGACCTCCCCATCGAAATTGAAGTACGGGAGATCGACGAACTCCAAGAGGCACTGGCCTGCGGAGCAACCCACCTACTACTGGACAACCTCTCCCCCCAGCAGGCGGGTGAGTGGATTCATATTGTGAACGGGCGGGCAACCGTGGAACTCTCAGGCGGCATCACCCTCGACAGCGCCCGCGACTACGCCGAAGCAGGTGCCGATTTCGTCTCCGTTGGAGCGATCACCCATTCCGCCCCGGCCGTCGATATCAGTTTCCGCCTCGAAGCCTTCGGCCAGCAGAAACTGTGATCGTCCGTCTGGAATCCACAACTTCGACGATGAGGGACGCGGCGGAGCTCGCTGCGAAAGGTGCCCCCCACGGCACCGTAGTCGTTGCAGCAAGACAAACCCACGGAATCGGTCGCCACGGCCACACTTGGCACTCCCAGCCCGACGGTGGCCTATACATGTCGATCATTCTGAGGCTTCCAGCCCACGGTCCTGAGGTAACCCTCGCGCTTGGTCTCGCCGTTCAGGAAGCCGTCTCCAACTTGGTGTCGGCCGACCTGCGCTGGCCAAATGACGTGATGTTGAACCACAGGAAATTGGCGGGAATCCTCGTCCAAGCCCAAGCCGGGGCGCTGATCGCCGGTATTGGCATCAACGTGAACCAAATTGCTTTTCCGGACGACCTGATCGGTGTGGCCACATCCCTGCGAATTGAAACGGGGCGGGACATCCCAATGGATTCCGTTCTGGACCGGGTGTTGGCGGAGTCATTGAGGTATACGGGAAAGACAAAGCCCGAGATCCTAAGGCTGTTCGACGAGCGGTCCACCTACGCAAGGGGAAAGGCCGTTGAAGTGGATGGTCGCTACAAGGGCGTTACCGCTGGCTTGGACCCAAACGGTTTTCTCACCGTTCGCACTGCTACGGGGATCGAAACGGTTCTCGCCGGCGGCGTCCGGGAGATCTCGTAGACTGAAATAAAGTAGCACCCAAAAACACCCAGTGATTCGGAGACATCCTTGAAGCAATCCTACTTCGCCATTGCGGCTTTCGCGTGCGCGCTCCCAGCGCAAGCTTCCTTCATTATCAATGCCAGCTATGACAGTTCGGTCCCGGCAGCGGCTCAAACGGCCTTCAACAGCGTAGTCGCCAAGTACGAAAGCCTCTTCACCAACAATGTCACGGTGAATATCAATGTGACGTTTGGCGCGACTGGCCTCGGCGGAAGCTCGACGGCGGTTGGTACCATATCCTACTCGGGATGGCGCAGCGCCGTGATCGCCCAAGCCCAGGCACATCCCGAGAATATTTATCTCGTCGCCGCAGCTGCCACGCTGCCGACGACCAATCCGCTCGGTACCGGGAATGTGACGCTGACCTTCGCCGAGGCGCGGGCGCTGGGGATCAGAGCCGTCACATCCGTGGACAGTATCCTCACATTCTCCAATACCAGCAACCTATTTGAATATGGCGGAGTTGCCCAATCCGGCCGCTACGACTTCATGGACGTGGCAGCCCACGAGCTGGACGAGGCGCTGGGAATCGGGTCGGCACTCACGGGCTTGGCGAACAACGCCTCCGTCGCATCCAGCACCAACTTCGACGCCGAGGATTACTACCGCTACAGCGCGAACGGCACCCGGGCTGTCAATACCAATCCCAACGCCAACGTATATTTTTCCTACAACGGCGGCGCGACGAACGTTGCCCGATTCAACCAAGACAACAACGCCGGCGGCAATTCATTCGCGGACCGCAATGACTGGTATTTCAGCGGTTGTCCAGCGACTACTGTGTATACACAGAATGCCATCGGGTGTCCGAATCAAGCTGTGCCTGTCGGTACAGGCCCCGAGACGATCGTGCTCAATACGCTTGGATGGAACCCTGCGTCACCGGTGCCGGAACCGGCGACATGGCTCATGGGCACGGTAGCGCTGGGACTTATCGCATTGCGTCGGCGCGGACAATAGCCGGAAGGGGTTTGACCGCCGCAATTGAGGGTGTGAGGGGACTCAATTTGTGCGCGGCGGTCTGCGAAACAACTTATCTGGTATTGCCGATGGGGTATCGATTGGTTCCCATGTCCGTGCTTTTTACTTGCCTCCCCGTCGGTTGATTTCGGTCGCCAACTCCGAATAACCGTTTGAGGCAGCAGCGTACAAAGGCCGGTGCCCAGCTTTGTTGGGAAGATTCGGGTCGGCACCATGGGCGAGCAGAACATGCACGACCTCGGTATGGCCCAGCGAGGAGGCCGCATACAGCGCGGTGTCGCCGGATTCGCTGTCCCGCACATTGGCCGAAGCCCCATGCCGTATCAGCAATGAAACCATTGCGGCGTGACCTCCAACCGCAGCGTCGTAAAGGGGCGTGGCCCCCGTCGAATCCGGACGATTCGGACTTGCCTTGAACTCGAACAGAGCTTCGGCCACCCCAACAAATCCCTTCCGCGCCGCAATGTTCAGGGGTGCACCCTCGTCAAGATCCGCGCCCCGCGCCGCGAGAAGCGACACCAACCGCGCATCGCCGCGATCAGCCGCAGCGCGCAGGAGCATCGAAAGATGGGCTGGCGTATCCCCCACATGGTCCAGAATGCTGCCAACGACTTCAACCCGCCCGGCCTCCGCCGCATTTTCCAGAGGAGTGTGGCCATCCCGGTCCTTGTGTCGCGGATCGGCGCCGACCCGCAGCAGAATGGCGACCGCAGCGGCATTTCCCTTGCCGGCGGCCTCCAACAGAGGTGTGGCCCCTGTGGCGGGATGCGGAGAATCCACTTTCGCCCCTCCCGCCAGAAGAGCCTCCACGGTCTCGCGGTTTCCCTCCATGGCGGCTAGATCCAAGGGAGAGGACCCATTGTCGTCCCGAGAATCGCATGGAGCCCCGGCCGCAATCAGGAGCTGGGCGATCTCCGCTTGGCCGTGGGTGGCAGCCGTGTGAAGCGCCCGTGACGATTTCGCACCACGGTCGATCAGGAGGCGCGCAATCGTGGCATTGCCGCGCAGCACGGCATAGTCCAAGGGGGTCGAACCGCCCTCCTCGTGGGCAGCGTCGACACGCGCCCCGCCTTCCACCAACATGCGGACAATCTGCTCGTTCCCGTACCAAGCGGCATCGAGCAATGGCGTGGCCCCAAGGGAGTCGCGTTCGTTCAGATCCGCGCCAGCGTCGATCAGATTCTTGATCGCGGCCAGATCACCCGACCTCACGGCCTCGCGCAGACCCCCAGGCGCGCCCCGACATAGTCCGGCGGCGCAAAAAAGGAGGGCGGCGATCCAAGCCTTGGGTTGCATGTGTCAGTCCTTTGGCGGTTCTCCAGAAAATCCGACGTACTGCACTTCTTCCTCCAGCGGCATCCCCCAACGATCTTCCACGCGCCGCTTGAGTTCACCTATCACGGTCCGCAACTGCTGCGCGGTGCCGTTTCCGTTATTGTAGATCAGATTGGCATGGTAATCGGCAACATGGATGTCACCGACTTTCATGCCCTTGGCTCCCACGCGTTCCAGGAACCATGCCGACGGCACCTTGCCTTCGATCACGGAGCTGGCAGGAACTTCGGCCGCGACTGCGGGCGGCAGATTCGCCAGCAAGTAGTTTTTGAAAATGCTGCCCGCGCACTTCATGATCGGCGGGTACTTCTTGTTGCGGATATTCAGGATCCGGTCCGCGTTCGCGCGCAACGCAGCCGCATCGCCCACTTTCATATTCAACTCGGCCGACAGGATCACCCAATCCTTGCAACGCTTGAAGATGCTCTCCCGGTACTGGAATTCGCAAGCAGCGTTATCGACGCGCCGAACTTCGGCCCCATCGAAATAGGTGACATGGGCCACACATTCGGAAATGGAATGGCCGTAGGCACCGGCATTGCCGTATACGGCACCACCGGTCCAGCCCGGAATGCCGGTCATGGTCTCCAAGCCCTGCAGTCCGCTGTCAACAGTAAAATCCACCAAATCCTGGAGGACGGCCCCGGCCTCGACGCGAACGCGCGTTCCGGAGGCCTCGATTCCGGCACCGGAAAATCTCAAGACGACACCCCGGAAACCCTCATCGGCGACGATGAGGTTGCTGCCGCCGCCGATTACCACACAGTCGAGTCCACTCTCCCGGCTGATCCGAATCGCTTCCATGAATGCGGTCTGGTTCCCGGCGTCGACCAAAATGTCGGCAGGCCCGCCGATGCCGAAACGGGCATGCGCGGATAGGCGTGCATCCTTGGTGGCGGCCAGACCGGGTATCGCGGCAAGCTTGGAAAAAGTTTCTGGAACCGAGTTCTTCGGTCTGGCTGAAATCATCAATCTAGCTAAAGTATAGGAGAGGCTGAAATCGAAAATGGCAAACGGCTTTCAAGGGTTCTCCGCAGAAGGCATGCAGTTCCTCGCCGACCTAAAGGAGAACAACGATCGCGAATGGTTCACCCCCCGCAAACCGGTGTTCGATGCACAGTTGCGCGCCCCAATGCTCCAGCTGGTTGGCGAGATCCACAGGGAGATGATCCGCTTTGCACCACAGTACGTCGGCGACCCCGCCAAGTGCATCTTCCGCATCTACCGCGACACACGCTTTTCCAAGGACAAGACCCCCTACAAGGACCACATCGCGGCACAGATGCGGCGCAATGACCTGCCGAAGCAGGGTGCCGGATACTACTTCGGCATCGCTCCCGCAGGTATCGAGATCGCGGGCGGCCTTTGGATGCCGGAGCCGGACGTCCTGTTGGCAGTTCGAACGCACATCGCGGCCAACCACCAAGCCTTTCGAAGCTTGTTCCCGGACCCGGCGCTGATGGGCGACGCGTACAACGAAAGCGTATCGCGCCCGCCCAAGGGATTCGACCCGGCGCATCCGGCCATTGAGCTGATCAAGCGGAAGCACTACGTCTTCGGCACCACGCTCGACGGGTCCATGGCGCTCACCGCCAACTTGAAGGATGAAATCGTGAAGCGCTTCGCCACAATCGCGGGCTTTATCGAATTCCTCAACCAGCCGATGCTGGCAGGACTGGCGGCGAAGCGCACCCTGGAAAACCGCTAGGCGAGGGCGATCTCGAAGCTCTCCTTCGCGGCCTGCACGGTCCGCGCGATGTCTTCCTCCGAGTGGGCGGTGGAGACGAACAACGCCTCGAATTGCGACGGCGGCAGATAGATGCCACGTTCGAGCATCGCATGAAAGAACTTGCCGAACTTGCTGGTATCGCAGGTCTTGGCGGAATCATAATCGGTGACAGCCTGGTCAGTGAAGAACCAAGTCATCATCGACCCGATGCGGTTCACGGTGACCGATTCCGGGGCGCAGGCGGCCAGCTTTCCCGTTGCGGCATTCAGCTGGTCATAGATTTCCGGGTGCTGCAGGATGTGTCGCAGCATTGCCAGACCGGCCGCAACCGCCAGCGGATTGCCGGAGAGGGTCCCGGCTTGATAGATGGGACCGCTGGGCGCGATGTGGGTCATGATGTCCCGGCGACCGCCGTATGCCGCGATCGGCAATCCGCCGCCGATCACTTTCCCCAAAGTGGTCAGATCCGGCACGATGTTGTAGAGCTTTTGAGCGCCGCCAGCGGAGACGCGGAATCCTGTCATGACTTCGTCGAATATCAACAGCGCGCCGTGACGGGCTGTGATCTCCCGAAGGGACTCCAAGTATCCGCCGTTTGGGGGGATGCAGCCCATGTTTCCGCAGACCGGCTCCACGATCACTGCCGCAATCTTCTCCGGCTGGGCTAGGAAGGCGTCTTCCACCGCCTGCGGATCGTTGAACGGCAGCGCAATCGTGGTGTCGCTGAAGCCCTTGGGCACGCCGGGCGAATCCGGCAAGCCCAACGTCGCCACGCCCGATCCAGCTTTGACAAGCAGAGAATCCACGTGTCCGTGATAGCAGCCTTCGAACTTGATTGTGATCTCGCGACCGGTGAATCCCCGCGCCACACGCAATGCGGACATGGTGGCCTCGGTGCCGGAATTCACCAACCGCACCATTTCCATGGACGGTACCAGTTCCCGCACGGTCTCGGCAAGTTCCACTTCCTGCCCGGTGGGAGCGCCGAAACTAGTACCGCGTGTCAAGGCCTCCTCAATGGCCGCCAAGATTTCCGGATGCCGGTGGCCAAGCAGCAGCGGCCCCCAGGAACCGATGTAGTCGATGTACTCGTTGCCGTCGACATCAAACAGCCGGGAACCCTGGCCCTTGGCTATGAAACGTGGATTGCCACCCACGCCGCGCCACGCGCGGACCGGGGAATTGACGCCGCCGGGGATCGAAAGGCGGGCGCGATCAAAAAGTTGCTGGGATTTTTCCGTGTGCACTGCCTTCCAGCTTATCGAAGGCTCGCTGAACGTGGAGCGGACCCGCGCATGAGAGACTGATTCCATGATCGAGACCGGGTTGGAAGGGAAAGTCGTCGTCGTCACAGGAGGTGCGGCTGGAATTGGACGCGCAACGGCCGCAAGATTCGCCGCCGAGGGTTGCCGTGTTTCCGTTTGGGATGTCCGACCGCCCGACGGCGGAGCCGACTACGATTTCCAACATGTCGATGTCACCTCAACAGCCACAGTCGAGGCTGGGGCCAATGCGGTTCTGGCCCGATGGGGTCGGATCGACGTCCTGATCAACAACGCGGGTATTCTTCGGGACGCCCAACTGGTCCGGGTCCGGAATGGTGCTGTCACAGGCGTGCTTTCCGACGAGCAGTTCGAGGCAGTCATCAACGTCAACCTGCGTGGCGTTTTCGTCTGCACGCGGGCGGTGGCACCGGCGATGATCGCGGCAAAATCAGGGGTCATCCTGAATGCGTCCAGCGTGGTGGGCCTGTACGGCAACTTCGGCCAGACGAACTACGTGGCGTCGAAAGCCGCCGTCATCGGCATGACCCAGACATGGGCGCGCGAACTGGGCAAGTACGGAATCCGGGTGAACGCCGTCGCGCCTGGCTTTATCGCCACGGAAATGGTGAAGTCGATGCCCGAAAAAGTGCTGGAGGGCATGCGGAGCCACACGCCTTTGGGAAGGATGGGGGAGCCCGAGGACATTGCCAATGCGTATCTCTGGCTTGCATCAGCGGGTGCCTCGTTTGTCCATGGGACGGTACTGTCGGTGGATGGCGGCATCGTGGTGGGTACGTAGGAGCGGGGATTTTGCTATTCTGCCAAGATGGCCCGAGCCCTTGCCACTGTCCTGATCCAGCTGGCGATTTTCCCCGCAGCAATTCTTGCCCAGACGAACCGGTACAACTACGATGAGGCCAAGGTCCCGCCGTACACGATCCCCGATGCCTTGACCCTTGCCAATGGTCAGCCCGTGAAGGACGCAAAAACGTGGACCGACGTCCGGCGTCCCGAGCTAATCGCGATTTTCGAAGACCAGGTCTACGGCAAGACGCCCATCCTGATGCCGGAGATCCGCTACTCCGAGGTCCTCTCCGACTGGTCGGCGCTAAAGGGCAAGGCCATCCGCAAGCAGGTCACGGTCTACTTCACCCCGCACAACGATGGTCCGCAGATGCACATTCTGCTCTACCTTCCCAAGGATGCCAAGGGACTGGTTCCGGTGTTCCTGGGCCTGAATTTCAACGGCAACCATACAGTGCATGCCGATCCAGGCATCCTCGCGAACGATGTGTGGGTCCGCGACCCAGCCTCCACCACGAAACCAACAAAAATGCTGCATCTTCCGCCGGACGACCGTACGCGCGGCTCGGATTCGAACGCGTGGCAGGTTGAAAAGATCCTGTCCAAGGGCTATGGACTCGCCACCGTCTACTACGGCGATATCGAACCGGATTTCGTCGGCGGCGCGGACAACGGAGTTCGGCCGGTGCTTCTCGAATCCACGGAACGGAAGATGGAGGATTGGAGCGCCATCGGGGCATGGGCTTGGGGACTTAGCCGGGCGGTGGACTACCTGAAAACAGAAAAGGCCATTGATGCCCGCCATATTGCGTTGATCGGCCATTCGCGGCTGGGCAAGGCCGCGTTGTGGGCCGCCGCCCAGGATCCTCGGTTTGCGTTGGTGGTCTCGAACGAGTCCGGCAAGGGGGGTGCGTCGTTGCTGAAGCGCGGCTACGGCGAGACCACCGACCATCTGAACGACGCATTCCCACATTGGTTCAACGCCAACTACAAACAGTACACCGGGCACCCTGAAAAGCTGCCGATTGACGGCAACGAACTCCTGGCACTGGTGGCACCCCGTCCGCTGTATGTGGCCAGTGCCGAAGACGACCGCGGTTCCGATCCAAAGGGCGAATTCCTTGCCGCGCTGGATGCGGGAAAGGTCTATAAGCTACTGGGAAGAAGGGGACTTCCCGTCAAAGCGATGCCTGCCATGGACCAACCTGTGATGGCTGACGTCGGTTACCATATGCGCGCCGGGAAACATGACGTAACGGCGTTTGACTGGGATCAGTACCTGGCATTTGCAGATGCCCAGTGGGCAAAACGAAACTAACTGGATAGCGTACAATCGAATACCATGAACGTACTCCAAAGGGCAACCATCCAAGCCATCGTCAACGTGTTTGAGACGGGCCGGGTTACCGGAAACTATGGGGCTGTAACCGTCATCCCAGGAGATCTGGGGCACCTTTCCTACGGTCGCAGCCAAGTCTCATTGGGAAGCGGCAATTTGAACCTGATGCTGGCGCAGTATTGCACCAGTGAAAACACCATGTTCGGTTCCGCGCTTGCGCCATACCTCCCGCGATTTGCGGCGAAGGACACTACTCTGGACACGGACCAGACCGTTCATGACCTGTTGAAATCAGCCGGTGCCGACCCCGTGATGCGCGCGGTGCAGGACAGCTACTTCGACGCCCACTATTTCACTCCAGCCATCCAATCAGCGCAGTCCTTGGGACTGTCAACGGTCCTAGCCCAAGGTTTGGCGTACGATGGCTGCATCCAGGGCGGCTGGTTTTCATTGATCCAGAAGTTGCCCAAGGTTGCGGAAGTGGGTGAAGCTGGGTGGGCACAACAATACATTGAGGCTAGGCGCACCTGGCTGCTCGCCTGCAAGCCGCCCTTGCCAACCACCGTCTATCGGATGGATTCCTTCCAAACGGTCGTCGATTCGGGAAATTGGGACATGAACCTACCGCTGACGATCCACGGGGTCACAATCACGGCGGAGATGCTGGATCCAAATGCCCCGCCCCGCCAACTCACGCTCACCACCCCGTTTACGGCCGGCGACGATGTGGCTGCGGTGCAAACAAGGCTGGGTATATCCAACCCGGATGGAGTTTACGGCCCCCACACCGACGGTTTGGTGAAACAGTTCCAAGCCCAAAACGGGATCACCGGGGAAAATGGCGTCGGCCCGGTGACCCGTCAGAAGCTCGGCCTTTAGACCGGCGAATACTATTTGGCCGCGTAAGTCTTGGTAAAGCCGTTGCGGGTGTTGGTGATTGTGAACGAGCCGTCCGCCATGGCCGAAACCTTGATCCAGAATGCGGGGCCGGTGTGGCCAGCGCGTCCAGGACCCCGGCCACCACCAGCGGCGGCCGTCGCGGTTGTGGCGGCAGGGGGAGCGCCGGGTGCGCCGGGTCCTCGCCCGCCCGTTCCAAACTGCAGTTGTGTCGGGGGATTCTGAATCACGTTCGCGATCGTCTCCTTGTCATCCAGATTGGCAATATAGATGCCAGCCGGATTCTGCTCGATTCCGCCATTCCACGCCCAGTGGAGTTGCCAGATGTCCTCCAGCCCCGGAGAGGAATGCAACGTTGCGTAGGTGGATGCCGCGCCGCCCTTGCGGGTTCCGTTGTGCATGACCGCAACCCTGGGGTGGAGTGCGTGGACCAACGCCGGTGAACCGGACTGGTCGATGCCGTGGTGCGAGGTGAGGTACAGGTCGACGGTCCCGATGGGGTTGTTCGGGCACATGAGCTCCTTTTCCGAGTTCCAAGTGAAATCGGCCAAGTTGATTGTGCGGAACTTTCCGTTCGCGATCACCAAGCCTACGGACTGGGGATTGTCCGGATCCACGCGGCTTTCATCGCGCGGCTGAAACGCTGCGCACGCCGGATTCGCCTTCCCCGCCCCGGCCATCGGCTTCTTCAGAACTTGGTTGGCCGAGGTGACGACCGTGA
>CAIYDY010000450.1 GCA_903925015.1 uncultured Acidobacteriia bacterium
GAGGGAGGAACCGGTTCGCGGCCAAGTCGTCCGCGGGGACGGCTGGTGAAATATATCGACATCCCTCCGATCTGGTGATCAACGCGATACCGGAGTGCGGCCACTACCTGGCGATGGTCCATTTTGTGAAGATGGATTCCGCCCAGACCCATTTGGCCGTCTGTCTGCTGATGCGCCTCCTGCAGGACAAGTACATGCCGGACTTGCATGTGGACGCAACGGGGTTCTGGGAAAACCTGGACTTCCGGAGTTTGGAGGCCGAGTACGGGTACATGGGGGCGCTGATCGGCGTCTTCCGCAAATCGATGGAGTCGGGAACGCTCCGGAAGCACGTTGGGGTGGAAATCGCCGGGTCCGGGAAGGTCACGATGCTGGACACCAACCTGCCCGAGCCGGTGCGCGGCAAAACCGCCAAGGCCAAGTCGGGCAGGTTGAATTAGCATTTACCAGCCTCTTACAATTCTCCTGTTTTCCCAATTGCGTCTTTACGTTCGCCCGCTACACTGCAAAAGTAAGCAGTGGACGAGCGAATGCGAAGAGCCACCATCCTCATTTTCACGACGATCCAACTGTCCGCGGCGGACCCTCGGATCTCGTCGTGGATTCGGGGCATCGCGGCTGGCACTGAGGCTTTGCGCCGGGTTGGGCTCGATGTGCAGGCTGTCCGATGGGACGATTCCTCGGTCACGGTCGAGTCCGCGGGCCTTTCGCTGCAATCGTTTGGCCTGCTCCAAGCCGGACCCTTCGATGCACAGCAGGGTGTCCGGGATTTTACGTACAGGATTCCGCGCGCTCCCAAACCTACCGCGAAGCCGGTCCCTGTCCCGCCGGTTGTGGTGGGAACGTTCGTCAACGGCGTTCCGATCTACAACCCCGCAGCCGCATTGAGTTACCGCAACGCCAACCTCTGGCATGCTGATATCGTGTCGTTCCTGGACGACGGGACGTGGTCGGCGCAGGGTTGGAAGCGGGTTGGGCAGGAGCCGACTCCGACGGCTCCTTTGTCCCAATCCCCTCTGCTCGAAACGCTCCTCGCCCGGAACGACCGCCACTCGCCTCTGATTGGCTTCGCGCTCGACGGCTACCCGGTTTACGGCCCCTACGGCTGGGATTCTGAGCGCCATATCCGCCGTTTCCGTTCGAGTTATAGGCTTCGCGAGACGCTGGACCGTGCGAAGCTGCCGTCCGGCTTGGTTCTGACCCCCGCCCAGGAGGGTCCGCCGGTCGGTGCCGATTTTCCGGCCGGGACGTTCGTCGAAGATTACGACTATGTGGCGGGCTTTGGCGATCTGGATGAAAGCAACGGTCGTTTCGCCATCACGCCCGAGTTTCCCGAAGGCACCTACGCATATTTCCTTGCCACAACGGAGGCTGGCAAGCTTGCGTATCCTTATCTAATCGGCCCAAGCTTCCACGGCGAGTTTTCGCCTTTGGACCTGGCACCCTACTGGCCCTACGGGGTATCGAGGAAGCTTCGAATGCTGTCCGCCGATCCGTCTTTCCAGCCGGGGAGGCCCTCCAAATTCGTTTTCCAGACGGAATTTCCGGTCTTGGAGCAGGTGCATGAACGCCAGATGCACGTTGTGGTGCTGTCCCAGGATTTGGCGGATTTCGAACACGTGCACCCCGAGCCGATGGGTTCAGGCCTCTACCGCCTGGATCACGTGTTTCTCCGTCCGGGCAAGTATTGGGTCTTCGCGGACCACACCCCGCCCGGCCAGCCCCAGACCATCTCGCGATTCGAGGTCAGCGTGGAAGGTGTCGCCGAGGCCCCGAAGGCTATCCGCCCGGTGCCCGAGAGGACCTCCACGGTCTCCGGTTTGACAGTATTACTCGATACCCCCGGTCCATTGGAGACGGGCTTGGACATGCGCCTCCAATTCCGCATCGGTTCCACCGATTTGGAACCGTACCTTGGTTCCTGGGGCCACATCATGATCGCCAGTTGGGACGGGGCCGACTTCATCCACGCCCATCCGATCGAAGGGGACGCACCGCTTTCGTCGCCAACGGATTTCTGGAGTCACAGCCATGCCCCGCCGGGTCCAAGTCCGGAAGTCATCGAAACGGTGACGGGCTTCAACCGGCCCGGCCTCTACAAGGTCTGGCTCCAAGTGCAGTGGGGCGGGGCCGTCCTGACCTTTCCATGGGTAGTCGAGGTCAGGGAAGGGAAGAGGGCGGGCCCCAACCGGCCTCGGTCCATTCCGGAGGATGCGTTGGAGGTGACGGTAAGCGCGGCTGGCTTCACTCCGGCGAGGATTGAAATTCCAGCAGGCAAGGAGGCCACCCTGGCATTCCGTCGCACAGACGCACAGAACTGCGGTGGAAAGGTCGTCTTCCCCGAGTTGGGAATCACTAAGGAACTTCCCGTTGGCGAGACCGTGCTGGTACCGCTTGGACGCCAATCGGCCAAGGTGTTGCACTTTGGCTGCGGCATGGGGATGTACAAGGGCTCGATCATGGTGCGCTAATCAGAATATTTTGCCGATGGCCCTAAAGTTTCCCCCTCATTCTGCCGATCATCCGGGTTCAACAGCCTGAGTAGACCTTGAACAGGGGGATGGGTGTCCATGCCGAAATCGGCGACGCACACAGACGCTAGTTCGCAGAATCGCGCCTTGGTCGGGAAGCCGGAGAAGGATTCCGGAGGCAAAGGCGTGCGCAAGGAGTCCGCTTCCGATGCAGTTGACCGGGTATTGTCCACTCCGGTTTCCAATCACGCGCCCGACTTGCGGGCCGAGGTGAATCTGCTTCGGCGCATGCTCGGCGAACAGCAGCGCGCATTGCGGAAGAGTACCCTTGCGGCGGCACAGCTGGAGCAGGAGGCTGCGGCCGCGATTGCGGAGGCTGGGCGTCTGCGCGAGGCAGCCCGGAAAGTCGAGCGGGACCTTGTCGCCGAGAAAGCTTCAAGGGCTGGCGAGGTCCGCGGAAAAGGCGAGGAGGTCGCCACGCTGACGGAGGCCCTGCGGATGGCGCAGGTTGCCGATGCCGACGCACGCAAGGCCCGGCGTCGCGAGCGCACGGTTTACGGCACCTTAGCAGTGGGCAGCGCGTTTGCGTCGGTGGTCTTTACCCTCTTGATGTGGCTCAGGTGGCACCATCGTCCGGCGGGGGCGCAGGCACACTCGACTCGTTCCGGCTTGTCCGCAGGGCGTTCCGTTGTGCTGAAGGGGGAGGTTCCGGCAAGCAGCGCTGCCTTGGGCAGGGTGCGGCAGGCCCTGTCGGTGCTACCCGGTGAGGCCATCCGGCAGATATTGAAAACTCCGGCGGTTCCGGGTTGTTCCGTGGCGCCCGGAAGCTCCGACGTCGCGCTGCATATCAAGCGGGAAGGCGCACCCGAGGGAGTCCTTGCCTCCGCGTTGGCCAAGTGTGCGGAACGGTTGGAGGCCCCCATGCGGTGACGTTCCGCACCCCGCGACATATTGTCATCGTTTAGTCACCTAATTGAAATCATCTTGTTCTGGAGTCCCGCTAACCTAAGATATAGTGCGCTTCGTCTCCAGTAGAGTAACTCCAAATATGAAAAACCTTCTTGCAGTAATGGTTGCGGCCGCGTTGGCCATGACCTCGAGTCTTTCAGCCCAGCAGTCGGGATCCATCACCGGTGTCGTTCTCGACAGCACTGGCAAATCGATTGCCTCTGCCGACGTTGCCATCCGCAACGCTGTGGGTGCCCCAACCAGAACCACCACGGACCGCGAAGGCCAGTTCAAGTTCTCCAACCTTCCGGTAGATACCTACAACGTTGAGGCCTCGGCTTCGGGCTTTGCCCCGGCCGGCAAGGCGGTCCAGTTGGCCGCCGGTGCCACCGAGAATGTTTCTCTGACCCTGAATGTGGGCGCGATCAACCAGACCGTGACGGTGGAAGCCTCCGGTTCCTTGGCTGTGCAGAACGCGATTTCGATGACTCCACTGGACGTCACCACGGCTGAATCGATCATCACATCGAATTTCATCCAGAACTATGTTGCTCCGACCGGCGACTATTCCGACGTTCTGGCGATGGCCCCCGGCACGTTCTCGGTATCGAGCAACGGCCCCGGCTTGGGCGACACCAAGATCTTCTTCCGCGGTTTCAAGGACGGCCTCTACAACATGACCTTCGACGGTCTGCCGTTCAATGACACCAACGACCCGACCCACCACTCATGGGTGTGGTTCCCGAACGCCTTCCTTGGCAACACCGTTTTCGACCGCAGCCCGGGTGACGCCACCGCGATTGGACCGTCCAACGCCGGGGGTTCCATCAATCTGAACTCGAAGGAAATGTCGCCCGACCAGGACATTCGCGCGACCTATGCGTACGGCTCCTTCAACACCCGGTTCCTCTCGCTGGATTATGACTCGGGTCCGTTCGGTGGCAAGTATAAGAGCTCGAACCTGATCCTGAATGTGCACAACATGGAGTCTGACGGCTACCAGACGTATAACTTCCAGAGCCGTTGGGGTGGTTCGGCCAAGTATCAATACCGGCTGACCCAGCACACCGTCTTTACCGCGTTCACCGGCATCACGGATGTCGCGGCGAACACGCCGAACGTCAAGGGCCCGACTCGCGCCAATGTGGCCAAATTCGGCGACAACTATTTGTTGAACAACAATCCCGCTGACCCCCTGTATTACAAATACAGCTGGTACCAGATCCCCACCGACTTCGAGTATGTTGGCATCAACTCCGAAGTTGGCGGCTGGAAGCTGGATGACAAGGCCTACTCCAACCGTTATTACAACCACCAGCAGTACAACGGCTCCACCATCACCACCACCAGCGGTACCGACAAGTTGAACAGCTACCGCAAGGTTGGCAACAGCTTTAGCGCCAGCTACGACACCAAGTGGGGTCTGTTCCGGACCGGCTTCTGGTATGAATGGGCCGCTACCGACCGTTTCCAGACGCCGACCGATCCCCGCACTTGGATCGATGCCGCGATCCCGAACTTCCACGAAAAGTTCATCACCCAGTCCAGCCAGCCGTTCGCCCAATTCGACTACCGCGTCAGCAAGCGTCTCACGGTTTCCGGCGGCTACAAGATGTCCAACTACAGCGTTCACCTGAACCAGTACGCTGACAACGGCAAGACGATCGGCAACCTTGGTGGCGTGGCCTTCGTGCACCATCAAGCCAACTACCGGGCCTACCAGCCGAACGTGAACGCCCGCTACCGCCTGAAGAGCAACTGGAGCGCCTATGCCCAGTACGCTTCCGGCAACATCATTCCGCCCAGCAGTGTTTTCGATGTGAAGAACGCATCGGTGAAGACCACGCCGAAGCCGACCGACACCAAGACCTTCCAGTTTGGCTCGGTGCTCCACTTCAACCGCGTGACGCTGGATACGGATGCCTTCTTCATCAAGGCGCAGAATGCCTACACGTCCGCACCCGACCCGGTGACCGGCGAACCGGTCTACTACCTCGGCAACAATACCTTGTCGAAGGGCTTTGAAGCGGAGAGCAACATCGTGATCGGCCATGGCGTGAACATGTACCTCAACGGTACCTTGATCAGCGCCAAGTACGATAACAGCCACCTGTGGGTTGCCAACTCCCCCAAGAACACCGTGACTGCGGCCCTGACCTACCAGCACCGGAATTGGGATGTCGGTTTCTTCAACAAGCGGATTGGCCAAATGTGGAACGACAACGGCGGTGCCAACCAGTCTGTCGCGATCGACCCCTTCTGGATCAATAACATGTTCTTCAACTACACCATGAAGGAATCGGCCCACTTCCGCGGCACGAAGTTCAAGGTGAGCGTGAACAACCTGTTCGACGCGCACTCCATCACCGGCGTAACCCCGGCTTCGGCGAACTCGAACCTCCCGGCTGCCGGCGATACCTTGACATTGATGGCCGGACGCAGCATATCCCTTACCGTTACTTTCGGATACCTGCCGAAAAAGTAGTAGAATAAAGAAGAAGCGGACGCCCACGCAGGCGTCCGCCCATTTATGCATTTACTCGACGACCGCCTGCTTATGTGGGCGGTCGTCTTTATTTGTGTCGGAACTGTGAAAACTAAGCGGTGGTGCTTTTGAGCGACTGGTCCAAGTCCGCTATGATGTCAGGCACGGACTCAATCCCAACGGACATCCGTAAAAGGTTATCCTGGATTCCCAGTCGCGCGCGGTGCTTCGGGGCTATGTCCCGATGCGAGGCCATCACAGGGTATAGCACCATGCTGTGCACATCGCCCAACGAGGTGGATGCCACAACCATCTTCAACCGGTTCATTAAAGCGAACATTTCATCCCGGCCCGCTCCCTTGACCTCGAAGGCGACCATCGCTCCAAACATGTCCTTCGGGAACAAACGGGAAATATTGGCTGCATCGGGATGGTTGGGGTCGCCGGGAAAATACACGCGGTCCACCGCTGGATGGCCTTGGAGCCATTCCGCAACCTTCACCGCGTTCCCGCATTGGCGCTCCATACGGAGCGGGAACGTCTTCACGCCGCGCATGGCGAGATATGCCTCAAACGGCCCGAGGATCGGTCCCAGCACCCGCGACAGGTCGCGCATGGGTTCCAAATACTGCTCGTTGGTGATGATGATTCCGCCCAGCACGTCGCCGTGTCCGGAAAGGTACTTGGTCAGGCTGTGGACGACGAACGACGCGCCGAGTTCCAAAGGCCGCACCAGCAGCGGCGTCGCGAACGTATTGTCGACAATCAGGGGGATGCCCGCCTGTTGGGCCAGTGCGCCGATACGGTCCAAGGCCGGTACGCGGAGCAGGGGATTGGCAATGGACTCCATCAGGATCGCGCCAGGTCTGTACTCGGCGATGGCCGCCTCTACCTCCGCGGGATCGTCGAAATCCGCCCAGACCGTCTCCACGCCCGACGCCTCGAAAACCTTCGTCAGCATCGATAGCGTGGCACCATACAGCAGCTTGGCGGCCAACACCACGCGACGTCGGTCCATCAGGGCCACATTCAACGCTGTCTGCAGGGCGGTCATGCCCGAGCTGCAGGCCAATGCGCCAGCCCCGGACTCCAAATCCGCCACCAATTCCTCCAACGCGAAATTGGTGGGGTTGCCGTAGCGGGAGTAGCTGGAGCCGGTTATCTCCTTTGCGAACACCCGGTCGAGATCGGCGATGTCGTCATAGACAAAGCTGGACGCGGTGTAGATGGGCGTGCTGACACCGGCCACGCCGCCCTTGCGCTTGCGGTCGCCTACGTGGACCGCTCTTGTATGAAGATTCATCTTGTCCCTACTTCCGCTTCCAGCGGACTCCTTCTTTCGTATCTTCCAGGATCACGCCTTTTTCCAGCAGCTCATTCCGGATGGCGTCTGCTTTGGCGAAGTCGCGCCCCTTTTTGGCTGCGGTGCGGGCTGCGATCAGGGTTTCGATCTCCTCGGGTGGCAGGGCCCCGGCCTGTTCGGCAGGTACCAACACCTCGAAGACCGCCTCGAACCGATTCATGAGTTCTTGGGCACCGGCCCGGTTGCCTTCCAGGAAGCCGCCAGCATCCAGTGACGTGTTGGCTTCGCGGAGGAACTCGAACACGGCTCCGAGGGCCTCGGCTGTGTTGAGGTCGTCGTCCATCGCTTCGCGGAACTGGTGGATCGCGGCGGCAGCTTGTCCGGCCACCGTGTCGTTGGTTCCCGGTGCCAGCTTGGCCGAATCGATGCGGTGCTTGAACGTTCTGAGGCGTTCGATCGCCGTTTTGGACGACGTAAGACCGTCAAACGTGAAATTCAGCCCTTTACGGTACGGCACGGAGGCTAGGAGGTACCGCAGGGATTCCGGCGTGAAGCCCTTGGCGAACAAGTCGCGCAGGGTGTAGAAGTTGCCGAGCGACTTCGACATTTTCTGGCCGTCCACCAGCAGGAACTCGGAGTGCACCCAATAGCGGGCGAACTGCTTCCCGGTGAGGGCCTCGGACTGCGCAATTTCGTTCTCATGGTGCGGAAACACCAAATCGACTCCACCGGCATGCAGGTCCAGCGTTGCCCCAAGGTACTGCACTGCCATTACTGAGCATTCAATGTGCCAGCCGGGGCGTCCTACGCCGATTTCCGTGTCCCAGTTGAATTCCCCCGGTTTTGGAGCTTTCCAAAGCGCGAAATCGCGGGCATCGTTCTTGTCATATTCATCCACATCGACGCGCGCACCGGCTACGATACCGCTGAAATCGTTGTGGCTGAGTTTGCCGTATTCTGGGAATTTGGCGATCCGGAAGTAGATGGAGCCGTCGCTGCGGTAGGTAAATCCATCGTCCTCCAACTGTTTGATTGCCGCGGCCATTTGCGGGATATGTTCGGTGGCGCGGGCAAGCCGTTCGGGGCGTTCCAGCCGCAATGTGGCGCAGTCGTCGAGAAACGCCTTAGTGTAGGTGTCGGTGTACTCCTTGAGCGATTGCCCGAGCTTGGTGGCGTTCCGGATGATCTTGTCGTCCACGTCGGTAATATTCATCACGTGGTCGAGCTTGTAGCCGGAAAGGCGGAGCCAGCGCCGCAGGATGTCGTAGAAGACGAAGGTCCGGAAATTGCCGATGTGGGCGTAGTCGTAGACCGTGGGTCCGCAGGTGTACATCCGCACCAGATTGCCTTCGAGTGGCTGGAATTCCTGTGTTTGCTGGGTCAGCGTGTTGTGGAAACGAAGGGACATGGCAGTGGGGGGAAACTTCCATGGTATCGCGGGTTAGTGCAAGGGGGACAGGCAGTGTGGACCGGGCGTGGGGTTTTCATGGCGGCTGGTACAAGGCTGCGAAATAGCCGTTCCCATATGCAGCAATTAGATGTCAAAAATAGCGCAAAACTGGAGGTTGACAACGCGCATAAAATGCTCTGAAATGGTATTCACTATGGAGCTAATAGCATGGGTGATTCTGGTGCTCACAACCCTGATTGTCCTATCGATGCTCGCGAGGGCTGCGAGGGCAATTCTGCTTGGAAGGATGCGAAAATCCATGCGCTACTTGGTGACCGCAACCGTTGTTGCCGGGAGCTATTTTGCAATTTTGGTCGGGTTGTCCCTCAGAGCCGGAACACGCGATCTGCATCTGGGCGATACCCTCTGTTTCGGGGATTGGTGCGCATCCGTGATGGAGGCGGCCCACCAGGGAGGTTCGGTTCAGGTAACGCTGCGAACGGAAAGCCACCGCGACGGCGCCCCGGTTCGGCCGGAGTCGCCCGAAGTGCGGGTTGTGGACGACGGTGGACGCGAAGCCGACCTCGTTGGGACTCCTGTGCCCGCAGTGGACGCACCACTACAACCGGGCGAATCTTTGACGAGGCAGCTTGTGTTCAGCACGCCTCCCGGCGCGTCGGAATTGCACGTGGAAATCAGCCAGGGTTCGTGGATCAACCGTCTGTTGATCACTGGCGGGCAGTCGCTGGCCGGCCGCCGAGCCCGTCTGCGGATCGACTAGTGTTTCCTGAGGTAGAATTGCAGATTCATGTCCAAAACTGAATCGTCGGCCAAGGCCGAGCCGAAATACGCCTGGTACCGGGAACTGACGGGATACCACTGGTTTGTTCTGAGTGTTGCCAGCATGGGCTGGATGTTCGACACGATGGCGCAGCAGTTGTTCAACTTGGCGCGCCGACCGGCGATTGCGGAGTTGCTGGGCAAGGGGGCAACGCCCGGCGAGATCGGCAAGCAGGCCGCGTGGGCGACGGCCATCTTCATGATCGGGTGGGCGATTGGCGGCGTGTTCTTCGGTGTATTGGGAGACCGCTTGGGCCGCTCCAAGACGATGATGATCACCATCCTTTCCTATACGATCTTCACCGGGTTGAGCTTGCTCTCGACCAGCATTTGGGATTTCAATGTGTACCGGTTCCTGTGCGGGCTGGGGGTCGGGGGGCAGTTCGGCATTGGCGTGGCGCTGGTGGCGGAGACGATTCCGTCGCGGGCGAGACCATATGCTCTGGGCATGGTGCAAGCATCGTCGGCCATTGGAAACATGATGGCGGCAGTTACCGGGATCATTCTAGGGCAGATGGAGGTTTCGGGCTCGATCACCGGTGCCTGGCGGTATCTCTTCCTGGCGGGCGCAATTCCGGCTCCGCTGGCTATCGTGGTGTTCCTGAAGCTGAAGGAGCCGGAGAGCTGGCTGAAGGCCCGCAGCGAGAAGAAAAAGATGGGCTCCTACGGGGAGTTGTTCGCGGATCCACGCTGGCGGAGAAACTCGATTGTCGGCTTCCTGCTCGGGTTTGCGGGCATCGTCGGGCTGTGGGGGATTGGATTCTTCAGCTATGACCTGTTCCGGCCGGTGCTGGAGAAGACTTTCCGGGCCGAGGGGTTGACTGGTGCGGCACTGGCGGGCAAGGTCACCACTTGGATCGGCGTCACGTCCCTGTTGCAGAATCTGGGAGCGTTTTTCGGTGTCTATGCCTTCACATATTTGACCAACTACACGGGTCGGGTCAAGGCATTCGCGCTGAGCTTTGTGGCGGCGATGGGCATGACTGCCTACACGTTCTGGAATCTGCGGCAGATCAGCGACATATTCTGGATGATTCCACTGATGGGTTTCGCGCAGCTTTCGCTGTTCGGCGGTTACGCGATTTACTTCGCCGAGCTATTCCCGACCCGCTTGCGCAGCACGGGGACTAGTTTCTGCTACAACGTGGGTCGGTTCGCGGCGGCGGCGGGGCCGTTCACGCTGGGCTATCTGACCAGCGACGTGTTTGGCGGCCAAGCGGAGCCGATGCGCTGGGCGGGTGTTTCGATGTGCCTGGTGTTCCTGGTCGGACTGGTCGCCTTGCCTTTCGCGCCGGAGACCAAAGGGTTGCCGCTACCGGAGTAGGGTCGGGGCGAATCGTCCCCCTGCTCCAAGGCATCCAAGAGATTCGCATGGAGAGCCTGCTTCAGCTGATCGAGCACCACGGCTATGCCATCCTCTTCGGGATGGTGTTGGCTGAGTCGTTGGGTTTGCCTGTTCCAGCAGCATTGGCGCTGCTTGGGGCCGGAGGTGCCGCGTCGCGGGGCGCGCTGCATCCGGGGCAGGTGCTGGGGACCGGGATTGGAGCCATGTTGATCGGGGACACGGTTCTGTTTCTGCTCGGCAGGTACACCGGATGGTGGCTGCTGGGCATGCTGTGCCGGTTTTCGTTGAATCCGGAGGCGTGTATTTTGCAATCTGCGGAATCATTCCACCGGCGCGGGCGGATCATCATGGTGTTCGCGAAATTCCTGCCGGGAGTCAACACGATGGCGGCACCGCTGGCGGGGAGCATGAACATGCCGTTCCGGCAGTTCCTGCCCTTGGATTTGGCGGGAACGGGGCTGTATGTCGGCACTTGGTTCAGCGTGGGCTATGTCTTCAACGGACTCTTGAAGCAGATCGCGACCGGGTACTCGAGCATGGGTTCGGTTCTTGGGTGGGGCGCGGCTGGACTGTTTGCTCTTTGGCTTGGGAACCGGGTGCGGCTCTGGCTGAAGGCGCGCAAGGACAGCCCAGTCCCTATGGTGTTGCCGCAGGACGTGCTACAGAAGGTGGATGTGGCCATTTTCGACGTCCGGAGCCATGGCTATTACGACGCGGGGACGATGCGGATCCAAGGGTCGCTGCGGCTGGAGCCCAATGCGCTGGCTGAGCATATCGGGATGCTGCCGCAGCACCGCGAAATTGTGCTGTATTGCACGTGCGTGAACGAGGCGACTGCCGTAAAGGTGGCCCGGATGCTGGCCGAACGGGGGATTCCTTCGTCGGTGCTGGTGGGCGGGCTGAACGGGTGGAAGAAGGCGGATCTGCCTTTGGAGCCGGTTCCGTCGACTGATGTAGTGATGTTGCCGAAGTTCGCGTGATTGACTTCCGCATCTTCTAGCCATCCGGCGCGCTATAATCAGCCGCATGTCGCACCGTCCGTCCCAAGCGGTTGCTGCTGTTGCAGCGCTCTCGATTTCGTTCCTTTGCGCGGGGGCTACACGCCCTCTTACGCATGCCGATTACGACTCCTGGAAGAGCATTTCGGCCATCACGCTCTCCCGCGACGGCCATTATTTGGCCTACGGGCTGTTCCCGCAGCAGGGTGACGGCGAGGTGGTGCTTCGGGATCTGAAGACCGGGACCGAGCGTCGCGAGCCAGCAGGGGCGCAGCCTCCTCCTCCGGCCCCGGATCCGGAGTCCGAGGTGCCGCCGCGTCCGCCAACGATCAGCTTGGCGTTCTCGCATGACAGCAAGACCGTGGTGTTCACCACGTTCGCGCCCAAGGCGGAGACGGAGGCCGCGAAGAAGGCCAAGAAGAAGCCCGAGGACATGCCCAAGGGCGGTCTGGTGATCCTGCCTACTGGCGGCGGCGCGGTCGTGCGGATTGAGCGGGTGAAGAATTTCCAGATTCCAGAGGATGCCGACGGCTGGGTGGCGTATCAGAAAGAGCCTGCTACGGGTACTGCGGCTCCCTCAACAGGGCGACGTGGGGAGTCGGCTCCGGCGGATTTGGTTCTGCGTTCATTGCCCGGCGGTGTGGAGACGTCGTATCCGGAAGTGACGGAATACGCATTCGCGAAGGACTGCAAGTCCTTGTATTTCGCCGTGAACGGCAAGGGCGGGGAGAAGAACGGCGTGTTTGCCGTGGTGCCCGGCGGGGAGCCTTCCGCGCTGGCGGTGGGCAAGGGCAAGTATTCGAAATTGCTGCTGGACCGGAAGCAGACGAAGGTTGCGTTCCTCTCCGACCGTGATGACGCCGCTTCGCGTACGCCGAAGTTGGCGGTCTACGCGGCGGACCGGGCGGGTTCGGGGGCTGCTGCCGTCGTAAAGGATGCGCCCGCCGGGTATCGCATTTCCGATGCCGGTGCCACCCCGTTGCTGTTCTCGCGGGATGGATCGAAACTTTTCTACAGTCTGGCAACGGTTGCCGCGCGGCGTCCGTCTGCGGCTGCCGATTCGGGTGCCAATTCGAGTGACGACAAAGCCACTTTCGACCTCTGGAGCTACAAGGACGATTTCATCCAGCCGATCCAGAAGGCGCGGGTCGGGGCTGATCGGGCCCGGTCGTACCGGGCGGTCTATGATTTCGCGGCGAAGAAAGCGTTGCAACTGGCTGATCCGACGATGGCACAGTTGACTCCGTCTCCCGACGGCAAATGGGCGTTCGGAAGCGACGACCGCGCGTATCGGGCCGAAGCCGACTACGGGGAGCGCTACAAGGATTCCTACGTGGTGGACACGGCGACTGGCGCACGGCGTTTGTTGGCGAAGAAGCAGGTGGGGGATGCGGCTTGGTCCGCTGACGGGAAATACGGGTTGGCGTTTGACGGCAAGGATTGGAGTTCCATCAATGCCTCCACCGGGAAGGTTTTGAACCTTACCGCGTCGTTGCCGGTCAAGTTCTGGCAGGAGGACCACGACACACCGAATCTCCCGCCGTCCTACGGAATTGTGGGTTGGACCAAGGATGGTCGCGCGGTTGTGAACGACCGGTACGACCTGTGGCTGTTGAACCCTGACGGGTCGCAGGCGGTCTGTTTGACGAAGGATGCAGGCCGGAAAGCGCACACGGCATTGCGCTATGTCCGGCCGGACCGGGACGAGGAGACCATTGACACGTCGAAGCCGTTGCTGCTGCATGCGGTGAACGAGGATACGCGGGAGTCCGGCTTCTGGCGTTTCGAAAACGGTGCGGCCAAGGCGCTGGTGATGTCGGCGCGGGAATATTCGATCCCGGTGAAGGCGAAGGATGCGGATGTCTACGCGTTGACGGGAGGGTCGTTCAGCGAGTATCCCGATCTGCTGGTGACGGACGGCGCGATGGCATCGATGAAGAAGTCCAGTGACGCGAATCCGCAGCAGGCGGGCTTGGCGTGGGGGACGTCGGAGTTGATTACCTACACCAACCAGGACGGACGGCAGTTGAAGGCCGCGTTGTACAAGCCTGCCAACTTCGATCCGAAGAAGAAGTATCCGATGTTGGTGTACATCTATGAGCGGCTATCCCAGTCTGTGAACCATTTTGTGGATCCGCGGCCGGGGAATACGATCAATCTGAGTTACTACACAAGCAACGGGTATCTGGTATTGACGCCGGATATCGTGTATACGACGGGCTATCCCGGGCAGAGTGCGATGAAGTGCGTGCTGCCCGCCGTGGATACTGTGGTTGCGCGCGGGTATGTGGACGAAAAGGCAATCGGGATCCAGGGACATAGCTGGGGTGGTTACCAGATTGCCTACATGATTACCCAGACCAACCGGTTCCGTGCGGCGGCTCCGGGAGCACCCGTTGTCAACATGACCAGCGCCTACGACGGTATTCGTTGGGGCACAGGGTTGCCGCGCCAATTCCAATACGAGAAGACCCAGAGCCGGATTGGCGGTAGTTTGTGGGAGTATCCGATGCGCTTCCTGGAGAACTCGCCGCTGTTCCAAATCGACCGGGTCAGTACACCGGTGCTGATGATGCACAACGATGCCGATGACGCGGTGCCGTGGTACCAGGGAATCGAGATGTATCTTTCATTACGCCGCCTGGGCAAGGAAGTGTATATGTTCAGTTACAACGGCGAGCCGCATAACTTGAGGCAGCGTCCCAACCAAAAGGACTATGCAACGAGAATGCAACAATTCTTCGACCACTATCTGAAGGGCGCGGCGGCACCGGAGTGGATGGAAAAGGGGATTCCGTTCTTGGAGAAGGGCGGCGCGGCTCCCTCCGAGGTCCAGTAGGCCCCGTGGCGCGCCGGCTATGTATGGCAGGCATTCTTTGCCTGCGGCGACCTTTCAGGTCGCCATAACCGCCCCACTCATCCCGATTGTAACCAGATGTTTTCTTGACGCAGGGGGGCTTCCCCTGCAACTCTTGTAGGAGAGTTCAGGGAGCCCGAAATTGAAGTTATTCGCCATTCTATTTGTTTCATTTCCATTACTGGTCCAAGGTCAATCGTTAGACTTCCTCAATAAGAACCGTCCGGTTCTGGACGCCCACAACTGCTATCCCTATGAAGGCAAATGGTCGGACCGTATTGACCGTGCGCTCCAGTCCGGATATCCCATCGGGATTGAGCAGGACTTGGCATGGTATGTCGATCCTGTTACAGGCAAAGGCCGGGTTGTAGTCTCACATACACCCAAGACTACGGGCGTAGAACCTACACTGCGGGAATACTTCTTCGAGCGGGTTCGGCCGCTGGTGGAAGACGCACTGAAGAAGAACGACCGGGCCACTTGGCCACAGATTGTGGTCCACTTCGACTTCAAGGACAACCGTCCCGAACTCCTCCATGCCGTTTGGGACCTCCTGGGTGAATACCAGGCTTGGATGAGCACCGCCCCCCAGACCGCCGACCCCCACACACTCGCCCCGTTCGACCCCAAGCCGCTGCTGGTCCTGACCGAGGACAACGACGCACAGGAGGAAGTTTTCTTCAAGCAACTGGCTCCAGGCACGCGCCTCCGACTTTTCGGTTCCGCCCACACTGCTGCGACGAAGGGCGGGTCAATGGCTGAACGTCTGAAGGCCGCCGCCACGACGCCGCCCGAACAGCTCTTGACTGAGCGACCGACCAACTACCGCCGCTGGTGGAACAATTCGTGGTTTGAAGTCGAGGAGGGCGGACAGCGTCAAGCCGGCGACTGGACCGCTGCCGATGCCGCCAGGCTGAAAGCGCTGGTCGACCACGCCCACAAACAAGGTTTCTGGATTCGCTTCTACACGCTGGACGGTTTCGCCGCGCCTGACGACAAGGGTTGGGGCAACGGTTACAATTTCGGCTCCCACGAGGCTGTTGAAGCCCGCTGGAAGGCCGCTTTGGAAGCCGGTGTCGACTTGATCGCCACCGACCAGTACGAAGATCTCGCCGCTCTCATGCGGACAAGGAAATAAAAACATGACGGCCCTCAAGACTATCCAACGATTGTTCCTCCTCGCCGCCCTGCCCTGTGCGACGGCAATTGCGCAGACCGACTCCGGCTCCATACTGGTCCTGGTCGCCGATGCCAGCGGTGGCAGTGTTGCCAAGGCGCAGGTTGAAGTTTCCAATAGCAACACCGGGGCGGCAATTTCGCGGGAATCCGGCAGTGACGGTTACGCAACATTCACGCCGATGGTGCGCGGGACCTATTCGGTCCGTGTGACGTCCTCGGGATTCCAAACGTACAAATTGAACGACCTCCAATTGAACGTGGACGAGCGCAAGCTGGTCCGGGTGCGGCTCCAAGTGGCGACGGTATCGGAATCGGTGGAGGTCACGGCGTCCACGGCTACCATCCAGTCCGAACAGGGTTCGCTGGGGCAGGTGGTCGAAGGCAAGATCGCGGTGGAGCTGCCGCTAGCAGCGCGCCGGTACACCGAGTTGGCGCTGCTGGTACCGGGCGCGACGGAATCGACGCTTGACCCGACCACACGCGGCGTGGGCTGGTTCAACGTCAACGGCAACTACCAGACGCAAAACAACTTCGTGATCGAGGGCGTGGACAACAACCAGGGCACGACGAATGCGCAATCTCTTTCGGCGCAGGTGGTGCAGCCCTCGCCCGACGCGATTGGCGAGTTCAAGGTCCAGACGAACGGCTATTCGGCGGAATTCGGGCGCTCCGCGGGTGCCGTGGTCAATGTGGTGCTGAAGTCGGGCACGAATAGGAATCACGGATCGGCTTGGTATTACAACCGCGACAAGGCGTTGGCGGCCACGTCGTGGACGTCGAATCTGACCAACGCTGGCAAGCAGGATCTGCAGTGGAACCAGTTCGGCGGCACTTTCGGCGGGCCCATCGTGAAGAACAAGGTGTTCTACTTTGCCGATTACGAGGGGTTCATGCAGAACTTCTCGAACCCGTTCCTTGTCACGGTTCCCACGGCGTCGGAATTACAGGGTGTGTTCTTCCGCAACATTACCGATCCGACCAGCAACACGCTGTTCCCGA
>CAIYDY010000451.1 GCA_903925015.1 uncultured Acidobacteriia bacterium
AAAGTTTTCTGCGTCAAGTTCCAAAAGGAACTCGACGGGTTGGACGAAGTCCCCTTCGAAGGACATCCCCTAGGGCAACGCATCTACGACAACGTCTCCAAGGATGCGTGGAAGATGTGGGTCGAGCACATGAAGATGCTCATGAATGAGTACCGCTTGAATCTCGGCACACAGGAATCCCAGGAGTTCATCATCGGCCAGATGGAGCAGTACTTCTTCGGCGTCGGTGCGGCGCTTCCGCCCGATTTTGTCCCGCAAAAGCACTAGTAGCGAGGATTCTTGGCAACAGAGCCGCTTCGCAAGCGCACAGCCCTGATCATCGGAGCCGGTCCGGCAGGCCTTACAGCAGCCTTCGAACTCCTGAAGCGCACCGACATCCAGCCCTTGGTCCTGGAAAAGTCACACGAAATCGGCGGGATCTCCCGCACAGTCCGCTACAAGCAAAACCGCATTGATATCGGCGGTCACCGTTTTTTTTCCAAGTCCGACCGTGTCATGAACTGGTGGATGGAAACCATGCCCGTCGAAAAGGCGGGTGGGGACTCGTTCCAGATCACTTACCAGAACCAATCGCGTCCCGTGAGGCCCAGTGGCAATGCGCCAGAGCCGGACAAAGTCGACCGCGTGATGCTGGTCCGCAGCCGCAAATCCCGCATTTATTTCCTCCGGCGCTTCTTCGACTATCCGATCCAGCTCAGTTCCGATACCCTGAAAAAGCTGGGTGTCACGCGGACCATCCGTATCGGTGTCAGCTACATGCAGGCGATGGCGTCGCAAATCAAGCCTGAAACGTCGCTCGAACAATTTCTGATCAACCGTTTCGGCCGCGAACTCTACAACACCTTCTTCAAGTCGTACACGGAAAAGGTCTGGGGCGTTCCCTGCGACCAAATCAGCGCCGAATGGGGTGCGCAGCGGATCAAGGGCCTGTCCATCACCAAGGCAATCGCGCACTTTCTGAAGAAGACCTTCGGTTCCAAGTCGAATGAAATCAACCAGAAGGGCACTGAGACGTCACTGATCGAACGCTTCATGTACCCCAAGCTGGGCCCCGGCCAGCTCTGGGAATACGTGGCTGACGACATCGTTTCCAAGGGCGGCCAACTCGACAAGGGCTGGACCGTGGACGAGCTTGCCACCGACGGATTCCGCATCACGTCCGCCGGCATGGTCCACGCGGAAACGGGCGAGCGCCGGACGGTGGAAGCCGACTACTTCTTCTCCACCATGCCGATCAAGGAGCTGATGCGCTGCCTCAAGGCACTGGTTCCGGCCAACGTGCTCGACGTTTCCGACAACCTGCAATACCGGGATTTCATCACCGTCGGAGTGCTCCTGAAACGCCTCAAGGTGAAGGACGAATCCGAGCCCGGCGCGAAGCTGCTGCGCGACAACTGGATCTACATCCAGGAGCCCGACGTAATGGTCGGCCGTATGCAGATTTTCAACAACTGGAGTCCCTACCTGGTTGCCAACCCGGACAACGTGTGGATCGGCCTCGAATACTTCTGCTACGAGACCGACGAGATCTGGAAGAAATCCGATGCCGACATGATCGACTTCGCCACCCGCGAGATGGAGAAGATCGGAATCATTGACCGGCCCGACGTGTTGGACGCGTGCGTGATCCGCGTCCCCAAGACCTATCCCGCCTATTTCGGCACCTACGAACGCTTCGAAGAGGTCAAGCAGTACATCAGCCAGTTCGAAAATCTGTTCCTGGTGGGCCGGAACGGCATGCACAAATACAACAACCAGGACCACTCCATGTTGACGGCCATGACGGCGGTGGACAACATCATCGCCGGGCGCAAAGACAAAGCCAATTTGTGGGCGCTGAATACCGAGATGGAGTACCACGAGAGCAAGGACGGAAAATAGCATGAGCGATGAATTGCGCGCCCGGCGCCGCAGCGAGATTTGGTTCAACGATCTGGAGGAGCCGGGCGAAACCGCTGTCTACCTCGAGCGGTACCCCACCTTCGGGCTCACGCGCGGCGAATTGCAGTCGGGCAAGCCGATCATCGGCATCGCACAATCGGGCAGCGAAATTACCCCCTGCAACCGGATCCATCTGACGCTCGCCCAGCGGGTGAAGGATGGTATCCGCGACGCGGGTGGTATCCCCTTCGAATTCCCGATCCACCCGATGCAGGAGAGCTGCCGCCGTCCCACGGCAGCGCTGGACCGCAACTTGGCGTACCTTGGGCTGGTTGAAATCCTGGTGGGCTATCCGTTCGATGGCGTTGTCCTGACCACCGCTTGCGACAAGACCACCCCTGCCGCGCTGATGGCCGCTGCCACCGTCAACATGCCGGCAATCGTGCTTTCCGGTGGCCCCATGCTCGACAGCTACCACAACGGCAAGATCGCCGGTTCCGGCATGGCGCTCTGGGAGGCTCGGCGGCAGGTTGCCGCGGGCAACATCACGGTGGACGACCTGATCGATATCACCTTGAGTTCAGCCCCCAGCCCAGGCCACTGCAACACCATGGGCACGGCGCTCTCGATGAATTCGCTGGCCGAAGCGCTCGGCATGTCGTTGCCCGGATGCGCGTCGGTACCAGCCCCTTACGGCGAGCGCGCCCGTTACGCCTACGAAACCGGTCGCCGCATCGTCGACATGGTCAAGGAGGATCTCACACCCAGCCGAATCCTCACCCGCGCGGCTTTCGAAAATGCCATTGTGGCGAACTCGGCCATCGGTGGCTCCACCAACTGCGCACCGCACGTGATCGCGATTGCCCGCCATATGGGGGTCCCGCTGGTCCTCCAGGATTGGGAAACCATCGGCCACGAGATTCCGTTGCTGGCCAACGTGCAGCCTGCCGGCGAGTACCTGGGCGAAGGCTTCCACCGCGCTGGCGGAGTGCCCGCGATCATGGGCGAACTGCTGCGTGTGGGCAAGTTGCGTCCGGAGGCACTCACCGTCACCGGGAAGACTATCGGCGAAAACTACGGCAAGTCGAAGATTCTGGATTCGAAAGTCATCAAGTCCTACGAGAACCCCGTCAAGGAAAAGGCCGGCTTCCTGGTGCTCAGCGGCAACTTGTTCGATTCGGCCCTGATCAAGATGTCCGTCATCAGCCAGGACTTCCGCAACCGCTTCCTGTCCACCAAGGGCGAGGAAGGCTGTTTCACCTCGCGCGTGATCGTTTTCGAAGGACCTGAAGACTACCGACGCCGCATCGAGGATCCCTCTCTGAACATCGACGAGACCTGCATGCTGGTGGTCCGCGGGACAGGTCCCGTCGGCTACCCCGGTTCGGCGGAAGTGGTCAACATGTCTCCCCCCGGCGATTTGGTGCGCAAGGGTTTCAAAATGCTCCCGTGCATGGGTGATGGACGCCAGAGCGGCACTTCGGACAGTCCGTCCATCCTGCACACTGTCCCGGAAGCGGCCATCGGCGGAAATATGGCGATTCTGCAGACCGGAGACCTGCTCCGGGTGGATCTAACCAACCGACGCGTGGAACTACTGGTTTCCGGCGGGGAGATCGAACGCCGCCGCGCGGCACTTGCTCCCTCCACGCTGAAAAGCGATTCACCGTGGCAGGAACTCTACCGCGCCCACGTCGGCCAACTGGACACCGGTGCCTGTTTCGACTTCGCCATTGGCTACAACAACCTGCGGGAAACCGTACCGCGCCACTCCCACTAAGGGGTTGGCGCGGTACGATTGAATGAGAGGATTCGACATGGCCACCAAAACCTTGATGACGGTCGAACAGTTTGCCGCTCTCGAGACCTTGGACACGGAAGACTACGAGCTTTTGGAAGGAGAGTTGATTCCGTTGTCGAGTGGAACGTTGCGGCACACTAACATCCGTGATTTGATTGCGTACCTATTGCGCGTTTACTTTCTCCGAAATCCAATCGGCAAAGCCTTTGCTGAACTCGATTGCAGATTGGCGGCTGGTACCGTCCGCAGGCCCGATGTCGCAGTGTTTGGGAATGACAACTTAAGTCTGATTGATCCCGACCGGATCCCGGTGCCCTTCGCCCCGGACATCGCCATCGAAGTCCTTTCCCCGAACGAGCGGGCTATGGATGTCCGGCGCAAAACCCGCGATTACCTCGACGCCGGTTCCAAGGAGGTTTGGATCATAGATCACGCCAATGCCGAAGCGGCGGTGCATACCGCGGCCGGCGTCCGCTACACGCGCGGTGTGGAAATCCTCGTGTCTCCCGTACTCCCTGGATTTGAGCTCGAAGTTTCCAGACTCTTCGTCTAGTTCCTATTTAGCGCTCCGCAGGTATTCGAACAGGATCTTCCTCGCTGCCCCGTCCAGCCATTCCGACAAAGGCGGCGTCCCCGCATGTCCCTCTTCGACCCGCTGAACAGACCCCTCGACCAAGCGTTCCGGGAACTCCGTCGCCGCATGGCACCGGGCGCACCAAGCCTTGAAATAACCCGGTCCCGCCGCCAAATCCGCTTGAGCCGGACGTCCCTTCATTGTCCGCAAATACGCCATCAAATCGTCCATCTCGGCGGGACGAAAGGAATACCGGAACGATGGCATCCCGTTGAACCCCTCCTGCACGATTTCCCGCACATTGTTATCGCTGACCCTGCTCCCGTTCCGGAGCGTAACCTTGCCGAACAGGCTGTCCAATTTCGGTGCCCGGCCGGAAACATGGCATCCGGAGCAGGACCGGAACAACTCCCGGCCCTTTTCGGGATCACCCACAGCTAACAGTAGGATCAACAGGAATGGCACTACTGTGCGATCCGCGCCGTCTTGATGAAGTCCAAGTTGGGGAATTCCTTCTCCAGGTAGGCATTCCCCTCGGTCTTCATGCGCGTCTGGTCGGGACGCTCCCCGTCGCCGGAATAGATCTGGTCCACCGTTTCCATCCCGCTCACCACCTTGCCCAAGGGAGCAAAGCCCATTGCGTCCAAGCGGGCGTTGTCGCCATAGTTGATGAACATATGCGTGGTGCGGGTGTTCGGCCTGCTGGACGCCGCGAATGTGATGGTGCCACGCTCGTTGGTCGCCTTCACCTCGTCATCGGGAATATTTACGTCCCAGTCGGCCGCAACCTTGGGATCCGCCGCCGCTCCCCACTGCACCATGAAGCCGGGCACAACCCGGTAAAAGCGCGTCCCGTCGAAGTATTTCGACTTCACCAGGTTGTACAACCTGTCTGCACCATTCGGAGCCTGGTCCCGGTTGATCTCCACCACGAACGGGCCACGGGATGTGTCGAAATTGATTCGATAGGTCGTTGGTGCGGTCTCGCTGGCAGGTGCCTTTGCGTCGGGGGCTTTTTGGGCCGGGGAAGGCGAACAGGCGGACAACAACGCCGCCAATGCGGGTAGGAAGTGAATTTTCTTCATGAGCAACAACTCCATTCTAAATCGCGCGCGCTCCCCGCCCTACTTGCGATATCATCTTCTTGATGAACCGCAGGAATTTCCTTTACAGCTCGGCCGCCGTTGCCGCCCCGTTTGCCGTTGGCTCCGAAGCGCTCGCCGCCCCCATCGTGGCCGACGACCTGAAGCTTTCCGTCGCCACCTACTCCTTCCGCTCCTTCCAGCGCGACCTCTGCATCAAGCTGGTCAAGCAGTTGGGCATCGAGTACGTCGACATCAAGGAATTTCACCTGCCCCAGACCGACTCCCCGGCAGCCATCGCCAACGGCCGCAAGGCTTTTGACAAGGCTGGCCTCAAGGTTGTCGGCGGTGGCAACGTCTCCCTCCAGGAACCGGACGAGGCTGGTCTCCGCAAGCACTTCGAGTACGCCAAGGCAGCCGGCTTCCCCATGATGATCTGCGCGCCGAACCATGAGAACCTCGGCATCATCGAGAAGCTTGCCAAGGAATTCGACATCAAGATCGCCATCCACAACCACGGCCCGGAGGACAAGCATTTCCCGTCGCCGCAGAACGTGCTCGAAGCCGTCAAGAATATGGACCCGCGCATGGGCCTCTGCATGGACATCGGCCACGCCACCCGTGCAGGTGCCGACATTGTTAAGACCGTCACGGATGCCGGTGCCCGCCTCTTCGAAATCCACGTCAAGGATCTGAAGGAACCCACAGGCAAGGCCCCCGGAATTGGCGCGTCCTTCGGCCAGGTTCCGGTCGGCGACGGCATCATTCCGATTGCGGCCCTGTTCAAGCAACTCAAGAAGTTGGGCTACCAGGGTGTCTGCTCGCTCGAATACGAAATCGACGCTGACGACCCCATGGTGGGCATGCAGAAATCGTTCGCCTACATGCGCGGCGTCCTCGCCGGTCTCCGCACGGCTTAGTCGATACAATCCGGGCCGCCCAGTAAACCTCGGCGGCCCGATCCTGAATCAATCCGGCTGTTTCATTTGCCGCAATGTGGCGGCCAAGTCCGGATGCCGGTCCAAAGATTCCAGCCCCATCAGCAGCAACTGCCGCAGTGTGGATCGCAGGGGCTCGGGTGTGCCTTCGATCTGCGCCACGAGATCCTCAGGGTCCGGTGCGCGATTGTGCCAAGCCCAGCTCTGGCGACCGGAATATCCAAACGAGCGCACTGTTTGCTCGAACAGCGCAGTTCCCACCGCGACGGCCTCGGTGTCCCGCATTCCACTCCGGCGCAAAAGATCCACCGCTTGGTCAATCAGCGGTGTAAGAGCCGCAGTCCCGGCCAGAATCGCAGCCTCGAAGTACTTTTCAGTACCTGCCGGAATTTCAATCGGACGCATTCCCAAGTCCCGAACCACCCGCTGGGCGACAATCAACGCGGCACCTGATCCGTCCACCCGGAGCCGCCCCGGCACACCGCAGTTCCTCACCAGCGCGACCGAAGCTCCCCGGCCTGAAAACCAGGCAATCACCGATTCCGGCGGGTCGCAATCCAGAATCAGTACCGATTTTCCGGTCCAAGCGATCTCAACCGTTTCCAGCGCCTCAATCAAAGAGTCCATCTGGTCGGGTGGCGAATGGAACATAACAAGCCGCACCGGATCTAGCGCCGCGCACGACCTCGCAGCAACTCCCGTTCGCAGTGTATTGGCAATTCGGCTCGCAACGCGGTAGGAAACACCCACAACCGGGCCCAATCCACTGCCTTTGGCCGCCAATTTTCCCGCAAGGCTCGCGGCGACTGCGCCCGCACCAATCAGTCCGTACTCAAGCTGGGATCCCAACTGCTGCAACTCCCTCCATTCGGAGCTGCTTTATTTTATCCCGAAGCTGTGCGGCCTTTTCGAATTCGAATTTGCGGGCCGCCGCGCGCATTTGCTCTTCTAGTTCCGCGATGTATTTCGCCATCTGCTCGGGGGACATCTCGAATTCCGGCGGACCCGGGTCCATTTCCACTGTGACGTAGTCGCCCTCGGCAATCCGGACCAAATTCATGTCGATCGGTTTGATAATGGACTGCGGGATAATCCCGTGCTCCTTGTTGTAGGCTAGCTGCGTCACCCGTCGGCGGTTGGTCTCGTCGATGGCTTTTTTCATGCTGTCCGTCATCACGTCGCCATAGAGGATGGCGCGTCCTTCCAGATGCCGCGCGGCGCGGCCGATCGTCTGGATCAGTGCACCGGACGACCGTAGGAAACCTTCCTTGTCGGCATCCAGAATTGCCACCAGCGAAACCTCCGGCAAATCAAGGCCTTCCCTCAACAGATTGATCCCGATCAGAACGTCATGCACACCCTTCCGCAGATCCCGCAGGATCTTGATCCGGTCCAGCGTGCTGACTTCCGAGTGCAGGTAGTTGCATTTGACTCCGACCTCGGAATAGTATTCCGAAAGATCCTCGGCCATGCGCTTGGTCAGGGTAGTGACTAGTACCCGCTGGTTGGCCGCCACCCGCAGCCGGATTTCATGCAAGAGATCGTCCACCTGTCCTCGGACCGGGCGGATTTCGATGGGCGGATCGACCAAGCCCGTGGGACGGATGATTTGCTCCACTACCACACCCTCCGCCTTGGTCAACTCATAGGGGCCCGGAGTTGCGGAGACATATACAACTTGGTTGACCCGGTGTTCAAACTCCTCGAACGTCAACGGACGGTTGTCCATCGCGCTGGGCAGCCGGAAACCATGCCGCACAAGTACCTCCTTGCGTGACCGGTCGCCGTGGTACATCGCGTGCAATTGCGGTATCGTCTGGTGGCTCTCGTCAATGAAAATAAGGGCGTCTGCGGGCAGGTAGTCCAGCAGGGTGGGCGGTGCCTCCCCCGGCAAACGGCCCGAGAAGTGGCGCGAATAGTTTTCAATCCCGTGGCAGTACCCGATCTCCTTCACCATCTCCAGATCGAACATCGTGCGCTGGTGCAACCGCTGGGCTTCCAGGATTTTCCCTTGCGCCTCCAACTGCGGCCGCCACGATTCCAATTCCGCCTTGATCGTCTCCACCGCCACTTCCTTGGTCAGGCGCGACATCACGTAGTGAGTTTTGGGATAAATCGGTAGCTTGTCATACGTCATCAGGACCGTGCCAAGCAGCGGATCGATCTTGGAAAGCGATTCGATTTCGTCGCCCCACATCTCGATCCGATAGGCCGTTTCCTCATAGGTGGGAAAGATTTCGATCACATCGCCCCGGACCCGGAAGGCCCCGCGGCGGAAATCAGTATCAGTGCGGTCGTACAGCAGTTCCACCAATCCAACGGTAATATCCTTCCGCGTGATGTGCTGGCCCTTGTGCAGCCGTATCACCATACCGTAATAGGACTCGGGTGAACCGATGCCGTAGATGCAGCTGACGCTGGCCACGATGATGCAATCCGGCCGCTCGAAAAGCGACCTGGTGGCGGAGAGCCGGAGCCTGTCGAGTTCGTCGTTGACGGTCGATTCCTTCTCGATGTACACGTCGCTGGAGGCGATGTAGGCCTCTGGCTGGTAGTAGTCGTAATAGCTGACGAAATACTCGACGGCGTTG
>CAIYDY010000452.1 GCA_903925015.1 uncultured Acidobacteriia bacterium
AGGATTTTGTGGCCTCCAAGAGTGGTGTTCCTGCGCTCCAGAAGTACATTGACCCCCGTTCGCCGGACAACGACACCAACATCACCGACCAAATCCGCGCTGACGAGTTCCTGCGGGAACTGGGCGAATTCGAGAAGAAGGGCGAAATGCAGCAGCTCACCGTGCTGACCCTGACCTCGGACCACACCAACGGCACCTCACCGGGATCGCCGACGCCGAAGGCCATGGTTGCGGACGACGATTTGGCCTTGGGGCGGATTGTGGAGGGCCTTTCCAAATCCAAGTTCTGGGCATCCACGCTGATCCTGGTTGTGGAGGATGATGCGCAGAACGGCCTCGACCACGTGGACGGGCACCGTACCGTTGCTCTCGCCATCGGTCCGCACGTCCGCAAAGCGGCGGTGGATTCGAACTTCTACGATCACTCCAGCATGATCCGGACCATCCAGGATGTCTTCCGTATCCCGCCGCAGACCCGCTTCGTGGCGGCCGCCCGCGCGATGAATTCGGTATTCACCCCGACGGCCGATACGGCACCCTACAAGGCGATCCCGAACAATATTCCGCTCGACCAGATGAATCCGGCCGTCCGGGGCTTGAACGGGCGCGAGAAGTGGGCGGCGGAACAGTCGCTGGCGATGAACTGGAAGGATCCGGATGATATTCCGTCGGATGTGCTGAACAAGATCCTGTGGTGGAGCACGAAGGGCTACGACAAGGAATATCCGGTTATTGCAGCGCACCGGTAGGTCCTGGGGGCGGGCGTAACGCCCCCCGGGACCTTATCCTTCTAGCTTTCCAACCAATTGCGAACACGACGATGATCGGCCAACCGGATGATACGGGCCAAGCCGTCGGCGACCGACGTGAGGTCGAGTTTGATCAGGTCGTCCCAGTCGACAGTGGACAGTTCCAATGTGATGGGATTGCCACTATCGTCGCAAATGTCTTCGCCGCGGACCCGCAAGCCTGGCGGAATGTCGAGGCCAAAGAGGGTGGAACGTTCGCGATTTTTCGGAGCGACACTTTCGAGCGCGAAGTCGTCGCTCAGCTGAGTCAGCCAGGCATCGTCGATCATGATTTGGTGGACGCGATCAGCGCTACTGACCAGCACTTCTTCCCGCGCTTCCCGAAGGGCGGTGGCCCTCGGGCTTCCGTCGCAGACGTCCATGTGGCCGCCGCCCAAGGAGTCGAGCTTGCCCGGGTGCGACTTGCCAGGCGGCCGCTTGTAAAGGACCAGCTTGCGGTCGCTCCTCACCAAGGTCAAGACGGATGCATGCAGCAGCCCTGATGAATGAGCGTCGTTCTTGCTGGCCACTCCGCACACCCGATTCTCTTCGTCGATCAGGGCAATTGGGTTGCGAGGTGGCAAATCCTGCCAGTCGATTTCCCAGCCGGGGTTTGCCCAACCAAGACTGAGGCCACCCGCAACTGCGGGCAACATCGCAGCCAAGCTGCCGCAGCTCAAGACACGTTGGTCATCTGTGCCGTAATGGATCAGGGCGGTGAAGCGCGGCGGCGTTTGGAGCGACCGCAACATGTCGATGTTGTCCCAGAGACCAACGTGGCCCGTTTTCGGTGCCAGGCGGGTAATTGAGTTCGTCTCAATCACAGCGAGGTCAAGAGACTCCAGCACCTCGGTGCTGCCCCAAGACTTTTTGTCGAACAGCGCTCCGAAGCGAAAGCCATCGACCGAGACGACAAATACAACACCGCCCGGAAAATGGTCCGCCGCGTCCAACACATCGACGACAAACTCCGTCCCATCGACAGTGAGGGACACGCGCGTGTCGGGTTCCACGGGCACCCACTCGAGTGACGCGCGTTCAAAACCCGGTAAACTCAGCCAGGTGCGCTCAGTTGCCACAAAGCGAATCCGCTCCTTCGTCGATCGCAGGTGTGCCAGTCTCAGGATCAGGTTCATCTCGTGCCTGTTGACGTGATCCGGGTGCGCGTGGCTCCCAAATAACACAGCCGGCACCGACAACCCTCTGGCAATGATTCCGTCGGCACAGCCCGCCCCGCAGTCAAACAGCAGGTGGGATTGGCGATATATGAACGAGACCGAGGTATTGCCCTTGGGTCGATCATGGTGTGGGCTGAGCGCAGGCCAAGCGTTGCCTGTGCCCCAGATGATACTTCGCGGTTTCACTTTGGAAATTCTCCTGACCCAAGTTGGGCCTGGAGCCATAGTGACGCAGATTTGTGCTCCGAATCGAGTACGGACGTGCTTGGCCAGTCACGCCGAAAGCAAGGGCCAACAGAGCTTGACCGACCTATGATCGAGTTCCAAGTCGTCTCGCTCGAAGGGGCGATGGGCTAACTTTTCGGCACCGAACACCGCCGTGAAGCAGTTCGGGCCAAAATACGACCCATCTGTGCGTGGCCCATCCAGCAGTTCGTCGATCAACCCCTCCATGCCGAGTCCCAGAGTAGCCGCTACAGTGCCGGCACCACCATGCCCCGCCAGCAATACGCGGAATGGTGTCACGCTCGCGTCGAACATCATGAGTCCGCAATCAGGATATCTCTGCCTGCCGGACGTGTCGGCAGCGATCTCGTTGTCGGTCCACCTGCGGAAAAAGAGTCCGTGTTTTTCGCGGGAGGCGATTCCCTCCTCCGATTGACCCTTGGTGGACGAATGGGAAAGAAAATCGTGGCGAGCGTGGCCCCATCGGAACTTGACCGGCATGCTCTTGTTGTGTCGTCCGCAAATTTCAGCGGCGAGTACGTTCGCGATCGGGTTAACTACAGGGGATCCGATGACAACGACCATACCCACCCGTGGATTGTCTTCTATTCGACTGAGTTCTGCTTGCGCCTCTGTTTCGGGCATCGAGGACGGGAAGTTGTGGAAGTCGAGTTCGCACTCCAAATGAAATTTCTTGTATAAGAGTTTTGTCAAATGCGCCACTGCTTCGGAATCGCGTGCACCGACTGCTCTTTGCGGAACTATGGAAACGGAAGGCAGGTTGGCATACCGGACCCCCATGACAATCGCAACTCTTTTTCCAGGCTCCCACCTCTCCCATGGCTGCGCGCCACAGGAAATGCGTATTTCCGGTTTGATTCGCTTCAGAGCGGTGCAAAGCGACTCCACACTCTTGACTCTTTCCTGGGTTCGATCAATGGCGAGACCATACGTGCGTCGAGCATCAAGACGATCAAGAAACTCGGTCTGAGTCTCCATCGGATGACTGCGACGTTGAATTTCCTCGTCGAGATCGCGCACGAATTGCTTCTCATCCTTGCTAATCGCCCACTCAAGAAACTTCTTGTCGATTTGCAGTGTCATCGCAGCATCCAGTCTAAGGAAACCATACCTAAACCCCTCAGTCAAGCAATAGCTTCGGCACAAGAGCTGAAAGTCGCGTTGTCCGGTGCGACGAATCGCTCCATCACCATCGCCAGGATCTGGTCCCGGTATTCGGTGCGCAGCTTTTCCATGGTGAGCATATCCCTATTGTGCCGCAAAAGACCCTGCGGCCAGCGCTGCAAATCCGATCGGTTCGGGCGACGGCAGCGCCGCGAAATACCGCGCGTGCCGCCGTTCCCCCGTCCGCGTCAATGCGCCTTTCTCCACCAAATCCGCCAGATCGCGCGTCGCGGTAGCCGGGGACGCCCCGGTAATCGTGGCGTAGTTCCCGGCGCTCAGGCCGCCCTCGAAGCCGTCCGGGCCCTCTCGCAAGAGCCGCAGCAACGCCTTCTCCTGGCGATCATTCAGCGCCCCGCGCAGGCGATCCAGCAAGTGTGACTTTCCCACCAGGAAATCGGCCAACTGGATGGTCCGCTGCTGGGCCTCCAGCGTCACATCGGCAAACCACGCCAGCCACTGCGTGATCTCGGTGGTCTTGCTGGCCAGTTCCAGTTCGCGGTAGTATTCCTTGCGGCGCGCCAGGATCGTCGTCGAAAGCGCTGTCAATGTGGGATGCCGCAGGCCTTGCGCCAACGCCTTCTCCGCGATCGCCCGTCCAATCCTACCGTTTCCGTCTTCGTACGGGTGGATTGACTCGAAGTAGAGATGCGCGATTCCGGCCCGTGTGAGTGCGGGCAGCGGCTCCGGCCCGTCCCAGGATGTCCGGTTGAACCAGTCGAGAAACCGGTCCGTTTCCGCAGGCAACGTCGCCGACGGGGGTGCCACGAAATGCACACGCTCCTTTCCGATAGCTCCCGAAATGATCTCCATCGGCTCCGAACCCGAGCGGTATTCGCCAACCGCGACGTCCGCACGACCCGGCAGCAGCTTGCGGTGCCAGGAATGCAGCGTTTCATGGGAAAGCGGCTCCAGGAAATTGGCGAACAGGTCCAGCATCAATTGCGCAATGCCGTCCTCTTTCGGCCCGACCCGCCGGTTGTCCGAAGCCAGTCCCAACTTCCGGCGCAGCGATGACTGGACGCTGGCCCGGTCCAGCAATTCGCCTTCAATTTCAGAGGTGGTGACCGCCTCGCCGCTGATGCACTCGACGTACAAGCTTTCGCGGTGCGCGCTGCCAAGATGGCCGACGGTTCCGATCAGAACACCGCCGGAGTTGTGGAACTTCCGCTCTTTCTCCGCGAGTCGCGAGGCGTCCCACCGGAAGTGCGGCCAGTCGGGTTGTTCCCAGTTCCAACGGTCCATGAGCGATAGAATAGCATTCTATCGCTCACAAAGCAAGCTTTACGTGAGCGATAGAAGGCGCTCCTATCGCTCATGCCGGATTTGGATACGGAAAGTAGAGCTCGTTGCCATCCGGGTCCGTGACCACCATGAGGCGGTAGCCCCACTGCCCGTCCCTCACATCCACGCTCCTTTGTTCCAATTCCGCTCGCAGCAAATCCAGCACGTCGGCGTCCAGTGATATGAAAATCAGACCCTTGCCGACTCGACCCGGCCACTGGGAGGAAAGAATCAGCGCGCATCCCTGGCGCTCCACCTGCGCCACCAGTGCCTTCCCGTCCTCTTCATGCCGCCACGGCTGTGTGAATCCGAGTTGGCCGACGTAGAAATCCACCGATGCGTCAAGATCGGAGACACACAGCACTGGCCGCGAAAACCATTCCGCCATGTTAGAGCGAGCCCCGGGTCGTCACCATGGGATGGTCGAACGTCCCCTTGCAGAAGCCCTTCTTGCCGTAGTAGAAAATGTAGAGCGAGAGACCGGCCAGAATCGCGTCATGTCCTTTCAGCCAAGGCACGAGCGGAACAATCACATGCGCAAGACCTTTCACCGCGTCCTTTACACCGTCCTGTAGCCAGTCATCCAGTTGCACGTTGAGCGCTTCCTGGAAGCCGGTATCCTTGCAAAGGATTTCTTGAACAGAGTCCAGAAGAGCCAAAAACCAATTACTTTCATTGAGTTGACCCCCAACGAAACCTTCCAGGCTGATACCGCGATCCGCCTTCGATTCGAAAATACCCCGGGGTACCGCCCAAGCTGGATCGTTCGCATCCAGAGCCTCGACCCTCGAAGGATCGTAGTGCCACTCACGCTTCGCGAGGGTCTCCGACGTTGGCTGGGACACAATCACGGGCCTCGCAAACGGCATCTTGATCATGATGCCTGTCAACCGGGCCAACCTCTTCGCAGCCAACTCCTCGTCGACCCTCAAAGCCTCCCGCACCCCGCACCCGTACTCCCCGTCTGCCAAGTTGTCCAACTCCACCAACGACTGTTCCCAGTTCATCGCTACTCCCTTGCCAGGTAGTAATGTACCGCCGGCGTCACGATCAGCGACAGAATCATCGACGCGGCGATGCCCCCGATCACCGCAATCGCCAAGGGCTGCAACATCTGCGAACCCGCACCGATCGCCAATGACAGCGGAATCATGCCTGCGACTGTCGCCATCGCGGTCATCAGAATCGGCCGCAAGCGACGTCGCCCGGCTTCCAACATCGCGTCGCGGGCCGAATAGCCTTCCGCCCGGAAGCGCTGGTCGGCATCCAACAGCAGAATCCCGTTCTTCGCAACAATGCCGATTACCATGATCAGCCCCATGAAAGACGAAATATTGAACGTTGTCTTCGTAACCAAGAGAGCCAGGAACACTCCCGAAGTGGAAAGCAGCGCCGATGCCAGAATCGCCGACGGAGCGCCGAACGTCCCAAACTCGAACAGCAGAACCACGAAAACCAGCACCACAGCCAGGAACAAAACAAATCCAAGGTCCTTGAAGGACTTCTGCTGCTCCTGGTAGGTGCCGCCGTACACCACGCGGATCTCGGGCGGCAGGTTCATTTCGGCCACTGCCGCCTTCACCAGTTCCATGCCCTTGCCCAAGCTGATACCCTCGAAACGCCCCGTGACGCCGACCACGCGCTGCAAATTCTCGCGCCGGACCTCCGTCTGTCCGGCCTCGGTTTCGAACTTCGCAAGCGACCCCAGCGTGGCGTTCTTTCCCGTGGAACTCACGATCATCGTATTTTTCACCTGCTCCAGCGTGGCGCGGGTATAGTTCGGGAATCGGACGCGGATTGTATAGGAGCGGTCATTCACCACCACGGGTGTGGTGGCGGGCTCGCCTTGGAGAATCGCACTGGCGTCCAGTTCGATCTCCTGCGGCGTGAAACCGGCCCGCGCTGCCATCACAGGGTCTACGCGCATCACGATGGCGGAACCGCTGACAGTGTTCTCGATCCCGTTCTTCACGTCCTTGACCTGCTCGATCTTCTTGATCCGGTCGCCCACCTTCGGGGCCCATTTCTTCAAGACGGCGGGATCCTGGCAGAACATCTTCATTTCAATCGGCTCGGGCGAGTTGCTCAAATCGCCGATCATGTCCTGCAAAACTTGGATGAACTCGATGTCCAGCTGGGGGTAGGCACCGTTGATCTGCTTCCGGAGATCGGAAATCACTTCGTCGATTCCCCGTTCGCGGTCCGCCTTCAGCCGGACAAGGAAATCGCCAGTATTCGCCTCGGTAACGGCAGCTAAGCCCAACTGCAAGCCAGTGCGGCGGGAAGTACCCTCCACCTCCGGCACCTTTGCCAGGATCTTCTCCACGCCCAGGAGTACTTCGTTGGTGTCGTGCAGCGAGGAACCGGCAGGCATCAGGTAATCCAACACGAAGCCACCCTCGTCCATTTCCGGAAGCAGATCCGACCCAAGCGAGCGGTAGCAGAGGAACGACACACCCACCAGCGCCGCACAACCCACCAGCAACATCAGGGGTTGACGCAGGGACAATCCCAACGCCGCTGTATAGGCGTTCGTCAATTTGCCCATAAACCCGCTCGTCGAGACATGCCCGTGCGCGTCGGCGGTGGTGGAAGGTTCCAGCTTGCCGGAGCGCTGCCGGCGCAGCAGGTAGTGGCTCAACGCCGGTGTCCAAGTCAGCGCCAACGCCAGCGACGCCAACAGCGAGGTTCCGACTGTGACGGCCAACGCCCGGAAGAAGGTACCGGTTACACCGGTAATCGAAATCAGCGGCAGGAACACAACGATTGGCGTAATCGTGGAGCCCAGCAGCGGCACCCGGATTTCCTTGAGCGCGCTGCGGATGGCGTCGCCCCGCGATTGCCCCGAGTCCCGGTGCATCACGATGTTTTCGACCACGACAATGGCGTCGTCGATGACCAACCCGACGGCGGCGGCCAACCCGCCCAACGTCATCAGGTCGAAACTCTCGCCTAGCATCCGCAGCACGATCAGCGTAATGCCGATGGTGGCCGGAATCACCAGGCCCGCCACGATGGAGCTGCCCCAGTCGCGCAGGAACAGAACAAGGATGATGGCCGCAAAAACCAAGCCAATCAGGATCGCATCGCGAACACTGGCAATGGAATCGCGCACCAGCTGCGATTGGTCGTAGAATGCCTGCAGCTTCACGCCCGGAGGCAGGGTGGTGCGGATCTGCTCCAATTCCTTCGCAACCAGATCGGCCACTGCGACGGTATTTCCCGTGGGCTGGCGGAAAATGTTCAACAGCACTGCGGGTTTCCCGTTGGCCGTCACAATCGTGTACACAGGCGCGACCGACGGGCCAACACTGCCCAAGTCGGCGATGCGGATGGGCACGCCGGCGGGTGATGTTTTCACCACGACGTTGGCGATTTCCTCCGGTGTCCGGGTCTGGCCGGTTACCAACGCCAGCGACAGCTCGTGGTTATTTTCGAGCAACCCGGGCGAGTCAATCATATTGCTGCGCGCGATGGCGTCCAGAATTCCCGGCACGGTCACCTGGGCCTGCAGCATTTTTGCCGGATCGGGTTGCACTTGGAACTCGGGAACCTGCCCGCCTTGCAGCACCACCATCGACACGCCAGTGACTCGGTTCAGCCTCGGCTTGATCGAATAATTTGCCAATTCCCAAAGCTTCGATTGCGGCATGCTGTCCGAAGTGAGGCTGTATCCCAGGATCGGGAAGGCCGCAAATGTCAGGCGGTTGGCCGTCAGCTTGGCGGTTGGCGGGAGGGTCGTTTGGACGCGTGCCAAGGCCGCGTTCACGGACTGCAGCGTCTGGAACATGTCCACATTCCAGTTGAAGAACAGGCTGACCTCGGCCGAGCCGCGGCTGGTGTTCGAACGCACCGTTTCGAGCCCCGGCACGCTGTTCATGGCCTCCTCGATGTTCCGCGTGACCGTGACATGCATCTGGTCGATGGGAGCCACGCCGTTATCAACGCCGACCACGACGCGCGGGAAATCGGTCGAAGGGAATACCGCGACGGGGATCGAAAGTGCCAAATAGGCACCCATGGCCACCAGCGCGACAATGCTGAACAGGATGGGTCGGGAAAACCGCGCCGTCCAGTGGTCGTGCGACGTGTCCTCGGGGGGAGGAATGGGGGTCAGGTCACTCATTCATCGCCTACTTGTCGTCGTCGTCATCGTCAGCCGCCACAGGGGGTTCCACGATCTTGATCTTGGCCTTGTTTTCGAGGCCCAAGCCACCTGCAACGATGACCTTCTCGCCTTCGGAAACTCCGCTGATGATCTGGACATTGTCGCCCTGCCGGACTCCAACATTTATGCGCCGTTCGCGGGCAGTATTGTCGGCCATGGCGATCATGACCTTCTCGCCGCCCTCATCGAAGTTCAGGATCGCCGATACGGGGACGATTGTCACGTCCTTCAAGGTTTCGGCCTTGATGGAAACCCGCACCGTGCCGCCGGGTTTCAGCTTCTCCTCTTCGTTGGGCGCCTGGACCCAGACCTCGATCGTGGTGGTCGCCGGATCCACGGCGGGGCTGACAACCGTCACCCTGCCCGCGATATTGCCGTCCGGTCCGGCCAACGTCGCCGGACTGCCGACTTTGATGAACGCCGCGTCCCTCACCGGAATGTTCGCGCGCGCAACAACCTGCGAGATATCGACAATCGACAGCAACGGCGCACCGGGTGCCGCCATTTCGCCGGGGTAGACCGGGCGGTCGGAAACGACTCCCGAAATCGGCGTGGTGATCTGAGCGTACGAAAGCTGTGCCGTGGCCGAGTCCAAGTGCGCCTTGGCTGCGTCCATCTGGGACTGGGCCGCCTGCAACTGTTGGCGCTGGCCGACCGAATTCAGAGTCTGCAAATGCCGCTGCGCCGTATCGAACTGGGTCTGGGCTTGAACCATGGAAACCTGCGCGTCGTCCACCAGCTTGCGGGCCAACGCCCCCTGCTTCACCAGCTCAACGCGGCTCTCATAGACCCTCTTGGCTGCTTCCAGTGCCTGACGGAAAGCCGTGACGTCGGCCTCGGCCTTGGTCTTGTCGTCCACCGCCGTGGCACCGCGCAAACCCTGGTACTGCGCTTGGGTCTGCTCATGGAGGCTCTTGCTTTCAGCAACTGCCGCCGTCAAATCACGGCTCTCCAGCTCGGCTACAACCTGACCGGCCTTCACGTGGTCGCCCCGGTTCACCAGCACGCGCTTCACGGGAGCCGAAATCTTGGGGGTAACGTTGGCTTGGTTGATGGGGTAGAGCACCGCATCGCTTTCGACTACGCGGTCGATGGGACCGCTGCGGACGTTCACGACTTGGACAGGCACGGGCGGTTCGGTCTCCGCCTCGGCCTTCTTTTCAGTTTTGCCGCAGGCGCTACAAAACAAAGCCAGCGCCAGGCCGGCTGGCAACAGGTGCTTCCAATTTATTGGCATATTAGAGGGTCCCCGTCAGAGTCTGAATGTTGGCGATGGCGATTCGATACCTGGCCAGGCCGTCGTCATAGGCGTTTCGTGCCTGCGTCACGGTGGATTGGGCGTCGACGACTTCCAGCGTGACGGCCTCACCCGCCTGGTAGCGGAGCAGTGTCAGCCGCAGGCTCTCCGCTGCCAGATCCACCGACGTCTTCAGCGATTCAATTTGCGCTTTCGCGGCATCGGCCTCGGCGTAGGCGGCGGCAAGGTTGCCCTGGAGGGTGCGCTCGGCCAGGGTGAGGTCGAGCTTGGCCTGGGTGCGCCGCAGTTCCGCCTGGGCGATCTTGCTCTTCGTCGTCCCCCAATTCCACACCGGGATGTTGAGGGTGATCTGGCCGGAGTATCCCAGGTTGCGGCGGCGTTCGTCGTCACGGATTCCGTAGGCGGCGAACACATTGGCGTTGATGCCGTAGAAAAAATCGATGGAAAGCGAGGGCAGGTAGCCGTAACGCGCCACACCGACGTCGTAGCCGGCCGACTCCACAACGGAACGGGCGACATGCAGCTCCGGACTCGACGCGGAGGCCTTGGCCTTCGCATCATCCACAAGCGGCACGGGTTCGGCGCTTGCCAAATCATCCTCGACATCGAAGTTGGAGCTGAAATTTGGGAAAATCAGGACTCCGAGTCCGATCTTGGCCTTCTCAATCGCTGCGACCGCGTCCTGCAGGTCACGCTGACGCTGCTGGAGCTGGATTCGTGCCTTGATGACATCGGACTTGGCCGCTTCCCCGCCTTTTTCCTGCTTGTCGGTAATATCGAGGAACTGCTCGGCTTCCCGGAGGCTGCGCTGGGCGTTGCCGAACTTGCGCCCGGCGGAAACGATGGCGTAGTAGCCTTGGATCACGGTGGCGTTGATGCCTCGAGCTGCGATTTCGACACGGGCCTTCGCGACCGCCTCATTCGCGGCTGCGCGGTTGATTTCACCCTTGCGGAACACAGCTAGAACCTCCTGGTGCACCTGCGCCTGTTCGTTGTAAACGTGCAGGCCGTCGTTGGCCACAAACACACCGGATGTGGTGCCGTTGCCCTCGGTGTGGATGTACTGGTTGAACGCGTTGACCGTGGGGAGGCGGCCAGCACGGGCCTGCAAGGAATCCTCCTTGGCCTGCTGGACTCCGAGGTTGGCCGATGTCACCTGCCCGCCATATTGCCGGGCCCGCGCAATTGCATCGGCGAGCGTGATTTTCGGTGATGGCTGGGGTGTCACCGTTTGGGCGAGCCCCGACCCGGCAGCCAGGCAGAGCAAAATGTGTCGGATTCTGGTCGGGTTCATGTCGCTGGTCTGCGGAAGTTTCCTCCGGCAGTTTACCAGTCCACCATTTCAGCCTGAAGAATGGCTGAACGCGGCTAGCGCGTCGCGGCTCTAGCGGGCCAACGCCACGGCCAACAACAGTGCGCGCTGTGTCCCCAGATAGGAATCCTTGGTGTTGAAGGTCTCGTCCAGCGAATGGTTGGCCGTCCCCTCGCCGCCGGCGCCGATCGTTACGGCTGGAATGCCCAAATTCATCGGCACATTCGAGTCCGTGGAGCCCTCACCAGTGGTGACGTTTGGATTGAAAATCTTGGTCACCTCCATGGCGGTGGTGACAATGGCCGAATCGGCGGGCGTGCTTCCGGCAGGGCGGTACCCCACCAAAGCGTTATCGACGGAAACCGGGCCCCGCCCCTTCCAGCGCTTGTTCTCCTCGTCGACGGCCTGCTGCACCGCACGTTTGTACTTGGCATGGATGGTTTCGAGCGAATCCTTGTCGGAGGACCGCATGTCGACCTCCATCCAACCTTCAAACGGGATCGAGTTGACCGATGTGCCGCCGCCAACCCGCCCCACGTTGAATGTTGTCTTGGGGGTGGTGGGAACCTCGAACTCATCGATCTTGGCGATTGCCCTCCCCATGGCTTGGATCGGGTTCGCAAGACCGAATGCCCCGAAACTATGCCCGCCGGGGCCCTTGAATGTGGCGCGGTAGCGGTAGCTGCCGACTCCCACGTTTGTGACCCGGAGCCCCACGTCGTCCACGGAAACAAACTTGTCGATTTGGCCCTTCAGCGTTACGTTGAACAGTTCCTTGGTGCCGCGAAGATCACCCAGTCCTTCCTCGCCTGTGTCGGCGACGAATGTAATCGTGCCCGGCGTTTGGACCTTCGCCTCGTCCAGTGCGCGGATCACGCCCAGCATCACGGCCAAGCCGCGGCAGTCATCGGCAATCCCGGGTGCGGCAAGGATGTCGCCGTTGCGCTTCACCTTCACATCGGTGCCTTCCGGGAAGACCGTGTCGAGATGCGCCTGGAACAGTAGATTGGGGTGGGTCGCCAAGCCGGGACGGACCCCGATGACATTTCCCGCCTTGTCAATCCTGACATCTTTCAACCCGGCCTGTTCAAAAAGCCGCTTGAATTCGAGGCCGCGCGCCTCTTCATGGAATGGAGGCGCAGGGATCTCGCAGACCCGGATCTGTTCGTCGATGAAGTGGGCTTCGTTGCGCTTGGCTGCGTCCAGTGCGGCCCGGACGGTCGGGTCCGCCATGAGTGCGCTGGCGGGTTGGGCTTGAAGTGCGAATTCAGCCAGGGAGCAAAGGATCAAAAAAAGGACTGCGCGATGCATGACCCATTCTAATGGGGTCTGTGCCTGTCCGGTTAAACTACGGCGTCGGTGCCGCTGCGGAGGCGGCGAAGGAGGTCGAAATACTGCATGACACGCCCCCGGAAAAATACGCCCAGGACAAACAGGTAGCCCGCGGCACCCAACGCGACCTCCGTAGCCAGATGGCCTTTGAAACCCCACGATGCTGCAACGGGTAGCGATTTCGCGAAGAGAACCGCCGCTGTCATTGACAAGGATCCCGCGACGGATGGCAGCAGCGCGTTCAGGTAGGCTCGGACTCCACATCCCACCGCTTGGACCGCTTGGAAAGTCCCGGCAAACACGTTGAGCGGCGACATAACCAGCCAAGTCAATGCAACGGCACCCACACCCCACCGCGACGCAATCCAAAATGCACCTGGCATGACCACGAAACCGACGATGGCGTTCCGCATGGCCCAGCGGGTCTTTCGCTGTGCGGTCAGGACCTGCCCGTTCAAGTAGCTGAGCGCCCGAATCCCGGCATAGACCGCGATCCACCGTAAAGGCTCTGTGGTCGCATTCCATTTGGTCGGTCCCAACAGAACATGCACCGCGTCGGGCGCGACCAAGGCAAGACCGAATGCCAAGGGAAACAGGACCATCGTCAGCCCCTGTGTCAGAAGCAGGAAGTAACGGACCGTGAGTTCCTTGTCGGCTTGGATGCGGGCAAAAAGGGGACCCGTCACCCGCATCAGCATGGTGCCGATCTTTTCCACGGGTGTATATGCCAAACTATTGGCGATTCGATAAGCTCCAACGCTTGCCTGTCCGAGCGTGCGACCGACAACGATGCTGTCAGCGAGCGACATGATGCTTCCAGCAATCCGCTGCGTTGCAACTTCCATGCCGAATTTCAATGGATTGGCAATTTCCGCCCATCGTGGCATTTGGAAGCTGGTCGGTTTCCAATAGAACAGTAGGGCTACCGCGCAAGACCTCCCGGCCAAGTTCCCAGCGGCGATTGCCCAGTATCCCATTCCGCGATAGGCACAAAACACTGTACAAGTTGCTGTAGTGAGTGCCTGGATCGATTCGGCCAGAGAAAGCTTCCGGTAATCCAAGTCCTTCTGGAGCAGCGCCAGCGGAACAGACTCCAAACCAGTGAGCAAAAAGGTAACACTCACAACCTGAACCACAGCTTCCAGTGCAGGAGTGTGGAAGAACTTGGCAAGCAATGGGGCTGCAACGAACGACAGCGCCATTCCGAGAAACCCGAACAAAGTGGCTACGCTGGCAATCTGCGCCACAATCTCTGCCGCCATTTCCCGCATCTGGAGTACTGCCATGCCGATCCCGAACTCGGCCATGACGTTTGCAACGATGAAGTAAATGCCAGCCATCTCGGCGATTCCAAAATCGTCGGGGGACAGCAAACGCGCTGCAACGATCGTGGATGGCCAGGAGACCAGCTGGGAGATCCATTTCGCAGCTGCGGTCCAAGCCAAGCCACCAACGACCTTTTTGTGCAAACTCTTGCGTTCGTTGTCGGCCAGTGCCCTGTTGTCCGGGCGAATGGTGCTCATCTCAAGCCTGGGATACGAACGTACTCCGGAGGACCGATCTCACACGTTGTCCGGCGCTGCCATCCCAATATTCAGGGATGGATGCCGGACGATCATTGTGCTTGGAATCCGCCCATGCGGCCAGAATCGAATCGCGCGAGGTTCCTGCCAACCGGTTGGTGCCGCACTCCACCGTACTCGGCCGCTCGGTATTGTCCCGGAGAGTCAGGCAGGGAACGCCCAGCACAGTCGTCTCCTCTTGAATTCCGCCTGAATCGGTTAGTACGACTGCACTCCCTGCCTGCAGACAGAGGAAATCCAAGTACCCCAGTGGCTCCAGGACATGAATGTTCTCGGGGAGCCCGGCACCGCTGGTAAGCTTGCTGCGGGTTCTTGGGTGCATCGGCCAGTAGAGGGGAACCTCCTTGGCGATTTCGGCCAGCGCCGACAGGATTTCGGCCAACTGGACCGGGTTGTCCACATTTGCCGGCCGGTGCAGGGTCACCATGCCGTACTTTTCATGCTGGATCAAACGGTGGCGCGCGTCCGATGCCAAGGCCTGGCTCAAGTGACTCCGCAACGAATCGATCATCAGATTACCCACCATGTGGATTTTTGCAGGATCGACGCCTTCGCGCAGCAGGTTGCGGCGACCGCTCGCTTCAGTCACCAAGTACAGATCCGTGATTGCATCCGTCGCCAGCCGGTTGATCTCTTCCGGCATGGTCCGGTCGAAGCTTCGCAGGCCCGCTTCGATGTGGATGACACAAATGCCGAGCTTGCTCGCCGCCAATGCTGCAGCCACCGTCGAGTTGACATCGCCAACCACAATCACGGCGGCAGGCTGTTCGGCAATCAGCACAGGCTCGATCCGTTTCAGGATTTCGCCGGTCTGCTGGGCGTGGGATCCCGAACCCGCCTCCAAGTGGTAGGCCGGGGCTGGCAAACCCAGATCGTCGAAAAACTGCCCCGACATTGCATAGTCGTAATGCTGGCCCGTATGCACCAGTATGGGGACAAAATCAGTGTCGCCGGCCAACGCGGCGAACAAGGGCGCGACCTTCATGAAGTTCGGTCTAGCGCCGGCGACAACAACTAGTTTGACTGGCATCTCCATCTTTAATTGGATCATGAGCGGGCCGATGATGGAGTCGCCGAGCCCTTAGCAGCGGGATCCATAAGAAAGTTATAAACTGCCATCTGGTTCGAAATGAGGTCGGCGGTGCCCTGGGTGCGACGATAAATACTGATCTCTTTGAGAGAGCGCACGCAGGTATGAGCAACACACTGAAGCAAGCCGTGCTGAAAGCACTCCGGGCAACCGGGGTTTTCGCCGCATCGACACGCTTCAGGCGGCGTGACAAGCTGGTAATCCTCTGCTATCACGGAATCTCTTTGCGCGATGAGCATTTGTGGGAGGGAGGCCTCTACATGCCCATCGAGCTCTTCCGCCAACGAATGGCTTTCCTGCACGCTTGGGGTGCCAACGTCCTGCCCTTGTCCGAGGCGGTGGTGCGGCTCCGAGAAAACACTTTGCCCCCCAAGAGCGTAGTGATCACGTTTGACGACGGATTCTACGATTTTTACCTCAAGGCGCTCCCCGCCATGCGGGAGTTTGACTTCCCGTCCACGCTTTATTTGACGACTTGGTACACCAAGCACAAGCTGCCTGTGTTTACCCTCATGGTCAAGTACCTGTTGTGGAAGAGTGGCAAGCCCGAGTTCGCCGACCCCGAGGCCCGCGAGCATGCCGTGGCCCGATATGCCGAACAAGCGGATTCGGAACATTTGACCCCCGAACAGTGCGACCAGGTGTCACGTCAATTGGCAGAGCGCATCGGGATCGACTACGATTCCATCCTCGAGGATCGCCTGTTCCAATTGATGACCCCCGAAGAGGCTGCGGTGGCGGCAAAATCCAAGGTCGACATCCAGCTGCACACCCACAGGCACCGGACGCCACATGACCGCGACCTCTTCGTGCGTGAGATTCACGACAATGCCAAGTTCGTGGAGGCTATCACCGGGCTGGCGCCACAGCATTTCTGCTATCCCAGCGGTGTGACGTCCCCGGAGTTCCTGCCTTGGCTTCGTCAATGCGGAATTCAAAGTGCCACCACCTGCGAACATGGCGTGGCGACGCGTGACGACGATCCACTCCTGCTCCCACGCTACCTGGATGGCTGTGCAGTCACTGAACTGGACTTCGAGAGCTGGCTCTCGGGCGTACGCTAAAATCGCGTCGTACCATATTTATTTGAGCAATCTTCCGCCCAAGCTCGCAAGCACCCGAGCCCTGGCGTTGCGGGTCAACTGTTTCCCGAGATTCCGCCCGTGATCCGAATTCTAAGAACCGTCATCCCGGCCCGCACTGCGATATTGGCTCTTGCTGAAACGCTGGCAATTGTTGCCTGCTTCCTGCTCGCCTCCTGGCTGGATCCCGATATCTCCGATTTCACCTCGTTCCTGCAGTACGATGCCGGTGTCTGGCGCATTCTGCTTGTGACCGGGACGATAGTCACGGGATTGATTCTCAGGGGTCTCTATTCCCAAGTTCCCCGATCGGCTGTGGCGCAGCTTGAAGAGCTTTGCGTCGTATTTGGAATCACCGTGATCGGGCAGGGCTTGGTGGACTACGCTCTCCCGGGTCTCACTATCCCGCGCAAGGTGATGGTCGGCGGCGGAATATTGTCCATGGTCGCAATTTGGGTCCTCCGCTTGTTGGCCGGGGCCCCTGGCAAGGGTGCGATCTCCACTACCAAGGTCCTATTTCTGGGTTATTCGCCTACTGTCGACGTCCTCGTATCCGCATTCCTGGCGCGACCGGAATACGGTTGGAAACCTCTTGGATTCCTAAGCACGCAGCGATCCGGGAACGGTGGACACCACCTGTCGAGCCAAGTACCCTGTCTCGGCTCCATGGAGGATTTGGATGCTGTCGTCGAGACCCACGGTCCGCAATGGATCGTAATCGCCCGCAGATCCGACATCAAGCCCAAGTGGACCGAGGAATTTTTGGAGTTGAGATTCGGTGGTGTACATGTGGAGGAGGCGGCGGCCCTTTATGAAAGAACTTTCGGCCGCGTTTGCATTGCCGAGATCTGGCCCCACAAGCTGATCTTTACCGACGCCTTCGAGTCTGCGCCGCTCAACCGCCGACTTTCAGTAGCTTTGTCGTGGGCTGTCACGGTGCTTTGCCTCGTGCCTGCAATCTTTCTAATCCCTCTCATCGCGGTCCTGCTCCGGCTAACCTCAACGGGGCCAACCATCAGGAGGGAGCGTGTGTCCGGCATTGGCAATATACCGTTTGTCCGCCACAGCTTTCAATGCCATCGCGCCGACGGAACCGAAACGCCAATCGGCTCGTGGCTGCTCCGCTCGGGCCTTTATCGGCTGCCGGGGTTGTTTGACGTACTTGTCGGCAAAATGGCGCTGATCGGTCCCAGACCGGACCTGCAGGAATACGGCAATGCCATTGCCAGCGCGGTTCCGTTCTACCTCCAGCGGCAACGCGTGAAACCCGGGTTGACAGGTTGGCAACAGATCCACGCTTCGAAGGGGGCTGAAACCGGGAGTGTGCCGGGACGGCAGGACAGTGACGACGTACTGAGCCAGCTCGAATTCGATCTCTACTACGTTCGGCACGTCTCCGTGGCCTTGGACATTGCCATAATTGTGCGCTCCGTCCGCCGCGTCCTGTTCGGCGAACTCCGGGCGGCATAATTATTTCGTGCCGGCGACGGCTTTGTCTGTCGTGGTGGGCTTCCAGATCCAAGTTGCGGGCAGCACAAAGACGAAAACCGCGCAAAGTGCCGCTGCATTCATGACCAGAAATGTCCGGGCTGGCGACGACAAGCGCTTCAGCTTGAATCCAACCGGCACAAAGGTGTTGCCCGCAGCCAGAGCCACAGGCAGCAGCTCCAATGCCAGCAGCAGGGAGCGCCAGGGACTTCCAGGCATCGCCAGAGTCGCGCCAAACACTGCCAGCAGCGTCCAAGGCAGGGCAATTCGGCTGAACTTGTGCGAGAGAAAGTGGATGCGCATCCGGCTGGAGGTGAACAGGGCTGGATGGCGGGCAAACACCTGCCACAGTCCGGCCAGCGTCCGGAAGCGCCGCCGGAACTCGGTTCCGGAGACCGCGGGATAGTCGTAGGCGATGGCTGCCGGATCGAACACTACCCGGTATCCCTGAAAAAAGGCGCGCAGCGGCATCACAGCATCGTCCGTAAGGGTGTCCGGCGGCAGTCGCGCAACCAACGAACGCCGAATTGCGTAGATGCAGCCGGTCGTATTGAAGAGCGAATCAATTTCCGATTGCCGGGTTCTGGCCCAAATTTCATAGCGCCAGTAGAGGTCCATGTCGGCTTGCTCGCCGGAATCCCCCCGCAACAGGACCAGTTCGCCGGTGACCGCGCCAACGGTGGGATCGGCGAAATTTGCAGCCAGATGGCTGAGTGCGGATGGCTCCAGCGGCTGCCGTACATCGGTGAGGAAGATGATTTCACCCGTAAGGGTAGCCATCGCCAGATTCAGTGCCGCGGCCTTGCCCCCTCTGGGAGCCCGCAACAGCGATATTGGTGCGCCATCGGTATGCTCGGCCGCGAATTTCTTCACTAGTTCGTCGGTGGCGTCGGTCGATCCGTCCGAGACGATTACGATGTTGTACTTGTCTGCTGGATAGCTGAGCCCCCGTAGGACCTCCAACTTTCGGACGACTTGACTGGCACCGTTGTAAACTGCAACCACAATGGTGACGGTCGGCTGGAACGCCGGATCCTTGGCAACTGGAGGGCGGCGGCGCCAATTTACCTTGGCTAACAGCAGTGGATAGCCAATGACCATATAGACGGCGCAGAGCATCGCCAGAAGGGCAACCAAGTAGCTCGGGTGCATGGTTTCAGCCAATCCCGTGTCCGGTATTGAGAGCGACGGCGGGTCGCTGGGAAACGCGGGCTTTTCTGCCTCCCACCAAGGCATTCACAAGGATCTCGACATCCATCCACAGTGACCCCTGTTTGATGTAGTAGAGGTCGTACTCGATAGTATCCGTCTCCGACGATGACTTTCCACCCAGCCCGGGAGTTGGCTCCTGTGTCTGCGCCCAACCGATGATGCCGGGCTTGACCGAAAACCGGTGCGAGAAAAATGGCATCGCCGCAGTCAAAGCGTCCGCGAAAATCAGACGGACGGGTCTGGGCCCAACCAAGGCCATCTCCCCGCGGACAACGTTGAATAGTTGGGGAAGATCCGCAAGCCTCCAACGCTCAAGCCGCTCGCCGAAGCGGGAAGGCAGGCCGCTACCGTCCGCCCGCATGGTTCGAAACCGCTGCCTACGAAACGGAATGTGCTGAAACCCGGCGCATTCGACGCTCTCAATGATGGGGCCCGGACCGTCGCCGAGCCAAATCCCCAAACTGACCAGGAGGATCAGGGGAGAGAGGGAGAGCAGGAAGAAGAGGCCGATCAAATTGTTGTAGACCGCTTGGATCGCCATCGTTCTCGCGTCACCGCGCAATGAGGCCGAGAGTAGAAAGTCCATAGGCCGGAGTCGAGTGCAGCAAATCCTTGAAAACATGGCCTCGTAAACTGACGGTGAGTCCTCGACAATAATGCCGGCGGATTTCGCCTTCAGGAGAAATTCCGGAGAAACCAGACGCGGCCACTGGACGGTCCCGACCAAAATATTGGTGGGTCGCTCTCGTTCCACGAACTCCGGGATCTCCGATGGGGACAATATTAGGGCATGGTTCAACGGCGGCGTCGGATCGGCGGGATCGGATACATAGGCCCGGATCTGGTCGCCCAAGAGCACCGCGATACCCATCGTCGCCGTGTCGCATCCGATCAGCAGCGTTTTCCTTGCCGCAATTCTCTGTCCCGCCAACAAGTATTGCGCCCCGGAAACAAGCGCGGCCGCCACCATGCTTCCAGCGACTACAAGAAACGGTGTTCTGCGCATATACAGCGCATAGGTCATGATCGAGTGCAGAATCAGGTTCAGTCCCGAGCCCAGAAACGAACGTTCCAGGAAGGCTGTCACGGCACCACCCAGATCGTCGCCTTGGGCAGCGGTCAGCTGCAATGCCAGCCAAAACACCAGCGAGGAGGCAAGGGTACCGATTACCGCCTCACCAGGCTCCAGTCCGCCCCCGATCACGATGCTGTGGACGGCCAATGCGACTGAAAAGCCCGCAACTGACAGCAGCAGGTCCAATAGCGGGCGATGTTGCGGGGATGGGTTCATCGGGCTCGGCTGTCGGAATTGCCCGTGGATTGGTGGGAACTGAATGTCCGTCGGACCAACGCCGTAAGCTCGGTCAGGTCCACCGGATTTCCTCCAGCCTGCGAGGCGCTCTCAATTTGGACCGATTGGAGGTCATCCAAACGAATCGAAAGAGACCACTCTGGGGGAACGGCGGCCAGTACCAGTTCAAGAGAGTCGTTTCCAGCGACAAGCTCGGCCGAAACCCGGCTCCACCCCTCCGCGCGACCAAACGCGCACAGGGCGTCCCACCACTGAACCGTATTCTGCGCAGCATCCAATCGCTCGCCCAGCTCGCGGAGTTTGAGCTCCCGCGCTACCTCCCGACGGAAACCTCCTTTGAATAGCAAATTGCCTGCCACCTCAAATTCAGCGTAGCGCAATTGCCTGATGCCAGCCCAGCAGGCTATGCAAAATCCGAGGACTACCGCCAAATGGTAGCCGCCTAGTACCGGCTTGTATCCCAGAAGAACCGCGAAAAGGCCACCGGTGAACGCAAATCCGTACAAAACTAAGGCGCTCTGGCGTACTGAAAGACCCCGGTTGAGCAACCGGTGGTGCGTGTGGCCGCGGTCGGCTTGGAACACGGGCTGGCCCTTCACGGAGCGTCGCGCAATCGAGAGAAGCACGTCCAGCAGCGGCACGGCCATGGCGAGGAAGGGGACCAAGCTGCTTGCGAAGGTCGTTTCATGGCTTGCCCAGACCAAGCCGTAACAGCCAGCCAGGAAGCCGATCAGCAGAGCGCCGGAGTCCCCCAGGAACACCGTGGCCGGGTTGAAATTGTAGAGCAGGAAGCCCAGCAGGGCCCCGGCGAGGGGGATTGCCGCGACCGCCAGCATAGGAATATCCTCAATTCTCGCCGCGACGAAGAATGCCAACGTGGCAAAAAAACCCATCCCGGCGCACAAGCCATCCAATCCGTCAATAAGGTTCAGGGCGTTGGTGGTAAACAGCAGCCAGATGACCGAAAGCGGGAATCCCACCCAGCCCGGTAGCGCAATGCCTGCCAGCGATTCCAGTCTGATTCCGTAGGCCCAAGCCAAGCTGGCGGCCACAATTTGACCGGCCAGCTTTACCTTCGGGCTCAGATCGAAGAAGTCGTCAATCAAGCCCGTTAGGAAGATTGCTGTTGCGGCGGGCAGAATCGAAAGAACCTCGCCTGCGGGTCCCGGAGGGTCGGGAAATTTCAAAAGAAGAATGGTGGACACATAGGCCGCCATGATCGGGATCCCGCCCACGCGCGGGATCGGATACGCATGCACTTTGCGTTTGCCGGGCCGGTCCACCACGTTGTACGCGCGGAAAATATCCCGCACGATCGGCGTCAATACAAATGCGATCAGGAATGCGCGTCCCAGCGCAAGCCAAAGGTCGGCTGGATTCATTCCTGCCCCTCGATGGCGCGATCAACTTCAACCGCAGTACCGGAGCCGAGCATTTCCGGTGTCAAATTAGACCTCGGAGCGGCGCCAAACGCGCGCTATTTCAGCAAGTACTTCCCGGTCCAGCCTGTGCTCGATAGCTATATGAATTGTATTTTCGTCCACCGAGCGGACCTCACCCAGGCAGATAGTTGCGGAGGTGGTGACTTCCACCAAATCGGCAACAGCTAATCGGTTGGGCTCTCCGGACCAGGGCGCTAGGTCCAAGTTAGCGTTCGCCAGGGCGAGCAGCACGGCCGGCCAAGCGTCTCCGGAGG
>CAIYDY010000453.1 GCA_903925015.1 uncultured Acidobacteriia bacterium
GAACGCCGGGTTGGCGTCGTCCGCATCGAGCGGGAGCGTGTCGCCGACCGCCGACGCGACGTATACAGTGAGCGGCACCCACGCGGCGGGCCCCGGCGCGGTGGCCTCGGCATCCGTGACAGTGAACCAGCCCCCGACCTGCACCCTGTCAGCCTCGCCATCCACCATCAACCTGGGCAGCTCGACAACGCTGACCGTAAGTTGCTCGCCCTCGGCGACATCGTACACGTGGACCAACGCAGGTTTTGCGACGTCCGCTTCCAGCGGCAGCGTGTCCCCGACCTCGACCTCGACCTACTCGGTGGTGGGGCACAACGCGGTGGGCGACAGTAGTTCGGCATCGGCGACAGTCACGGTGAACCTGCCCCCGACCTGCACGCTGACCCCGTCGCCCTCCACGATCAACCTGGGCGGGTCCTCCACGCTGACAGCGAGCTGCTCGCCCGCCGCGACGTCGTACACGTGGACGAACACCGGTTTCGCGGCATCGGCTTCCAGCGGCAGCGTGTCGCCAAATTCCACGACGACCTATACGGTGACGGGCACGAATGCGGCGGGCACGGGCGTGTTCGCTTCAGCCACGGTGACGGTGAACCAGCCGCCGTCGTGCACACTGGCGGCCTCGCCCACCACCATCAACCGGGGCGAGTCCGCGACCCTGACGGCAACTTGCACTCCTGCGGCGACTTCGTACAGCTGGACCAACTCGGGGTTCTCGGCATCGGCTTCCACCGGGAGCGTGAACCCGACGACAACGACAACTTACACGGTTTATGGCAGCAACGTCGCGGGGACCGGCCTTGCCGCAACCGCCACGGTGACCGTAACGCAACCGGCGGTGCCTGTCTGCACTTTGACGGCGTCGCCGACTGCGATCAACCTGGGCGATTCCTCGACATTGGCGGCAAGCTGCACTCCGGCAGCGACTTCAGATGTGTGGACGAATGTGTCGTTCCCGTCCTCGGCGTCGGGCGGCAATGTGTCGCCCTCGTCGACCACGTCGTATTCCGTGGTGGGACGCAATGCGGCGGGCGACGGCGTTTCGGCGTCGGCCACGGTGACCGTGAACGGACTGACGGAAGTTACCAGCGGGACCCAGGTGAACGCCTCTGCGCTGTCATTGAACCGCGCTACGGGCAAGTATTCCGGCACGATTACGGTGACCAATACGGGCGGTGCCTCGCTGTCGGGGCCGGTGTATGTGTTCTTTACGACACTGCAGGCCGGAGTGACTTTGCCGACACTTCCGACATCGGGGGGCGTGCCCTACATCAGCGTCCAAGGCGGCTTGGCACCGGGAGCGACCAGCAGCCCGGTTCCGCTCACGTTCACCGATCCAACCAACGCCCGCATCGCATACACCACGAAACGCTACATCCCGGCGAACTAGACCAGCGTCGGAAAACAGAGATTGCCAAGGTGCCTGGAACATCCCATGCACCTTCGTCCAAGTTGTGGACTGCGTTGCGGGTACCGGTACCTTGGAACTTGAAACTTCGGGAAACAGCTGGCTAAGATGGTAGAAAGTTTGACTACAATGCCACCCTTCGACAGAAGGTGTCGGCAGTACCGGAGGGCTAAAACCACTTGAAAACCCCAGAGGTGACGGAGTGCTGCATGCCTTGCAGCATGATCCTGAGAAACTCCAGAGGATCGGGTCGTCGAATTGGAGCATCCTCCCCAGTATTGTCGAGGCGATGTTGCTTCTCCCGTAATCAGTGGTTGCCCTACACGGACGGAGTTTGCGGTAATTGGGCATTCGGAAGAAAGACTAAAGGAACAACAACGACATGAAATTGATTCTCCTCCCGCTTATCGTTCTGGGCTCGATTGCGACCCTGGCAGCCGCTCCGGTCAGCTACACGGTGTCGGTGGACAGCTCGTCGATCTCGCACTCCACGGCGGGTTACATCGAGATCCAGTTCAACCAAGCGAACGCTCTGACGTCGCTGGCGGCAACGGCGTCTGTGTTCAACTTCAGTGCCACCGGGTTTACATTCGACCACTCGTTGGACGGGAGCCTTGGCGGCGTGACGGGGTCGTTGTGGGCACCGCCGGTGGAGTTCGACAACACGGTGGGCGGCAGCAATTACTACGACGCCGGGGTGACGGCTTTCGGGACGGGCTTCAGTTTCGTGGTGACACTGGATGGTGCCGCGCTGGGTACGTCCTCGACCGACGGCAGCGAGTTTTTCGTGTATCTGCTGGACACCAACTACAGTAACTTGCTGGGACCCGACGGGACGATTGCGGCCGCTGTGACGATCAATGGCGATACCACGATCACGACGAATCCGGTTTCTGGACGTTCCACAATCAACAGCTATACCGCGAGCGAGACTCCGGAACCGTCGACCGTGCTGCTGTTCGGCATCGGCGGGGCGATGGTGGCGATTCGGCGTCGACGCACGGCGTAAGTGAATCGCGACCGTATTTCGCTTAGTTGTGCGAAGGGTTGATACCGTCCAACAACCTTTCGCACGCCAGCACCAGTGCCACGGCGGCAGGCTGTTCGGAGCCGCCACTACCTTGCCGCGACGGTTGGCCTTCTTTCTTCGCGTTGTTCAAAATAGCTTCAATGTGGGATGCAAGTGTACCCGGGTCCCACGGACCTGGCGGCACGGTGAGTGCTCCGGTCTGTTGAGAATAGAATCCGGCGTTGGAGAGTTGGTGTTCACGCGCGGTGCCTGGGGTGGGAACCAGAAGACAAGGTATACCGCAAGCCGACAATTCCGCCAACGTGAGTGCCCCTGCGGCAGCGAGTGCGAATGTGGCAGTGGCGTAGACCGGGCCCATATCATCCACGAAGCCATCCACGCGGGCGTCCAACCCGGAAGTATCATAGGCGCGCTGAACCACGCCAGGATCGCTGAAACCTGTCAAATGGCGGACGGTGAACCGGAGACCACGCCGCTGCAATTCCGAGAAGAGGCGCGGCGCCTCCGTATTCAGAACAGGGGATCCTTCCGAGCCGCCCAAAACGATGAAATTGGGGATTGAGGGCAGACTGCGCACTACCGGCCGGGCTGGTATTCCGGTGATTACGGCACGCGGCCCGAGGGTACGTCGCGTCTCTTCGAAACCAACTCCGACCAAGTCCGCGAAGGTCGAGATCAGGCGGTTTGCCAGCCCCGGCTGCACGTTGGACTCATGAATCGCGACCGGCAGACCGAGCGTTTTGGCGGCGATGCAGGTACCCAGGGATGCATAACCGCCAGTGCCGATCACTAGTTCTACCTTCTCCCGCCGCAGAATCCGCCGTGCGGCAACAATTCCCGGCGGAAGACTGGCCAATGCGTTTATGCGTCCGAGCCAGCCCTGGCGCTCCCATGGCTTCCCGGGGATAGTTTCCAACCGTACCGAATGGGCCGGAACAAGCTGCAGTTCCATGCCGCCGTGGCACCCGACAAAGAAGCCCTCGGCACCGGCGTCGCGCTGGTAAGCCTCGAGGAAGGCCAGTGCTGGCAGGATGTGCCCCGCGGTGCCACCACCGGTGACGGCAATCCGGCGTCGTGGCTTCGATCCCATCCAGTTTCTAGCGTACAACGTTCGCTGAAACCTGGTTCCTTTCATGGAAAAGGATTCAGCCTTCGTGGTGCCGCCGACTCAGGGGCGTTGGTTCAGGTCATGGTAGTGCCGACCCCGACCGAGCCTTCCATGGTCGGCGACACCCATGGTGAGATCCCGTTCCACACGGAATGTGACCAAGGTTTCCGGGGGAATCCGAACCTCGCGGCCGCTGGTGGCGATCTGACCGACCGCACCTCCGGCAGCACCGACGCCCGCGCCTATCGCCGCACCCTTTCCTCCCCCTGCGATGGCGCCAATGATCGCCCCAAGCGCCGCCCCGCCCCCAACAAACTTGCCAGTTCTACCGTTCGCACCAATGCCATCCCGACCATCCCGAGCTTCAATGCGCTCCGGCGAGGCATCAATTCCGTAGCGCCGATCATCGACAACGACGGATTCCAGATCCAGAATCAAATCCTGGTCATGCGCCACGCGAACGATCAGTTCGACGCTTGAGCCCTGCGGGATCGCGAGTTGGCCATTGCTTCCGAAGACGTCCGCATTCACGACCCCTGTAAAAATCCGTCCGTCGGCCCGCTTGGATCGGATCGCCTCGTTGGTGCGGACCGACAAGTTCATCCCTTGCTCGATACGGGTGGTGGCGTCGACGGGACGCCGTGCTTCGGCCAGGGTCTCAAATTCAGCGCGGCAACCGCGATCGACCCAGACGCCGTCGCGCTCACTGCCCCACGTGTAGCCCTCGACACAGCGAACGTTGCCCAGTTGCCGCCGGAATCGCGGGTTGCCGCGGGCGGAATCGACCGGACAAAAAGTACGTTGCCCGTTGGACGAGCACGAAAATACTAGATTCCGGTCACTCTGCGCGACGACTGCGCCGGAAAACGGGATCAGCAGAAATATTCCAAAGCCGATGGCTTTTCCTAATTCACGATACATAGCCTGTGGGCCCCCTGGCCCACACAGCAAGGAGCACGCGGAGGTCCACATGTTGAATTGCAGGAATTGGCGGACGGCGGATCAGTTCTTGGGGCGAAGTTTGTTGGCGTCGGCGATCAGGAGGCGGAGCAGGGCGAGGGCTTTTTGGCCCCGCTGGTAGGGGCGGCCGTCCGGCGTGCGGACTCCCTGGCGGAACTCCAAAGCGTCCTGGATGGGGCCGTGCCACACGTCCGGAATGACGGAGAAGCCATGCTGGCAGGCACCGGACTTGGATGTGACGTCACCAACGGCGATGCCGTAATGGGCGCGCAGGAGGCCGGGCATGCAGAACAGGAGGGCTTGGGCCGTCATCGGCTTATCCTCGTTGCGGGACATCCAACTGCGCCAAAACGTGTTGATGCGGTCCAAGTTCCAGCGTTTGAAGACCATGGGATCGGCCCAAACTTCGGGCGATTCCGGTCCCCGGATGGCCAGCGGGTGACTCCGGAGCGTCATCCAGACGGCCGGATTGGCATCGGCGGAACCGACGGTACCCCAGTGACCCTCGATTTGGCCGTGGATTTTGGAGCTGAGGGCCGGGTCGCGGGCAAGGTCGGCCCAAGTGACGTAGATGCCCGAGAACCAGGGTTGCGGGTATTCCGTACGCAAAGCCTTGTGGACTTCGCCGAGAAGTAGAAGCTCCTCGCGCGGCGGCGGGTCCTGGTTGACTGCGACGAAGTTGATGTTGCTCAGGCCCTCCCGGAAGTCGTCCAACGCGACGGAACCGGTGAGGTAGAGTGCGGCTGGAGCGACGCCTGCCTCCTGTGCCAGTTCCAGATAGCGTTCAGTGATTTCGGCAACGGTGTCGGGAATTTGGAATTTTGTCATTGGTTGGCGCGCCCCGTTGGGCAGCTCCAGAAAGGCGGAGTTGTTGCACGGGGCGACCGGGTGCATGTACGAATATACCTTGAACAGGCCACAAACGCCTATTTGAGGGTGATGTTGCGCACTTCGATGGTCCGGGCGAGTGCGCGGTCCAAATTGGCTTGGGCATCGCCGAAATCGGCCTCGGAGCGGGCCTCGCGGGTGCGGGCGGCGATCAGTTCGGTTTGGCGCTGCAATACCAGGAAAACCGTTGTGGTGCCGGCTTGGAACTGGCGCTCCTCGCTGGCGTACTGGGCTTCGGCGCTCTTGCGCGCATCCACCGAGGCACGTAGCCTGGAGGTTGCCGAAACAACCGCCTGCAGGGCGTTGCGGACATCCTGCTCGACGGCCATTTCCACCTGCTGTTTTTGCGTCTTGAGTCGGCGTCCGTCAGCAGCGGAAATGGCTGCGGCGGCGGTCGCGGTGCGGTTGCGGAGGGGCAGCCCGACGGTTACGCCAATGACGGCGGTGTTGTAGTTGCCGGTACCGAGGGCGTTGAGGGACTGGCCGTAGCCACCGATGAAGGCCGATGGGACGGACCCGCCTCCAAATGAGATGGGGGCCAGGGGCGGAAGGCCGGCTTGGGCGGAGAGTTGGTTGATCTGGCTCACCAAGGGTCCAAATGCGGCGGAAAACGGATTCGCGCCCGTCTGTGGAATGACTTTTCCAGCCAAACCGGTGTAACCGATGGTTCCGTATGCGTCGATCTGCGGCTTGGTCTGCTCCTTGCTAAGCTTTGCGTCCAAGCGGTTCACGTCCAGAGCGAGCTCGCTTTCCTTGAGCTCGGGACGGGATGCGAGGGCGGCCTTCACGGCTTCGTCCAAGGTGGGCATGGCGGCGGGTGAATCGGGAGTGTGGTCCGGCGTAAGGGACATGCCCCACATCAGGTCCGAGCGGTCTGCCAGCATGAGTACCTTGAGTGCGTTTTCGGCGGTGGTCAGGGCGCTTTCGGCGGCGAAGAAATTCTGTTCGAAGGTGGCGACCTGGGTCTGTGTCTGGACAATATCGACCGGCGCGAGCAGGCCCTGTTCCACCTGGCGGCGAATACTGGCCTCCTGCTCCCGTACGAGGCGGACGGCTTCTTTCTGGACTTCCAGATTGCGGACGGCGAATTCCAACTCGCGGTAGGCCTGCACCGACAAGGTGACCGTTTCAATCACGCGCTGGCGGAACTGTGCTTCGGACATCTCGATGTTCTTGCGGGCCACTTGGATCCGGTGGCGGTTGTCGTCGTACATCAGGCCGCGCAGCAACGGTTGGTTGTAGTTGAAGGTCAGTGACGTGGGGAACTGGGGGTTCAGGGTGTTGAAGGTGCTGTCACTGGCGGTCCGCTGGGAAGAAAAGTCGATCTTGTAGGTGCCGCCGCCCCATGGAGTTGTACCGGAGAGCTGGGGATCCACAAGAAGATCCTTGGTGGTGAGCTTTCCGTTGGTGGCGCCGCCCAGGGAGGAGCTGACCGGAGTCACGGTACGGGAATCGTGGAAGTTGAAGCCGAGCCTGGGGTCGTAGGCCCCGCGCGCACCACGGAGGGACAGGACCGCTTCCTCGCGGGCGATTCGGGAGACGGCAATGTTGCGGTCGTTGGCCAGAACACGCTGGATCACCTCGTTGAGCGTGATTTTGGCGGAACCGAGGATGCCGATACGGACGGTCGGGTCGGCGGCCTGGACGGGCGTGGCGCACATGGAGAGTGCGAGCCCGACGGCCAGGAGGACGACCGTCACATCGGGGATTGGGTTTGCCTTGTTCCGGGCGAAGAGGCCCGAGACCTTGGCGAACATCCGGGAAAGGAACGTGGAGTTCCCCAAGTCTTCAAAGTAGGAGTAGAATACCGGCACCGCCAACAGCGTCAGCAGCAAGCAGAGCGATTGCCCGCCGACCACAAGGACGCCGATGGAGCGGTTGGTGGCCGAACCGACACCGTTCGAAAGCACGAGGGGTGCCATACCCGCAACCAGGGCGATCGTGGTCATCAGGATAGGCCGGAGACGGTCGCGGTTGGCCTGGATGATGGCATCGTACTGGGACATGCCGGTTTTGCGCAGTCCGTTCATGTGGTCGATTTGGAGAATCGCGTTCTTCTTCACGATGCCGAAGAGCAGCAGGAGGCCGAGGCCGGAGAAGATGTTCACGGTCTGCCCGGTCACCAGCAGCGAGAGGATGCCGAACGGGATCGCGAGGGGCAGGGTCATCAGAATCGTGATCGGGTGGATGAACGATTCGAACTGGGCCGCCAGCACGATGTACATGAAGATAAAGGTGAGCGAGAAGGCGAGGCCGAAGTAGTAGCCGGTGCGTCCCAGTTCCTTCGAGGTGCCCGCGGTGCCGTAGCGGTAGTCCGAACCCATGTGGAGTTCGTCGGCAGCCGCGGTGATGCCCTGCAGGATTGCGGCTTGCGAGCCGCCTGGAAGGGTATTCGCGCTGATGGTGACCTGGCGTTGGCGGTTGATGCGGTTGACGGACGAGGGTCCCGAACCGGGCCGAATCCGGACCACTTCGTCCAGACTGACGGTGCCGCGCTTCTGGGACGGAATCGTGAGAGCCGCCAGCTGTTCCTGTGTGGTGCGGAACTTTTCCTGGGCGCGAACGCGGACGTCGTATTGCTCGTCCCCGGCGTTGAAGGTGGAAGCAACCTGGCCTGCTACGAGGGTATTGAGGGCCTGTTCGATATCGAGGACCGAGACGCCGAGGTCTGCGGCGCGGTCGCGGTCGATGACGAGGCGGAATTCCGGCTTGCCGGTGCGGAGCGTGGTGTCCGTGTCTGCGACGCCCGGAAGAGCGCTCAACTTGGCCATGAGAGCTGCCGAGTATTGCCCCAAGCGCTCCAGATCCGGACCTTGGACGTAGAACTGGATTTCGGCGTTGCTGTTGCCACCGCCGACAGCCGAAACGAGCTCGACACCGGCGTGGATCTCCTTGGGATAGCTCTTGAGAAGCTTCCGGGTCAGTTGCATGACGTCGGTCTGGTTGACTTGCCTCTGCTCGATATCGCTCAACTTGACGAAGATGGCCGAGTTGTTGGCCGAATGGTCCTGGCCGCCACCGACTGTTGAAAGGGTGTGGATCACGCCTGGCAGCTTGCGGATGTCGCGGGCGATTTGTTCCGTCATCGCAGTGGTGGCGGCGAGTGAAGTACCCTCGGGAGTCCGGACGAGGACGTTGAACTGGGATTGGTCGTCACCCGGCAGGAAGTTCTTTCCGACGAACATGAACAAGGGCACGATGCTCATGATGACCAGTGCGCTGAGGCCGAGCATGATGCCGCGGTGGGCCATGGCCCAGCGGAGCATGCTCGTATACGAGCGGTCGATGACCCGGAAGACCGGCGAGTCCTTGGAGGAGTGGGCGTCCTTGCCGTGCTTGGACGGCGGTTTCACAAAGCGCGAGGTCAGCATCGGGGTCAGGGTGAACGAGACCAGGAGGGAGACGGCAATCGCGAATGCCGACGTAAATCCGAACGAACTCATGAATCGACCGACGATGCCGCCCATGAAGCCGACCGGCAGGAATACGGCGAGCAGGGAGAGGGTGGTTGCCATAACGGCAAGGCCAATTTCGCCTGTGCCGTGGATGGCCGCCTCGACCGGGCTCATCCCCTTTTCCTCCATGAAGCGGTAGATGTTTTCGAGCACGATGATGGCGTCGTCGATGACAATGCCGACCATCAAAGTGAGTGCCAGCATGGTGATCTGGTTCAGCGTGAGGCCCATGGCCGCCATCAGGGCGAAGGACGAGATGATCGACGTGGGGATGGCGATGGACGCGATGAGGGTGGTTCGCCAATTCGCGAGGAAGAGGAAAATCACGATGGATGCGAAAAGGCTGCCGAGCACCAAGTGGTGCTTGATGTTGTCGACGGCTGCCACGATAAAGACGGACTGGTCGGCAATGATGCTGGCTTTTACATCCTTCGGCAGGGTGGCTTCGAGCTCCTTCAGGCGCTGCTTGACTCCATCGGCGGTCGCGACGGTGTTTTCGCCCGATTGCTTGGAGACGATCAGCGTCACAGCAGCTTGGCCGTCGAGACGCGCTGTGGTTTCGGGCTCCTCGTAGCTGTCCTCGGCATAGCCAATGTCGGAAACCTTGACGACATAGCCATTGCGGTTGGCGACGGCAATTTGGTTGAACTGTTCGGGTTTCACGACGCGGCCTTCGGTGCGGACGGTGAAATCCAGCTGGCCCTGGCGGAGGTCGCCGCCTGGCAGTTCGAGGTTCTGGCTCTTGATGGCGTTGAACAGGTCGTTGATGGTGAGGTTGTAGGAGCGCAGTTTTTCCGGATCGGCGTAGACATGGATTTCACGTTTTGCGCCGCCGACAATGCGGATCTGGCCGACGCCGGGGGAGCTTTCCAGCTTCTGCTTCAAAAGCTTGTCGGCGATCATTGTCACGTCGCGCAGGGACCGCTGGGCGGAGAGGCCGATTTGGAGGACCGGAGCTGCGTCGGGGTCGAACTTTTGAACTTCCGGGCGCTTGGCTGTGGCGGGCAGGTCGTTCAGGATCTGGTTGACCTTGTTCTGGACTTCCTGGGCGGCGATGTCACCGTTCTTGGAGAGCAGGAAGGTGACTTGGACGAACGCGCGGCCTTCGGACGAGATGGAACGGAGTTCGTCGATCTCGCTGATGGTGTTGACGGCTTCCTCGATCTTCTTGGTGATCTCGGTCTCGATTTCCTCGGGGGAGGCTCCGGGATCGGCCACCACGATTTGGACCGTGGGGATATCGACCTTCGGGAAAAGGTCGACGCCGAGGGTGTTGTAGGAGAACGCACCGATCACGACCAGGGTCATGATCAACATCGTGGCGAAAACGGGGCGTTCGATGCAGAGTTTGGCTAGCGCGTGCATGCTATTTGCCGCTCCCCGCCGAAGCGTTGACGGTGAGCTGCGCGCCGTCGAAGAGATCGCCAAGGTTGGTGGTGGCGATGGTTTCCCCACCCTTCAGACCAGAGACGAGGCGGATGGACTCGCCGCTGCCCGGGCCAAGCGGTGCATCGCCAACCTGGACCACGCGCAAGCGGGCCGTGCCGTTTTCAACCACAAAGACTTGGTTGGAATCAGTGGTTTTGTCTCGAATAACGGCCAGTTTGGGTACGAAGACGGCTTGGACGCCGCCTGGTTGCATGACGCGGGCGGTGGCGAACATGCCCGGCTTCAAGTCATTGCCGGGGTTTTCAAATTTGGCTTCGAGGAGGAAGATGCGGGAATTGGGGTCCACGGACTGGTTGATGGCGGTTACCCTCCCGGTGAATTCCCTGCCCTGATAGGCGGATACAAGGGCCGTGACCTTGTCGCCGAGGTGCGCGAGCGAAGCTTTCTGTTCGGGAGTCTGGAGTTGCAGTTTCAGCGTGCCGATGCGGACGATGGTGGCGATCTTGTTGGTGAGCGCCACGTACTCGCCGGCTGCGACCGGGCGCGCCGTGATGTAGCCGTCGAACGGGGCGCGGATGGTGGTGTCGGCGAGGGCCTTTTCCGCCTGGGCGACCTGCGCCTTGACGCTGTCGAGCGAGGCACGCTGGGTGGAGATGATTTCGAAGCTTTGACGGGCGGCGTTGGCGGAGGCCTCGTACTGCTGGCGGACGGCGTTGGTCTGTGCCTCGGCAGTCTCCTGCTGGGTTCGGGCCCGCTCGTAGGCGGTCTTGGAGACGTCACCTGTTGCCACCAGATTGGCGTAGCGCTGGGCGTCGGCGGCGGCCAGCTTGGCCTGTGCCTTGGCGGATTCGAAATTGGCTTGTGCCGCAGCGACTTCCGGGACTTTGTTGGGGTCGAAATTGCCGGCGGTCCAGCCGATCCTGGACTGCGTTTGGCGGACTGCGGCGGTGGCCTCGGCCAGCAGCGCCTTCACCTGGTCGAGCCGCAGTTGGGCATCGCGGTGGTCCAGTTCGCAGACCACCTGGCCCTGTGTGACATGGTCGCCCACGTTGACCGGGGTCGAGAGGACGCGGCCCGCAACCATGGGGGCGATGTCTGAACTTTCGTCGGCTACAAAGGTGCCCGTGACTTGGAAGTCGGCAGGAATTTCTTTGGATTCGGCAATCGCGGTTGCCGTGGAAACGGGTTTCTGGACAGCGGTGGGAGCTGTTTCGACCGGGCTGGCCTTCGACCCGCAGCCGGTGAGCAGCAGGATCGGGAAGATAAGTGCGCTGGTAAGTATGATTTTCATTCGGTGGCTCGATTCGGGGCTGCGGGTCGCAGGCCGTCCATTACAATCCTTACGAAATTTTCAACAACTTGTTCGTCCGTGCCACCAATCAAAGGCGATTGGTAGACGTATTTTTGCAGTGCGTAAAACTGGGGAATTCCAACCAAAGCGAGTAGAATGACGATGGGCTGGCCGGAGCGCATGGCACCGGCTTCCTGTCGCCGGGCGATATAGGAGATCAGCTTTTCCACGATGGGGAGCTTGGTGCGGGTGTGGTGCAGGAGCGCCAGTTCATTGCCTTCGAGTGCTGCAAACAGCAGCAGGCGTTCGAAACGCGGGTCCTCGCGCAGATGCTGGATGATTTTGGTCACCAGCAGCCGGACCAGGCCCTCATCGTCGTCCACCTGGGTGAGGGCTTCGAGCTCCAACAACCAGTTGTCCATCAAATCGGCACCGCATTTGTAGTCGAGAATGGCGGTGTGGAGATCCTGTTTGGTGGCGAAGTGGCGGAAAATAATCGCCTCGGTTACACCGGCGGCAGCGGCAATTTCCTTGGTGGTGGTGCCGTCGAAGCCCTTGCGGGAGAAGAGGTCTATGGCGACCTCGATCAGCTGGCGGCGGCGGTCTTCGGCCGACATGCGGTGTGTCGGGGTATCGTTGGAAGCCACGAAACCAGTGTAAGTAAGTACTTACTTATTTGTCAAGGCCCCCAGAGAAGCGGAGGGTCGAGCCCCTAGCTGGGAAGCCCCAAGCGGCGACTATCAATGGCCCTTGGCGGTGGGGTCCGGGGCCGGGGTTGGGATGCGGGGCAGCATTTCGGCTCGGGCGGCCGCGTTGTAGGCAAACCAGGCTTCGATCATGGAACTCTGCATGACGTCGTCCTTCTGGACACGGTCGTACGTGTCAGCGTTGGAGTGGTGGGTGCGGGTGCCGTACTCGAGGGGGTCCTGCTGGAAGCCGATGCCGTTAAGGCCGATCCAGGAGAAGGCGCTGGAGTCGGTGCCGCCGGGGCTGGTGGTAGGGCGGAACTGGTCGCCGCCGGAGACCGCGACCATGTGTTGGTCTTTGAGGGGCTCGATCCAGGACTTGAAGATGGCGGCCATTTGGGGGCTGCCGCCCGCCGATACGCCGCGGAATCGGCCGGAGCCGCCGTCGTCGTTGAAGTAGACGTCGAGCTTGTCGTATTCGGGGGTTTTCACCATGGTGGCGCGCGGGGCGAAGTGCTGTTGGACGTAGGCGGTTGAGCCGTAGACGCCCTGCTCCTCGCCGCCCCAGAGGGCGACGCGGACGGTGCGGGCCATCGGCTTGATCGAGCCGGACTTTTGGAGTGAAGCCAGAATGCGGACGGCTTCCATGGCGACGGAGGATCCGGTGCCGTTGTCGGTGGCGCCGGTGCCGCCCTGCCAGCTGTCGAAATGGCCGCCGAGCATGACGATCTCGTCGGCTTTGGTGGTTCCGGGAATTTCGCCGATCACGTTGAAGGCGTTTTGGTCTTCCTTTTGATAGTCGACCGCGATGTCGAAGTTGAGCTTGGGGACGACACCGTGCTGGAGCAGGCGGACCAGGCGGTTGTACTGCTCGGCACCGATGGCGACGATGGGGGACGGAACGGGTGCGCTGGGGTTTTCGGACCCGCCATAGGTGGAAAAGATGGTGCCGCCGTCGCCGTTGTAACCGGGGGTGAGGCAGATGGCGACGCCCTCGTCGCGCAGGAAGGTGTTTACCTCGTTGCGGAGGAGGCCGTTCTTTTCACTGGCGAGGGCGAGCGAGGTCGGGGTGTACTCCCATTCGCCTTCGCCGGGGCGGCCGCGTCCGCTGGGGTCGCGGTTGAGCGTGGCATTGGCCCCCGCATTGGCTCCTGCAGCACCTCGTCCGCCGCCGGGTCCGCCGCGTCCGCCGCCGCGTGCGAGGATTTCCTCATCGGTGGGGGAGGGCTGGGCGTCGGCTCGGGTGTGGAGCGTGAGGGGGGCGGGGTCGTACATCAGGAGCGCCTTGCCCTTGAGTTTGCCGCGGTACTTGGCGAAATCGGCTTTGGAATGGATGGGGGCCCAGACGGGCTCGACGGTGATGGGGCCGTTGGTGCCGGGGGTCCATGCGAGCGGGAAACCGGGAAATGCGGCGTAGACGGGCGTTTCCATGGCGGCGTAGAAATGCTTGATTTGCCAGCCGTAGCCGAAGGGCCACTTTTCGAGGTGGACGTTCTGGAGTCCCCACTCCTTCATCTGCTTCATGGCCCATTCGGCGGCGAGCTTGTGGTTGCGGCTGTTGGTGACGCGGGGACCGTAAACCTCGGACATCCAGAAGAGGTTTTCCATGACTTGGGAGTGCTGGAAGGCCTCGGACTTGATCTGGGCGAGGGCGGAGAGGTCGACTTTGTCGCCTGTTTCCTGGGCGGGGCTTGGCTGGGCGGAGGAGGGCTGGATCAGTAAGAGGGCCGCGAGCAGTGCCGCAGCGATTGATGAAGGCAGTGTTGGGGCGTGCCGGAAGCGGAGCAGATTCATGGGGATTCTCGCTTTCAATGGGATTCCGACCGGGCTGAACATGTGTTCGACAGGGAAACCGCAGCGTTCCGGGAACAAGGAATATTCTCGCACGCTGAACCTCCCACTCAGAGGCGACGAGCAAGGAAGGCCGGGGGCGGTTGTTTCAATTCCCACGATCCACACTTGGTACCGGTACCGGAACTGCTAACGGTGCTGGATTTTCGCGCGGAGGCCTTCTTACACTGATTTTATAGCTTCAGCGCCGTAATTGGTGGTTCCCACATGATTCGCGGGAACGACATTCCACCGGTGGCACTACCTGGAGTCGGAGAAAACTTCTATGCAGAGCCACAAGCCACTCGTGTGCGCAACATCCTTATTGATATCGCTGGCCGCCGCCGCGGCTCAAGCGGGCACCGTTTCCTTTACAGGCGCAATCGTCGACTACACCATCTCCGCGGCGGGAACCTATGACATTGTTGCGGCCGGAGCGCAGGGCGGCGCTGGATATTTGGGCACGGGCGGTCTGGGGGCGGTGGCCGACGGGACTATTTTTCTCAATGCGGGCACGCTGCTGAAAATCGTGGTCGGAGGCCAAGGCGTCAGCGGCTATTTCGGTTCCAACTATGCCGGTGGCGGCGGTGGTGGCACTTTCGTCTACATCAGCGGGGCGTCCAACCCGCTCATCGTGGCGGGCGGCGGCGGCGGCGCTGGCTATTACGCGGTGAACGGCGATGACGGGCAGGCGGGCACCTCGGGCAGCAGCACCGGTTATGACGGCGGTGCCGGCGGTACGGGTGGACTCGGCGCCGCGGGTGGTTTCAGCACGGACAATCCAAGCAACGGCGGTGGTGGCGGCGGCTGGGTGGGCAACGGCGGCGACGGCTTCGGCGGCAGCTATCTGGCTCCGTACGGTGCCGGACTGGGCGGTGCGGGAGCCTTCACGTTCCTCGGCGGCTTGGGTGACGGCGGCGATGGGGCGCCGGGCCAATTCGCGAACGGCGGTTTCGGCGGCGGCGGTGGCGCGGGCTTCGGCGGCGGTGGCGGTGGCGGCGGCTATTCTGGCGGGGGCGGTGGCGATGGCTCCGACAATGGCGGCGGTGGCGGCGGCTCCTATGTCGACGCCAGCCTGACTGTCAACTCGATTGCGGCTGCCAGCAACAGCGGCGATGGCTTTGTGACGATCACGGCTGTGGATGCCTCGGTGCCCGAGCCGGCTGCATTCCTGCTCATGGGCTTGGGTATGGCAGGAATCGGCTTGGGCAGGTGGCACCGATCGCGCAGCACCGGGGTTCCGGCAAAAGTTTAAAGGACAACAACTTTGAAATCCAGCTTTGTGGGCATATTCGTTTATCGCCGGGCCTTCGGTCTGGGTATTGCTTTGCTCGCCTCGGCATGCGGTGCGGCGGCGCAAACGGGCGTTCTGTATGCATGCGTCACCTCGGCCAGCGGCGGGAATCCCGTCGGCCAGGTGCGTTTTGTGGCGTCGGGCACGCCTTGCAATTCGGGCGAAACGCAGGTTGCGTGGAATGTGAGCGGTCCGCAAGGACCACAGGGCGCGGCGGGGAACACCGGCCTCACAGGACTTGCGGGAGCTGCGGGACCAGCTGGGCCTGCCGGCTCCACCGGTCTTGCGGGTCCAACAGGCGCAACTGGCTCCGCAGGTGTACCAGGCCCGACTGGGCTCCCTGGAGCCACGGGTGCGGCTGGAACCACGGGCGCTGCGGGCGTGTCTGGAACAACCGGAGCAGTGGGCGCGACCGGAGCGGTGGGACCGACCGGTCCCGCGGGAGCGACCGGCGCGGAGGGTCCGGCTGGCGCAGCGGGGGGGGCGGGTGCGACCGGAGCGCAGGGGCCGACCGGACCAACCGGGGCACAGGGCACGGCAGGGGCCGCAGGCGCGACTGGCGCAACGGGCTCGGCGGGCGCGGGCGGTGCGACTGGACCGGACGGTCCAGCGGGTCCAGCCGGTTCGACGGGAACATCGGCTCCGTCGGGAGCGGTCTCGGGCAACGTCTTCACTGGCGGAAACCCGGTGGTGGGCGCGCTTGTGTACATTCCCGGATACAGCTACACCGGTTACACGGGTCCGGGGGGCGCTTTTCAGTTCGACAACCTGCCGGCGGGCACCTACACAATTGTCGTATCCGTGGGCGGAGCGACGAAGGTGACCACATCAGTCACGGTTGCAAGCAGCCTTGTGGTGCTGCCCTCCGTGCTCAGTTACTAAAGGGCCCTACGAAGATGATGAAACCAGGAAAAGCGTTACAGGCCGCTACGGTAGCCGCCGGGTGCTTCGGAATAGCCTCGACGGCTTGGGCGCAGGCGACAACTCCGATCTACGTTTGTGCTCCCCAGACCGGCACCGGTACCCAGGTTCGGTTCGTGACGGCGAGCCAGGCATGCACTAGTGCCGAAACGCGCTATCAATGGAATGTTGCCGGCGCCAAGGGTGCGACGGGCGGGGTGGGTGCGCGCGGAGCGAGCGGGCCCACGGGACCTGCCGGAGCTACGGGTGCCCGTGGGGCCACGGGCGTACCCGGTGCCGCCGGAGCCCTCGGGCTGGCAGGCGCGCAGGGTCCGATGGGACCGGTCGGCGCAACTGGCTCGACGGGGACGCAGGGTGCGACTGGTGCCAAGGGCGCAGCGGGATTGCAAGGCCCGCAGGGGCCGGCCGGAGCGTCGGGACCGCAGGGGCTACAAGGACCGCAGGGTCCACAGGGTGCGGCGGGGTTGGCCGGAACCGCCGGAGTGAGCGGACCGCAGGGTGCGCAGGGAGCGACAGGGCCGGTGGGAGCCACCGGCAACAACGGGGCCGCCGGCACAGCGGGTCTGCAGGGAGCCACCGGCAACACCGGTCCACAGGGACTGCAAGGCGCAACCGGAACTTCGGCTCCCTCGGGAGGCGTGACGGGTTTTGTGTTCACGGGCGGAGCGGCCGTGGCTGGTGCTCAGGTATCGCTCCAAGGGCATGGCTTCACGGTCTACACGACTGCGACCGGCGCGTTCCAGATGGACACAGTACCGCCCGGCAGCTACACGGTACTGATCTTCAATCCTGCCGGCACACAGGTGGCCGTGTCAGCCGTGGTGGTTGGAAGCACTTACGCGAGCATGGGCACGGTGAGCTACTAGATGCCGCCGTTCGGATGGACGCGCCGGAGCCGGGAATTGGCTCGGGGGGCGTCCCGAACCCTGCTGCTCGGGGCCGCCATGGCGCTCGGAGCGGCTGTTGTTTGGGCGGCGGAGGTTCCAGCCCCGCAGACCGGGAACGCGGAAATACTCTCCGAATTGAAGGCGATCCGGGCGCTGATGGAGAAACTCGTGGCCGCTTCGGAAAGCGGCGGGCGCGCACTTCCGGCCAGCACACGAGCCTTGCTTCCGGTTATTCCCTCGCCCTATGCCGACGGCTCGCCCACGGCACCGGTTACGATCGTGGAATTTACGGATCTGCAGTGTCCATTTTGCCGACAGTTCCGAATGACCACATTCCCCGAGTTGAAGAAGCAGTACATAGACACGGGCAAGGTTCGTTTTCTCAGCTTCGATTTCCCGCTGGAAGCCATTCACCCGATGGCGATACCCGCGGCGAAGGCCTCGCGGTGCGCGGTGGAACAGGGCAAGGGCCTCCAGATGCGGGAGGCGATTCTGACGAACAACGAAAATCTGAGCGCCGACATTTTTGTCACACTTGCGGGGGACCTTGGCATGGACAAAAAGTCCTTTCAGGCCTGTGTGGCGGACCCGGCCCGCTTCGGCGATGAACTGAAGGCAAACCAAGCCTACGGGAAGGCGGCGGGTGTGGACGGCACACCGAATTTCGTGGTTGCGCCCACCTCGGCTTCGAAGATCGAGGGTGAGAAGATTCCCGGCGCGCTGCCCTTGGATGCGTTCCGAGCAGAGATTGAAAAGCTGTTGGCGGCGAAGGCCCGCTGAGTGAGGAAATTGATAATTCTATGAACCATTCCTACCGTTTCCCCCGGACTGTCCGGTTTCTGCCCGCGCTGCTTCTGGCAATTGTGCCGACGACTGAGGCGCAGACCACGTCAGGCACGATCTCGGCCTGTGTGGATGGGGCGACCGCCCAGATGCGGATCCTGCCAACGGGCGGCCAGTGCGCTGCGGGCGAGAGTCTGCTGCAGTGGCAGGCAGCCGGAATTTCAGGCGCGCAGGGTGCCACCGGGGCGAACGGGCTGCCGGGGGGACACGGTCCGATGGGTGCGACAGGTACGGCGGGTACAACCGGTGCGCAAGGCCCGGCTGGCAACATGGGCTCTGCGGGAGCCACAGGCGCGCCCGGGCCGCAGGGATTCGCGGGCGCAGCGGGTCCTGCAGGTCCCGGCGGGGCGACGGGAGCGACGGGTGATGCGGGACCCACCGGATTGACGGGACTAGCAGGAGCGGCCGGTGTGGCCGGCGCAATCGGGCCGACAGGTTTGGCCGGTCCCACGGGGACGGCGGGTGCCATCGGTGCGGCCGGTCCGGCGGGTTTGGCCGGAGCAGCGGGAGCCACGGGAGCGCCCGGTCTTGCGGGTGCGGCGGGGGCGGCCGGATTGCAAGGCCCGCAAGGGCCCGCCGGACCGACCGGCGCACAAGGGGTGGCCGGAACACTGGGCCCGGCAGGCTCCATTTCGGGCGTGGCAGCGTGCAGCGGAACGCCGGTTTCGGCTGGAACGTTGGTATATATACCGGGCCGGGCGTTTACGGCCTATGCCGACAGCAGTGGCAACTTCCAGTTCAACCAAGTCCCGGACGGATCGTATACGGTTACGGTTGAACGGGGCGGGACCACCTTGGGCACCGCGAGTGCCACGGTGGCTGGGGGGGCGGTGGGGCCTCTATCGATCTCGGCATGCAGCGGGGGCACCACGTGCGGAGCCCTAACCTGCAGCGGAACCACGCCCTATTGCAAAACGACAGCGACGACGAACACATGCGTTCAGTGTCTTACCGTTTCTAATTGTCTCCCGGGCCAAAAGTGCTCATCCGCCAAGTGCATTGGGACGCCCTTGGTTTGACAACTCAGTAACTGCCCGAAAGCTGACCGCCCCGGACAATGCCCTTTGGGGGCGGCGAGCCAAACCTTCAGTTTGTGTATTTTGGGATTCGGCGTGGCGTCCATGGCGAGTGTATCAGTTTTTCCGGTCGCGGAATGTATTTCCGGCAAATCGCTTCGGCGGTCATGAGCCAATATACGGGATATAGGCGTCTCGACGGTCACGCCTGGGTACGGGTGAAAGCCAGCGTCAAACGTTACGAACCGGATGGAACTCCCGATGGCGAAGGCGGCTAGGTAGGCATCGCTGATGAGCTTGGCAGTGGGCTCGCGCTGCCCTGAAAAGCAGGGGAAGCAGGGAGTCGAGCTTTGCTGGTTCCTGAATGAATTCCACGCGTTCATCCTCCAGGAGTTGTTCGAGAAGGACCCAGGCCGAGGATGCCGGGATGGCCCGCGCACCAATAAATGGCGCGATTTCCAAGGGGGCGAAGGAGCGCCAACTGGACATATCGGCACAGGCAAGCGTCACCTGCGGACAACCGGTCAAACCACTGCAGGGCTGCGTAGTGGTGTTCGTAGTCTCTGACCAATTAGGGAAAGGAAGTTGACATCGACCAAACATCGCTGCATCAATTTCCTCCGGGGACGGACTCGTGATGGTGGGGCCCGGATCACCACCCAAACACAGGCGGAGGACGTCGGAACTTGCGCCGTTGCGGGGAGAGGTGGCTCTGTACCGCGTCTATGAAGAACTGCCGGAGGGTGATGCCGTTTGAGAATGAAGCCGCGCGGGCTTGGTCGAGGAGTTCGGCCTCCAACTCAACCGTGGTGCGCATATGGCATGAGTATGGCATACCTTGGACCTTGTCGATTCGGGGTGGCTGTGCTGTGGATCGTCCCTAGTCTGGAGACTGCAAGGCCGCGCCCACACGGCCTTGGTAGCAGGTTGCTAGAGACTTTTGCGACCGAGCCAAATGCGCCGAGGCACCTTACAGCGCGGGAAATCGGCGCAACGGCTAGCCGAGAGCCCTTCAAGCATCTCAACGTTGCAGAAACCGATCCGCCGTACTGAAGTCATGCACGGACGAGGGCGGTGCGTTCCTCGAGCCGGGAGATGCGGTCGCCATGGTTGTCGAGTTTGTTCTCGATGCGCTCCAAGCGGCGACCCATTTCGTCCAGCCGACGGTTGACGCCGTCAATTCGGTCATCGAACCGCTTGCTCATCTCATCCAAACGCTTGTTCGGCCACCAGCCGATGGTCACGAATCCGATCAGGATCGGCGGCGCGACCTGAACGAAGGGCATGTTGATGACGTGGTCACCACCGGATTCATGTTCTGATCATAACCTAGAACGCCCACCCCGGCTTCGGACTTTGGGCGAGCGTCCGCGGAAGATTTATCGAACTTGGGTTGGTTTGGTGGTCGATCTTGCGGCGGCGAAGTAGGCCACAATTCCGGTGGCCATTACGCCGAGGCCGATGGCGGTGGCACTGACGCCGGAGATTTGGTCGGAACGGCTGTGGATGCCGGCTGCGACGAGGAGAACCGTGGGGCCGACGCCGACGAGGACGGCTCCGGGCATGCCGCCTGGGACGCGGAAGGGTCGGTGGAGTTGGGGTTCCTGGATGCGCAATACCACCAAGGCCACGAATTCGAGTACGAGGCTGGCACCGTAGAGGAGGATGACCAACATCAGGAGGCGGTCGAAACTCAGGCCGAGGGCCGCAGTCCAGGCGAGACCGCAAACAATGATGGAGGCCCAAGGGGTACCGTCAGGCAGACGGCGTGCGAGGAATTTGGGGAGATAGCCGTCCTCGGCCATCGCAACGGGAATCCGGGAATAGGAAAGCGTCAGGGAATTGAAGGAGCCGAGGGTGCTGACCATGGTCGCGAGCAGCAGAGCCACGGCGAGGCCGGAACCACCTAGCGATGCCGCGATTTCGACCCAACTCCCGGTAGCCCAGGCGGTCCGGGGAAAACCGGCAAACCAGACTGCGACCACCGGCACAACATAGGCGCATATCGCAAGACCGATGGCGAGGCCCATGACACGGGGGTAGGTGCGGGAGGGTCGTTCCACCTCCCCGGCGATTGTAGAGGCGTTGTCCCACCCCATGTAGTTCCACATGGCGACCAGGAGGCCGGCGAGGATGTCCGGCGGTTCGACGGGATGGGGCTTGAAGGCGGCGGGCGGGTGGGGGAAGAGCGTCAGGGCGATCAGAATGGCGAAGGGGCTTAGGAGGAGGCATCCGGCGACGAGCGCACCTTCGCCCACGGCCCGGGCTCCGAGCAGATTCCAGAGAACGCAGACCAGAACCATGGCGGCTCCGATGAAGAAGGCGTTGTGGCCTTGGGAGGCGGGAGGCCAGAGGCGTCCGAGGGAGAGGACGAAAAGGGTCGGGTAGACCGCCATGTCGAAGATGCTGGCGAAGAGGGAGAACCACGCTTCCTGGAAACCCCAAAAGGGGCCGAGTGCGCGCCGGACCCAGATGTAAAAACCGCCCTCGGCGGGAATGGCGGAGGAAAGTTCACCCACCATTAGGCCGACGGGGAGGCTCCAGAAGATGGGGACCAAGATGAGGAGAAGGACGCCGGTGCGGTAGCCGGTGCGTTGGATGAGCTCCTCGATGCCGTAGGGGCCGCCGGACGACATGAGGTAGGTCGCCATGGCGAGCTGGAGAAGGGTGACCTTGCGTCCGGGACGTGGTGCTGAGGGTCCGTGGCTAAGCACGTTAGGCCGCGATTCGCACCGAAAGGTCGAGCTTGCCGCGAAGCGTGTTCATCATGATGCAGCCTCGGTCGGCGATGTCGACGATCTTGGAGAGGAGTTCGGAATCCGCGCAGGTGGCGGAAACCACGAGTTCGATCCGGGTGAAAATGGGCGGCGTGCCGGAGATGGTGGCGTCGACCAGGATGACAGCGTCGGAGACGGCTGCGTTCCGGGCGGCGATGGCGGCGAGGAGGTTGCTCATGAAGCAGCCGCCGATGGAGGTCAGGAACAGTTCGCCACCCATGGGACCGGCGTCGGTGCCGCCTTTGTCTGTTGGGCGGTCGACGGTAACACGGTGGTTGCGGATGGCGGCCTGGGAGGTGGACGGGCCTGTCTGCCGAAGTTCGATGGTCATGGAGCGCTACCTCGCCGAAATAGCTGCCAAGTGCCTTGCCAGATTCTCTTCAACCTCGGCCTTGCCACCTATGGTGTCATTGTAGAAAACAACCCGATAGCTTCTTATGTCAAAAGGCAACTGGGTTTCGCGGCGAGCCAAGAGAATTGTGGGTTTGTGAAGGGCGTGCGCGTAACCTAGCTCGTAGAAGACGTTTGGATTGGACGGGGTGATCTCGGCGATCACGATATCGGATTGCTCGATCTCGCGTTGGATTTCCTGAAAGATAATGCCGGGGCCTGCCTGCTGGTCGATTCGAAAGGGTACGTAGCCAGCTTTTTTGGCTTGGACGTCGATGACATCTCGGAAGAAGGTATCGTAGGGCTCGGCGAAATGCATGGCGACAAAGGCTCGCGGGTCGCTGCCTGAGGAGGTGAAGCGCGAAAAGGAAACCGTCTTGTTCCCCGCAGCAATGAGTCCAACTTGGCGCCCCTCCAAAGGCTTTGTCAAGAGCTGCTCCATGACGGGCACATCGTCCACAAACATCCTCAACTCTTGGCCTTGCAGCGAGATGCGGAGATCGTAGTCGCGATCGGCGCGCAGATTCCCCTGCTCGCCCGTCGAGGCTATCGGGCGCCAGCCGAATCCGGGCTCGTGCTCCCCAACCGTGTAAGCGCTCCTATTGGCTCCCAGTTCGAAAAAGACGTAGTGCTGGTCCGGCGAATGGTACCCAACCACGATGCCAGCGGCCTGCTCGGTCTCCCCAAAAGAACCGGAGAACCGGACTGCGACGCTGCAGGTGCCGTTCCTTAACGTTGTGTTGCTGACCGCCAAGCCCATCGCGAAAGTCTCGCCGTGGGCCGATGCCCGCTTGCCCGAACCCAGAAAACTGAGTCCCCGGCGATCCTTCGGGTTGACGGTTTCGTTAGAGCCAGGAATTTCCCAATTTCCAATGATAGGCACCCATCGATTGGCGTGCCCATTGGTCCCGTTCGTCGTGATTTTCAGCATCGTCTTCCAACGATATTGTAGCCCGAAGAGGCGCTACCCCTTGCGGCGTTCAGCGAACTTCTTGCGGAACTTGTCGAGCTTGGGGCGGACGACGTAGGCGCAGTAGGGCTGGTTGGGGTTGTTGGCGAGGTAGTTTTGGTGGTAGTCCTCACCGGGCCACCAAGGTTTGGCAGGCTCGACGGCGGTGACGATGGGGTCGTCGAAGGCTTTGACAGCGGTGAGTTCCGCGATGACGGCGCGGGCGGTGGCTTCCTGCTCCGGGGAGTGAAAGAAGATGACTGATCGGTACTGCGTGCCGGAATCGTTGCCCTGACGGTTGAGGGTGGTGGGGTCGTGGATGACGAAGAAGATTTCGAGGATGTCGCGGAAGGTGATCACTACGGGGTCGAAGGTGACTTGCACGACTTCGACGTGGCCGGTTGCTCCGCTGCAGACCTGCTGGTAGCTTGGATTGGGGCGCGCGCCGCCCATGTAGCCGGAGATTGCGCTGTCGACGCCCTTGGTGTCGTTGTAGACGCACTCCAAGCACCAGAAGCATCCGCCGCCCAAAGTTGCAATCTCTTGCGTCCCGTTATTTTCAGACATGCTGCTTCCAGAATAGGCCAGGGCATAAAATGGCCACAGTCATGCAGATTCTTACCACTACCGTGGGTTCCTACCCGATTCCCGATTGGCTTGCGGCGCTGCCGAGCGAGCAGGCCCGTGAGGACGCGACGCGCGTTGTCTTCGATATCCAGCGGCGGGCGGGTATCGACCTGCCAACGGACGGGGAATTGTACCGGTTCGACGTGAACCACCCCGATACGAACGGGATGATCGAGTATTTTGTGCGCCCGATGGCGGGTGTCCGCACGCAATTGGGACGGAGCGATTGCGAGGCTTTCGCGAAGTTGGAGGCGATGCGGTTCCGCCGCAAGCCGTCCGTGGCTGTGGTGGGCGAGCTGGGAGAAGGCGGACTGAACCTCCTGACGGACTGCGAACTGGCCGCGAGATGCGCCGGCGGGGCGTTCAAGTTCACCGTGACCAGCCCGTACATGCTGTCGCGCACCATGCTGGATTTGCACTACGGGAATTTTGAAGCCCTGACGATGGCCGTAGCCGGCGTACTGGCGGATCAGGTCCGGGGACTGCCCTGCGACTGCCTGCAGGTGGACGAGGCCAATATTCCGGGCAATCCCGATGACGCGCCGTTGGCGGCACGCGCCATCAACACGGTTCTGGATGCGGTTACATCGAAAAATAGAGCCGTCCACCTTTGTTTCGGGAACTACGGCGGGCAAACGATCCAGAAGGGTGAATGGGCCCGGTTGACGTGGTTCCTGAACGAACTGCATGCGGACCATGTGGTGTTGGAACTGGCCAGGCGTCCGGCGGCGGAGCTGGAGGCTCTGAAGGATGTGGATGCGAGGATCAAGCTGGGGATCGGCGTGGTGGACGTGAAGGACAACCACGTGGAGACGGCGGAGGAGATCGCGCGGCGGATCGAGGCGGTGGAAAAGGTGGCGGGTGCGGGCCGCGTGGGCTGGATCCATCCCGATTGCGGCTTCTGGATGCTGAAGCGGAGTGTGGCGGACCGGAAAATCGCGGCGCTGGCGCAGGGGCGGGATTTGTATTTGGGAATCCGGTAGCAACCCGGATGGCTGGCATCTACATTTCCTGGCCGTTCTGCGCCCAGAAGTGCACCTACTGCAATTTCGCCTCGGGGGTGCAGCCGAAGGGGCTGGAATCCGAGTACTCGGCGGCGTTGGCGGCTGAAATCGCCGCTACGGACTGGGCCTTGACGCCGGATACGGTCTACATCGGCGGCGGCACCCCGTCAGCCATTCCTGCGTCGGATTTCGGGGGATTGCTGGAAGGCATCCCCGGAAGGCCGTGGGCTGAGGCGACGCTGGAGGCGGCACCGGGGTCCTTGACGCCGGAGAAGATCGCTGCGTGGACAGGGGCCGGGATCAACCGGGTGAGTCTGGGGGTGCAGTCGTTCATCCGGGGGGAGTTGGCCCGGACGGGGCGGAAGCATGACGCGGAGACCGTCCGTGGCGACGTGGCGATGCTGCGGGCGGGGGGGATCGCCAATTTCAATCTGGATCTGATCGCGGGGTTGCCGGGACAGACCGCGTCGTCGTGGCGGGAATCGCTGGAGGCCGTGGTGGCCTTGGACCCGCCGCATGTCTCGGTGTACATGTTGGAGGTGGACGAGGATAGCCGGCTGGGGTCCGAGATTATCCTGGGGGGCAAGCGGTACGGGGCGTTCGATGTGCCTTCGGAGGACGCGGTGGCGGGGTTCTACGAATCGGCGGTTGCGTACTTGGCTGGGTGCGGGATTGAGCGGTATGAGATCTCGAATTTCGCGCGGCCCGGGGCTGAATCGCTGCACAACCTGAAATATTGGCGTAGGGAACCGTATGTGGGTTTGGGGTCGGATGCGCATTCGTTCGACGGGGTGAAGCGGTGGCGGAATCCGGAGATGGCTGTCGACTACGTGGCCCGGTGGCACCGGGGCGGGGTCGGCAGGGAGGAGGAAACGGCGGCGGAACCGGTGGAGGAGAAGTTTTTTGTCGGGCTGCGGTTGGCGGAGGGCGTCGAGGCAAATGCGTCCGACTGGGAACGGTTCGGGGACGTGTTCCAGCGGTTTTTGGAGTCGGGGATTCTGGTCCGGGATGGAGACCGGCTGCGGCTGAGCGCGCGGGGTGTGATGGTGTCGAACGAGGTGTTCCAGGAGTTTGTGGGGTAGCCTCCCTGGCCGCGAATGCCGCCAGGGAGGCTGTCTGAAGTGGATTGCTAGTGCCGTTGCAAGCCTCGATGTGCCGCTTGTCGGCGCACAAAGGCCGACACGAGGACGCCCGTGGCGAGCAGGAGCCAGCTGGAGGGCTCCGGCGCTCCGGAGGAGCCCGAGGAGGTTCCAGCACTGCTCGCAGTGATCGTGCCGCCCGTACCGGTGGTGTAGACGAAGTACAGGTTCTGCTGCCCGGAGGTATTGTCGTCGCGACGCTCGAAGGCATAAGTCACCGCGATAGTGCCACCAGCGTCCGTCGGCCTGCTTGCCAGGAAGATTCCAATTGATTCATCCTGGTTGCCGGAGAAGTAGTCGTAGAAATAGAGATTGTTGCCCGCGAAAAGGCCGAGTGGGGCGGCGTAGTGCTGACCTGCACTGACGCTTCCGCTTGTGGTGGTGAAAGAAGCCTGGGTGAAACTGTCTCCTTGGGAGAAGATGCCCGGACCGTCTGCGTCATAAACAAAGCTGCCCGTGAGGGTTCCGCCGTCGTTAAAGGTTGCACCGGACATCGTCCACAGGAGGGGGCCGGCATTGAGAGTGGCGACTTGACCCATGATGAATAGCAGGGCGGGCGCGAGAAGGATTCGTTTTGTGATCTGCATGTTTGACCTCTGCATTGCTTAGCGGAAGCGAGGTCGAAAACCGGACACGGGTTGGACAGATTTTTTCGCGGCTGACCGGAATTCATCGGCCAGCGGGCTGGGGCGGGGTCTTCAGGGTGTATTCCGATTCGAGGAAAACCCTTTCCACCATCCGGTACAGAAGCAATATCGCTGCTGCCACAAGCCACGGCGCCAGATTGGGGAAGGCGAGTCCGAGCCAAGCGCTTGTCAGGCCCAGAACATCGAAACGGTTGGGCGAGAGGTTGGCCGAGGCGAGGGCGAGCCATCCGATGGCGGCGACCGAGATGATCGTCCAACGGTGGGTTCGGCGGAGGCGGCTCCAGGCAGTCAAGAAGAGCACCCAGGTGGATGCAACGGCCATGAGGCAAAGGAACAGCGTGTCCAGAAGGCGGATGCGGGAGGACAGGCCCCGGCCGTTCGCGAACTCGGCGTGGCGCAATTGCCATTGGAGGAAACGGTCGGAGTTGTTGCAACCCGACGAAAAGGGATTGTAAACAGGCAGTCCGAGCAGGGTGGAGACTGGGGGTCGGTAGGTTTCCCCCCACGGGGCGCGGATTTCGGGGTTGGAGTTGGATGGGGCGGGCCGCCAAAGGTCGAACGGGACCGCGACGTCGGCCTGGCCGCAGGAAGTTTCCACCAGCCGGACGACGGGCATGCGGGATTTCTGGAAGGAGACAACCCAGTGGCCGGCCAGAAGCGCCAGGATTGCCGGCCCGAGCACCGCAAGGAGCAGGGGTCGGCGCGGCACCGGCAGCGACTGGATCCAAAGTGATCTCGGGAGGGCTGCAATCACGGCGAAACCGGTCATGATGGCGGGGAAATATCCGGGCTGGCTTGCGCCCTGGGTAAACAGAATCGGGAGCCACATCAGGTATTGCCAGCCGTAGATGGACCGGAGAACGGGCAGGAATGGCGTGATCCGGCGGGGCAATATGGCTGGGGCTCCTCCGGGGGATGTCGACGTCCGCTGCAAACGTGGCTGGTGGATCAGTGCCGCGGGGGCAAGGAACCAGCCGACGGAAACAATGGCGGCGGCGCACAGGATGCTGCCCAGAAGAATGAGGTCTGCTGTCGCCGGCGGTTGACGACGGAGCCAGATTTCCAGCAGCATCGAGGGTCCGATCTGGATTCCACAGACCAGTGAAATGATCCATTTTGGGAAGCCGGGCCTGTGGAGGTGCCATGCCTGCAAAGCCAGATAGGGCAGGATTCCCACGAGAAGTGTACAGTTGGCTGCCTGGAATCCGGGGAGGGTGGAATCCGTCAGGACCAGCAGCGCAAAGCCGAGGATCAGCCCCCAACAGACAACGAGGGTTCCCATCACGTTGATGACGCGCGCAAGGTAGAGGGCCCGGATTGGTACGGGTAGGACCGCGATGAGCGGGTCGCATGTCCACTGCTTCGCCATCCCGAGGAGGCCGGCGAGGGGGACGATCGGGAGAAATATGCCCCAGATGAAAATTTCCTGCCGTATCTGCTTCGGCCCCCCAAGAATGAGGCAAACGTACGCCGCAGGGATCAGGATGAGCGGCAGCCACTTGAGTGACGGCCGCTCCAGCCGCAGAATCTGGGCGATCACGACCTGCCTCCTCCCACCAGTTCGATGAACAGCTCCTCCAGCGGCACGGGCAGGCACTGGAATTCGTTCGGCCCCAAGCCGGTCGCAGCCATGATCCGGGTCCGCACGTCGGTTTCGCTGCCGACGATGACGGCGTGGAAGTTGTCGAACATCGTGCGGGCTCGGAGGCAGCCCGGCAGGTTCGAAAGATTCCGGATGGTTGTGGCGGTGGAGGACACCACCGCGACGAAGATGTTTTCACGGAGCTCGGCAACCTGGCGGTCGAGGAGAATCGCCGCGTCGTCAAGCAGAACCACGCGGCCGCCGATGCGCTCAATATCGCCCATGTGGTGGGACGAGAACAGGATCGCCGTCCCTTCGCGATTGAGGAGTTGGATGGAGGCTTCGAGAAAGTCGCGGCGGGCGGCGGGGTCGAGTCCCCCGGCGGGTTCGTCGAGGATCAGGAGTTCCGGACGGTGGCAGATGGCGCAGAGCAGGGCGACTTCTCGTGCCTGGCCCTTGCTGAGTTTGCCGATCTTGGAGCCCTTGGGCAGGGAGAAACGGTCGAGGAGACTGCGCTCCAGCTCCGCGTCCCATTGCGGGAACAGGTAGCGGTGGAATTCGATGAGTTCGGCGATGGTGGAGCCGGACGGCAGCACCTGGTCCTCGGCGACGTAGCCGACACGCTTCTTCACGGCGATCGGGTCGCCGGTGGGGGAGAGGCCGAATAGACGCACTTCCCCGCCCTCCGGGTAAAGCATTCCCATCGCGAGGCGGATCAGGGTTGTCTTGCCCGCGCCGTTGCGGCCGATGAGGCCGAGGACTTCACCGGGCTCCATCGACCAGTTGATGCGGTCGAGGACCGGCTGGCCGGCTTTGTAGGATCTGGAAACGTTGGAGAATTCGAGGACAGGCTTCATGGTTCCACCTTTTCGATTTGTTCCGTGTGGGCTTGCCGAAGGATCGAGACCGCGTCTTCCAAGCCGAGTCCGGCCTGGCGGGAGAGGTCGAGGAAAGTCGTGGCCGCTGCCTTCAGGCGCTCCCGTTGCTCGAGCGGAGTGCGGCCGGGAGGTTCGGCGCTTACGAAGGTTCCGCGCCCGCGCTGGGTTTCGATGTAGCCGAGCGATTCGAGTTCGTCGTAGGCCTTCTTGACCGTGAGCGGGGCCACCACCAGTTGTTCGGCCAGTTCACGGTGGGAGCGGAGCTTTTCGCCCGGCGCGAGGCGGCCCTGGAGTATGGCCTCCTCAATCTGCCGCAGGATCTGGCGGTAGATGGGGAGGTCGGACGATGCATGGATTGCGATATGCACTTGTAGTGATATATATCACTAGCGCACTATGCGCGTCAAGGCCATTTCGTGCGGGGGTTTCAGGGGCGCAGGAGGGGTTTCAGGAGTGGTAGGAGCCGCTCGCGGAACTTGCCAAAGGAGAAGTAGCCGTGGACGCGCTCGTATCCTGCCGCTCCGAAGCGGGCCCGGAGGTCGGGGTCCTGCAGGAGCCTGCTGATGCGGTCCACGATTTGCGCTCGGTTGCTCTGGTCGACGAGGAAGCCAGTTGTGCCGTCGACCACCACCTCGCGGCTGGCGTCGGTGGAGGAGGCGATGCAGGGGAGGCTGCGCTTCATGGCTTCGAGGTAGACGAGGCCGAAGCCTTCGCCGTTGGATGGCATGGCGAAAACTGCGGCGCGGCGGTAGATTTCGTCGAGCGTGGCGTCGTTCACCCATTCGGCAAAGAGAATGGCGTCGCCGCAGCCGGAGTTCGTGGCCAGTTGCTTGAGGCGGGGGACGTCGTCGCCCCGGCCCACTACGACCAGTTTGGCGGCGGGAACATGGGCTTGGATCGCGGGCCAGGCACCGATGAGCTGCTCGTGGCCTTTGTGGCCTTCGGCGGCAACCATGCGTCCGACGATGAGGACGTAGTCGCGGCCGAGGCGGTTGAGAACGTTTTCGTCCAGCGGTTCCGAAGGCGCGGAGACGGGAAGATCAGCACCCGAGCCGCGCGAACCCAACTCGTAGGATCCGGAACCAGCTTCGGCGCGGCTGGACGGGTGCGGTTCCTGGAGAACATCCTCTTCGGGACGGAGTCCGAGATGGCAGACGTCGATGCGGCGGGTGATTCCGGGATTGATTTCCAGCGTGCGCTCGACCGTGAAGTGGGAATTGGCGATGAGGACCGAGGCTTGGTTGAGGGTGCGGAGCTGGAGTGGGCTGAGTTCGCGCCAGACTTCGAGGCTGTGGAGGAACACGCCGTAGGGGCGTCGGACCGGGCCGGGGATCAGGCCCTGGATGCTGGCCGGGCCGACGTGGTCGAAGAAGAGCCAGTCGAAATTGCCGGAGGCTTGGCCCACGAGGAGGCGGGCGGCGAACTTCAGGCGGTCAACCGGGGATGCGGTGGTGGCGTTGGGGCGAAACAATTGGACCACTTGGGGCGGCGGACCCGATAAATCCTGCATGACCCGCAGAATCATGGACGACACGCGGGCGATGCCGCCGTCGCCGGGTCGCTGGTGGATGGTGCAGAGTGCGGGGCTGGACACTCGTCCCAGTATCGCGCGTGTCGGGGTGCGCGGCCCACCGAGACAGACAATAAGCTGGACGTAATACTTCGATCCCATTTATGATGAAGGTGTGCCCGTCGAAGTGGAGTTTACCGATGAGTTCGCAGACTGGTGGAGCGGTCTCACATCGGTGAGCAGGATTCAGTGCGCGATCATGTCGAACTGTTTCGCCAGTTTGGCGTAGCACTTGGATGCCCTTATTCGTCCGGCCTGACGCGTCCCGGTGGTGTCCGCGAAACTGTGTAAACGTCTTCGGGTCTAACTTGCTTTTGGTTGGGCGTGTGCAGAGTTTTGTGTAAACGCGGTTCAAGATTCATGGAAGGGGTTTGCCTTAGGTTCGGCCAACCGCTTCGATCCGGTCACCCCAGCGGATGGTGAATTGCTGCGGAATGTCGGGGCTTGGTGCGATGCGAGGCTTTTTTCAGCCGCCTGCTGGCAGTGGAATCCGACGATTTCGTCGGTCACGTTCTCCAAATCCATCACGGCGTCCACCAATGCAAGGTCTTCAAGGGCGTTGTGGAGGAGCAATCGCGCCTGTTCATGCCGTTTCATACAGCATCAGGCTTCGTAGAGAACCAAACCGTCGGTCGCAGCCTCGTAGTACACGTTCCCGGGTGTATCCCGCCAGTAATCGAACCTATCCTCGCTAACGACGAGCACGTCAATTGGAACCTCGAAGGCGCGCAGCAATCGTCTCAAGCGAACCATTTCCTTGTGCCGGTCGGCAGGGGCTGCCTCGACCACCATCAAATCGAAATCGCTGTCCACGCCCGCATCCCCCCGCGATTGCGACCCAAATAGGATCACGCGCCTAGGCCGGGCTGCATCCACGATGACGTCGGCCATCTTCGATGCGATTTGCCTAGCTTGGGCAAGAGATGCCTGGCTCATTGGGGGTCCCATCCCAGTATATCGATCTCCGCTATCGCCACCTACGGCTAGGAGCGGGTGCGGTTGTCGATGCCGCAGACATCCAGTTGACCAACAGCTTGGACGAGTTGTTTGTCAGCGTCAGCTAGGTGACGCTCCTCTGGCAATTCCCGGTCGAGTTCGGAAATTCTTCCGTCATCTCAAAGGCGGCGGCTCAAGTCGGTTGGCTACCCGAGCAAGGAGGACTTCGAACTCACGGGTCTCCTCAAGCTGGCGCTGGACTTGCCAACGGATATCGCCCGACATGTCACCGTAGTAGTCGGCTTCGATCCGTCGCGCATGCAGGGTAGTACCAATTTCCCCCAATGCCGCGACTTGGGGATCCGGGTAGGACGAATACCACTGCCACATCCGGCGGTGGACGCCGAGTCTCGACGGCGCATTCGGGTTGTATCCGAGTTTCCGGCCTTCGGCGAGAGCCTCGTTGTACGCGTAGTAGTAGGCACGTCCGACGGCGGTTCTCTGGTCGGCTTCACTGTGGGCTCCAGCGTGCCGGAGACGGTGGGCGAGAAGTAGGAACTCCCGCCAATCAAAGGCCATCGGCAATCTCGTAGTCGAATACGAGCCCGGCATCCGCCCGATGGCAATTCTTGACCCACCAGTTGTTCTTGAATCTCCGCATTCGGGCCGATGGCGGCTCCGGGCCGGATGGCAATTGGACTAGGACCCGCAGAATGGTGCCCTCGTCGGATTGCAGGGCCTGAATTTTCGGATATGGAAACCGCGTCAAGTCCCGGCGCATAGGTTCCACAGCTTCCCGAAGCAGCGGGAAGAGCCCCGGCTGCTCCACGAGGGCGTCCGCCATGATGGCGTCGCTGCAAGTGAAGGCGTAGTGCACGCGGAGTTGTTCCAGCATTGTCGTACCCTTTGCTGTTTCGTCCAAGATGGCGGGCATACTTCTACCTCGACCAGAATAGCGTGTTTCCGGTGGTTCTGGAAGCTGGAGAAGGCCCGGGCGACGTGATCCAGTCAATCTTGTCCCTCAAGGTCGACCCTCCAACGAATCCAAGGTTGCATAGGCCGGTCCAGGGCTGGTACCGTTGCGTGGAGTGAGGATGCGAGCGAACGGGCTTTGCGCGAGTTCGGCGCGAAACACGGCGAGTCCGTAGCTGCGCTCGCTGTCTGGAAGCGAATGATCCGGAGCGCGAACTGGAAGACGCATGTCGATGTACGGGCATCGTGTCCGAGTGCGGACTTGGTAGGCGAATAGACCGTTTTCAGTATCGCTGCGAACCGCTACCGGTTGATCGCATTTATCAGCTTTCATACCCAGGGTCAGATTTTCCCAACTCGTGAGCGAGTTCCAGCGATTTCCGACACGTTTCACGGCCGGACCAGTTCGCTGGTTTTGCGCCAGCCGCCTGCCATGCGCCCAATCTCCTCGAGTTTCGTTGGACTGGCCCCCAAGGCTGAGACAACCGGTTAAGACACTACAGCCCGTTCGATGAAACTTCCTCGACCGGAAGAACTACATTACCGCAAAATGGCATTGGTTGGCGAAGCGGAAGCGGACCCTGCTGGAGAGCAATCC
>CAIYDY010000454.1 GCA_903925015.1 uncultured Acidobacteriia bacterium
CACCAAGTCCGGCCAACCGTCCTCGTCCACGTCGAGGAACGCAATCCCCCAGCCGAGCAGTTGGTTCCTCCCCAATCCAGCCTGCTCCGACACATCCTCAAAGAACTTGCCGTCCTCGTTGCGGAACAGCGAGGGCCGGTCGCCAGAGAAATTGGTTTTAGCGATGTCCAGAAAGCCGTTCCCGTCATAGTCTGCGACGGCCACACCCATTCCGGCCTGCAACCGCCCATCGGAGTTGTAGGCGACACCGGCGGGTGACCCGATCTCCTCGAAGGTCCCGTCGTGTTTGTTCCGGAACAGGAGGCTTGGTGTCTGGTCGCACGCAATGTAGATGTCGGGCCAGCCATCGTTGTCGAAGTCCGCCGTTACAACCCCCAGTTGGTTCCGCCGTCCAGCCGCCAGCAGGCCGGCCTTCGCCGATACGTCCGTAAACGTGCCGTCCCCGTTGTTGTGGTACAGAACAGGCAGTCCACCCTCCATTCCGTGGGGTCCGCACCAGACCGCCAGACCCTTCCAATTGCAGTCCCGCCCCGATCCAGGCTTCGGCGCGGTCGCCATGTCGAATGATAGATAACTGCCGATGACGATGTCCAACAGCCCGTCCCGGTCGTAATCAACCAGTGCGCAGCCCGAATTCCAAATATTTTTTTTGCCGCCATCCAACCCTGCCCGAGCCGTTACGTCCTCGAATCTTCCATTTCCGAGATTCCGGTAGAGGATACTGCCTCCATAGTAGGTGACCAACAGGTCGGGTTTTCCGTCGTTATCCAGGTCCCCGGCACATGCCGCCTGGGCCCATCCTGTCTTGGCGAGACCGGCCTTCCGTGCGACATCGGTAAAGTGTCCGGTGCCATCGTTGCGGTAGAGCTGGGAGGGTTGGGGTGCCTTGGAGTCCAGAACGGTGCCGTTGGCGATGAAGATATCCTCGCGGCCGTCGCCGTCGAAATCGAAGAAAACTGCCCCAGTACCAGTACTTTCAAGGATGTAGTCCTTGCGCTTCGAGCCGCCGAAAGTGGTGGTCGCGGTCAGGCCGCGCTCGGCGGCGACATCCACGAACCGCACCGACGGAATGACTTGGGCCGGCACCTGCAGCCACATCCCCCCCGCCACCAGGAAAGCGAATGGGAGTAGCGCCCAACCCGTCGGTGCTGAGAGGAATCGGAATTGCATGTTGGCGGGACCAGTATACCGCCCCTACTTTCGGCCTGGACTTCCAAAATTCATAGATGCCATATCGAAATTCCATAGCGTCCAGAGCCCTCTTCAACGCGAATCGGGCCCATCCAAACCGTTGATTCGACGGCCCAGAGGTGATAAGATTTCACACAGTCCATGTTCCCGCAACTGCGGGCAAGGGGGATCATCGAATGATTCGAAACTTCACAGGGCCCAGAATTGCCCTGATCGCCATGATTACCGCGTCCGCAGTGTTTGCGCAACGCGATCTTGCAACCATTACCGGCACCGTGACCGACGCCTCCGGCGGCGTAGTCGCCAATGCCAAAGTGACCGTCACCGAGCGCGCCACCGGCCAGGTTTATGAACTGACCACCAACAGCGCCGGTGAATTTACCCGTCCAGCCCTCAAGCCCTCCAACTACGACGTCACTGTTACTGCCGCTGGCTTCAAGAAGGCCACCCAGAAGGACGTCATTCTGAACGCCGGCGAACGTACCGGTGTCAACATCGCCCTGACCGTTGGCGACGTCGGCCAGACCGTCGAAGTCACCGCAGTAGGTGCGATCCTGCAGACCGAAAGCACCCAGGTGGGTGCTGCTCTGAATTCCAAGACCCTGACCGATGTGCCCCTCGGCGGCCAGCGCAACTTCGCCTACCTCGCACGCCTCGTGCCCGGCGTCGTTCCTGCCGAACAGGGTGCCCGCGACGGCAACAACGGTGGCTTCTCCGCCAACGGTGTTCGCTCCAACGGCCAGAACAACTTCCTGTTGAACGGTGTCGACAACAACATCAACACCATCGACTTTTTGAACCAGACCGCCTATGCCGTTGGCCCCTCGGTCGAAGCCATTGGCGAAATGAGCATCATCACCAACGGCTATAACGCGGAATACGGTCGCGCGGCTGGTGGCGTTATCAACGTCAACCTGAAGTCGGGCACCAACCAGCTGCACGGCAGTTTGTTTGAAATTCTGCAGAACCGTGATCTGAACGCCAACACCTGGAACAACAACACTGCTGGCGTCGGCCGCGGTCCAGTGATCCAGAACCAGTTCGGCGCAACCGCCGGTGGCCCGATCAAGAAGAACAAGCTCTTCATCTTCGGCGACTACCAAGGCACCAAGATCATCTCGTCGGGTGGTTCCGTGGCCGGTCTCGGCCGTTCGGGCTTCCTCACGATCCCGACCGCAGCCTTCAAGCAGGGCGACTTCTCCAGCCTCCTCGGACCCGCCGTCAATGTCAACGACGCAGCCGGCCTTCCGGTCTCGCTGGTCAAGGGCGCAATCTATGACGCCAAGTCGACCACCTATATGGCCGATGGCGTGACCCCGCTGTCCCGCACCTCGTTCCCGGGCAACATCGTTCCCGCGAGCCGCTTCGATCCCGCTTTCAACAAGATCCTGCAGCTCTACCCGGCCACGAACCAGCCCATCCGCACCGGCAACACTCCGGTGAACGATTTCTACTTCGTCTCTCCCGGTTCCCAGTCCACCCACCAAGGCGACGCCCGCGTCGACTACCGCATGTCGGACAAGGACACCATCTTCGGTTCCATGAGCTGGTCCAACACGGGCAAGACCAGCGGTTCGCCGTTCTCCGGCGCTTCCATCGCCATCGACGGTGCCGATTTCAACGGCGCACAGGAAACGGATCTCTCCCGCAACGCCCAGATCAGCTGGAGCCGTGTGTGGACCCCGACCCTGATTTCCGAAACCCGCGTTGGCTTCACCCGTTTGGTGACCTCGCGTCTCGGTGCCAATCCGGACAAGGACCTCTTCACGCAGTTCGGCATCGGCGGCTACAATCCGACCGGCGCAACGGCCAACAACGGCGGCTTGCCCCAGATCTCGATCTCGGGCTACCAACAGACCGGTGCCAACGACTGGATTCCGACCAAGGAATACAACAACGTTTGGGACTTCATCCAAAACGTTGCTTTGAGCAAGGGTTCGCACTCGTTCAAGTTCGGCGGCGAGTTCCGTCCGATCAAGTTCCCGTTCTTCCAGGTCCCCGACCCGCACGGCAACATCGGTTACAGTGGCAACCAGTCGGCGTTCCCGACCAACTCCAGCCAGACCGGTGATGCGGTCGCGTCGGCCCTCTTGGGCCAGCTCGACAGCGGCAACATCTCCACCACCAACTTCATCTCGTCCCAGAAGGTCGCCTATGGCTTCTATGCCCAGGACGACTGGAAGGTGACTCCGAAGTTGACCCTGAACCTCGGTCTCCGCTACGAACTGTGGTCGCCCATCGACGAGCGTTTCGGTCGCCAGGCGAATTTCGATCTCGATAGCCTGACCCTCTACATCCCGAAGGGCCGCAACCAGGATCTGCCCCTGCCTCCGAACTTTGCCACCGCATTCCCGACCGTGAAGGTCGTTCGTGGCACCGTTCCCAGCACGCTGATCCCGTGGGACAAGTTCGACTTCGGTCCGCGTTTCGGTGCGGCATACCAGATTGCCAACAAGACGGTTGTTCGCGTCGGCTACGGTATGTTCTACGGCGGCGAAGAGAACCAGGGCGGTAGCCCGAACCGTGGTGAAGGCGTGCCGTTCAACGAAACGGTCAACTTGGTCCGCGGTGCAGGTGTTTCCGGCTTCCTCGGTGTTGGCGATCCCAAGTGCGTCGCTGGCGGCGTGAGCTGCAACTACTTCCCGAACGGTCTCACCGGCGGATATCCGACCAACGTGTTCACCCTGCCCGCCCCGGTTTCGTTCCGCGGTGTGCAGAACGATTTCCGCAATCCGCTGGTCCAAAAGTGGAATGTCATCGTGCAGCGCGAACTCCCGGGCAACATGTCCTTGGAACTCGGCTACGAAGGCAACCACCAGTCGCACCAGTTGATCCTGTGGAACTCGGATCCGTGCCCGAACCTCGGCACCAACAACACCACAACGCTGAGCTGCGATAACACCCGCATCGTCCGTGGCCCGGCTGGCACCGGCATCATCGGTTCCGGCTTGTCCATGACCTCGACCTTCGGCTATGGCAACTACGCCGCTGGTTCGATGAAGTTGGAAAAGCGGTACTCCGACGGTCTGCAGTTCATGACCTCGTATGTTTGGAGCCATGCTCTGGCCAACAGCGGCACCCCGCTGTCCGGTTCGAGCAACTTCGGACCGACCGACCCGACCAACTACGCCACGGCCTACTCGACCGCTGCGTGGGACATCCGCCACAACCTGACCACCTCGTTCAACTACGATGTGCCGCTCGGCAAGGGTAAGAAGTACTTCGGCAACATGAACAAGGCCGCCGACATGATCGTTGGCAACTGGCACATGAACGGCATCCTGTCGCTCCGCACCGGCCAGCCCTTCGGCATCAACGGCACCGGTTGCATCGGCAACTGGGGTCGCTGCCTCGGCGTCTACTCGGGAACGAGCCCGAACGCAGCCCCGGCTGGCGGTCGTAGCCCCGGCACCAACGGCCAGTGGTTCGACACCTCCGGTTACCTCCCGGCCTACCAGAACTCGGCAACCGGCGTTTACACGCAGGGTACCTTGGGTCTGCAGGCTCTGACCGGTCCGCCCACCCGCACCATGGACTTCTCGATGGTGAAGGATGTGGCGGTCACCGAGCGCTTTAAGATGCAGTTCCGCGCGGAAGCAATCAACTTGGCCAACACGCCCCAGTTCAGCTTCCCTGACGGTTCGATTGGCGATGCCAAGATCGCTGCCGGTGCCAACGGGACCTCTCCCGCGGTCAACGGAAACGGCCTCTTCGGCAAGGTGACCGGTGCCAACGTCGGTACCGAGCGCCACGTGCAATTCCAACTGCGCGTTTCGTTCTAAGCGGAGGATACAAAAACAAAAAGGCGGGCCGTGGCGTAACAGCTGCGGCCCGCCTTTTTTCGTTTCAACCGTCCCCCGCTTATAATGGGCGTTTCGGTCCACCACATGCCGCTTACATTTGAGATAAAACTGATCGACGACGTCGCGGTGTTCCGCTGCCGGGGACGCATAGTACTGGGTCCGGATGCCGATGCGCTGCAATCGGAATTGGACAAGCAGGGTCTGCTGCGAAAGAAGATCGTTCTGAACCTTGCCGGGGTCGAACATCTCGACAGCTTCGGCTTGGGAACTTTGATCCGCACGCTGGGCGCGTTGCGGGCCAATGGCGGTGATCTGAAGCTCACCGAGATTCCCAAGAACGTGTTCCGCGTCCTCCACATCACCAACCTGCTGACCGTGTTCTCCGCCTACATGACCGAGCGAGAGGGGTTGGACGCTTTCTCCTCAGGTCCCCGTGCAAATATGGCATCGCACGGGCCATGCCAAAATAGAATCCTGTGCGTCGGCACCTCCCGCGAGATCCTCGCCTATTTGGGAGCCCTTCTGAAGGGTGCCGGGTACGAGCTGTTGACGTCGCGGTACTTGGGGGAAGCGATGACCCTGGCGAAGGTCATGCGCCCGGACTTGGTTATCTGCGGCGCGGGAATCGAAGAGCTGCCGACAGGTGCTGCGGCCATGGTCGCGTTCCGTATGAGCAGCCCCGATGTCCGGCTTCTGCATCTACCACCGGATTTCGCCATCGGTGAGGCTGGCCAAGCGGGAACCGACTTTCTCGGTGAAGTCCGTTCGATGTTGCACCCCTAAGATCGTGGCAATGGAAAAATCACCCTTGGCGGGAGTTCTGAATGACGCTGTCGTGCGTCGTTTGGCCAAGGAGCCAGGATATAGCCAGGGCCTGGACTACTTTGCCTACGGCCACGTCGAGCGGCTGGTGGAGCGCTCCGGGCGTATCCGAGCCGTGGTGCGGGGTAACCAGCGCCATACGGTCGAGTTGTCTGCCGAGGACGGCATGCTCGACTACTCCTGCGACTGTCCCGAAGGTGAACAGGGCGATTTCTGCAAGCACTGTGCCGCCGTGGCAGTCGGTTGGCTCGCGCAAGGCCGCAAATCCAAACGCGGGGCGTCCAAGCCGCTGACATTGGCTGACGCGCCTGCGATCCTACAACAGGAGGATCAGCGGGAACTGGTCCGCCTCATGCTGGAATGGGCTGATGCCGACACGGGTATCCGGGATCGCCTCGTGCGTTTCATCTCCAGTCGCTCCAGTCCCCAAGCGGGGGCGGCGGCTATGGCCCAAGCCTTCAAGAAGTCCATCAGCTTGCGCAGGTATCTAACCCGCCGCGAGATGCCGAAGTGGGCGAAGGGTGTCAACACGGCCGTGAACGAAGTCGAACGGATGTTGGAGCAGGGCAGCCCGGCCGCTGTCATCGGTATTTGCGAGAGTGCCTTGGAATTGCTGGTCGAGGTGCGGCCGCGCGTGGACGATACCGACAGCCACTTCAGTATTCTTCGCGACCGACTCGAGGATATCCACCACCGGGCCTGCCTGGAAGCCCCGCCCGATCCCTCCGATTTCGCCGGCCGCCTGTTTCGCGCCGAGTTGGAGGGTGGAAGGGAAGTCTTCCAAAACGGTGGGGAGCGTTACGCCTACATCCTTGGGCCCGAGGGTCTCAAGTCCTATCGTGCGCTTGCCGAACAGGTCTGGGCCAAATATCCCGATTCCGCGAAACGGGACAGAATGGTCGACAGGGAGTATTACAAGATCGCGCCCATCATGGAATCCATCGCGCGGGCCGAAGGCGATTTGGACAAATCGGTTGAAGTGATGCGGCGGGACCTGTCCGCGCCATTTCGGTATTGGAAAATTGCCTCGTTGTTGCGCGCGGCTGGTAGGCACCAGGACGCACTTTCCTGGGCCGAACGGGGCCTCGCCGCCTTCAAGTCTGCCGATGACGCTGGCTTGGCCGAATTTGCCAAGGAGGAGTACCAGCGGCTTGGTCGGGTCGGAGACGCAATCGCATTGTCGTGGTCCGGGTTTGTCCGGACCCCTAGCTTGGCGGCCTTCCGTGATGTGCAGTTGCAGTCGGAGGCCAACGGGAGCTGGGAAGCGTGGAGGGGGAAGGCTCTGGCGTTGCTCAAGACCCGGATCGCAGCGGTCTCTCCCGTCCGGAAAATTCCCCGGATCCAGTGGCGAGACCCTGCCCAGGACCAGTCCATTCTGGTGGAGATCCTTGTGTCCGAGGGGCTTCATGAGGAAGCGTGGCACGAAGCCACCGAAAATGGCTGTTCCCGTCGCTTGTGGGCCGATCTGGCCGTCGCGCGGGCTGTTGCCCACCCGGACGATGCCTCAAGGGTATTCCTTGCGCTTGCCGAGCATGCCCTCGGAGTGATCTCAATCGAGGACGCGGTGGAGTACTTGGTCCATGCCGGCAGGGCCATGCGCCTCATGGGCCAAGGCGACCAATTCCAGATCAGGCTCCAGGAGCTCCGCAAGGCCCATTTCGCCAAGCTCGACTTTCGGGACCTTTTGGAATCTGCCAGCGAGCAATTGAACGGCGATCCTGCTCCGTGAAGCGCTATTCGCCGATCCCGGCCGCGACAGTGCCCCATTCGGTTCCGAAGACCATTTCTGCCAGAGGTTTCCGCGTGCGTGTGGTTGGTGGTTCCGGAGATCCTTCCACATAGCCGATCGCGAACGCAGCACCCATCTCAAAATCTGCCGGAACGCCGAAGTCCGCACGGGCTTTTGCATGGTCGAATCCGCCCATTGCATGGACATGCAGGCCCAACGCGGTGGCTTGGACCGCAAGAACCGCCAACCCCGCCCCGGTGTCGTGCATTCCGTAGTAGTTCGGTTTGCCGTTGTGGGTGAAGGTCTTCTTGGCCGCTGTTACGCCGATTGCCCAGGCGGTCCGGGCCCAAGCCTGGTTCTGTGGCACAAGTACGTCCAGAATCTTCTGGAATTCCCCGGCTTGGTCCTTTGTGGCCACCACAAACCGCCATGGTTGCTCGTTGAAGCAGGATGCGGACCAGCGTGCTGCCTCGAACAAACTGCTCAATGTCGCGGGGTCAATTTTCCGATCGGTGAATCCTCGCGGGCTCCAGCGGGTTGCTATCAGTGGGTGCAGTTCGGCGGTCTCGGACATGACCTTTTGATGCCGGACCACGTCTCCGCGATGCGTTTTCCCTCCCGGTAACTGGCCTTATCCGTCGGTTGTATGCGCGAGTTGATAGATTGGAGGGACGCTTGGCCGACCATCCAGGATTCGGCGATGCATGGAGGATGAATTTGAAGATACGTGGAATTGTGTTCGCACTCGCAGCGCTTGCCTTTGCGGGAAATCTTTCGGCAGCTGCCGTCAACTGGACCTTGGTCGGCGTCGACTTTGACACCGACTTTAACTACGGAGGTCCGCTGACCGGCCTCACCGGCTCATTTGTCTATGATGCCGATACCAATACATTCAGTTCTGTCAGCATTACCGGCAACAACGGTTTGCTCACTGGCGTAGTTTTTGCGGGGCAATCCAACTTGCAAGTGGTTGCCGCAGGCGGGCCGGACCTCACGGGCCTTGGCTTCGCGGCGATCGTCCTGGCGGACGTGATGACCAACGACGGCGGGACGGTTGCAATCCAAGCCGTTTACTCCGGGACCTGCGCGAATTCGGGTTGCGACAGATTCGATACTGCCGACGCCGTGACTAGTCGCGGGTCTGTAGTTGGGACGGCCGGCACTCCGGAACCGAGTTCCGTTCTGATGGCGGCATCGGGGGTGCTCGGTCTGTTCGGCCTCGTGACCCGCCGCCGTTCCCACGTGTAGTCCGGCGGCTATTGGAACGGTGGAAGCAAAATCGGCCCGGCTCCAGTGCTTGGAAGCGGGCCGATGTGTTCACTTCCGTTTGGCTCCACTTCCCCCTGCGATGCGTTTTCCCTTTTCGTCGTTTGTAACAGGATAGAATCAACTTTGCCCTACTCCGTTGCAAAACATGACAGATAAGAAACTGCAAGTCGTCCCGCTCGGCGGCCTCGGCGAGTTCGGAATGCACATGATGGCGATTCGCTATGGCGACGACATCATCGTGATCGACGCCGGAATGATGTTCCCGGAGGACGACCTGCTCGGTGTCGATATCGTCACCCCGGATCTCACCTATCTCAAGGACAACCGCCAGCACGTGCGCGCGTTGCTCCTCACCCACGGCCACGAAGACCACATCGGAGCGGTCGCATTCTTCCTCGAAGAGTTCGACGTGCCCGTCTACGGCACCCCCTTCACGCTCTCCCTGGTGGAGCGGCGTTTGGAGGAGTACGACGTCGATACCCCGACTGTCAAGCCCGTCAAGCCCAAGGACATCGTCAAGATCGGTCCCTTCTCCGTCGAGTTCATCCATGTCACGCACTCCATTGTGAGCTGCGTCGCCATGGCGATCACGACCCCGCTCGGTGTCATCATCCATACCGGCGACTTCAAGGTCGATCCCACCCCGATTGACAACGAGATGTTCGATCTCCACACGCTCGCCGACTACGGCAAGCGCGGGGTTTTGCTGCTCCTATCGGATTCCACCAATGCCGACCGTCCAGGCTATTCCGATTCCGAACGCGCAGTGCGTCCTCGGCTGGAAGACGTATTCAACCGCGCAGAGAACCGGCTCTTCGTCTCCTGCTTCAGTTCCTCGATCCACCGCCTGCAACTGATCCTCGACCTCTCCCGCGACTTCGGCCGCAAGGTTGCCTTAATCGGCCGCAGCATGATCTCGGTCACCGAGATCGCGCACCGGCACGGACTCCTCAGCATCCCCGACGGGGTTCTGATCCGCCCGCAGGATGTGGCGGCAACCAAGAAGTCCAAGGTCACAGTGCTGATCTCCGGTACCCAGGGAGAGCCGATGTCGGCCCTTTCCCGTGTTGCCGTCGACAGCCACAAGAACATTTCGATCCACCCCGGCGACACCGTCGTCCTCAGTTCCCGCATCATCCCCGGCAACGAGAAGACCATTTTCCGGATGATCGACCACCTCTCCAAACGCGGGGCCGACGTGATGTACGGCAGCATGAATCCGCCGCTCCACGTTTCCGGCCATGGGTCGATGGAGGAATTGCGCCTCGTCCTGAATCTGGTCCGCCCCCGCTACTTCGTGCCCGTGCACGGCGAGTACCGGCAAATGGCGAAGCACGTCCGGCTCGCCTCGCACTTGCGCGGCATCGGTCTGGAAGAATGCTTCATCATGGAAACCGGCGATGTGCTGGAGTTCGACAAGCGCGGGGCCCGCAAGGCCGGCCGCGTTACGGTTGGACGCGTTTGCATCGATTCCGGTGCCGTTGGAGAAGTTGTCGGCGACATGGTGATTCGGGACCGCCGGTTGATTTCCGAGGATGGAATCGTCCTGCCGATCTTGGCGATCAACAAGAGCACCGGACGGATTGAAACCTCCGAGATCGTCAGCCGCGGGTTTGCGCTCGAGGGCGACGCGGACTTCATGCGCACGGCCCGCGAAGTGGTCGCTCGTACCTTGGAAGGCTCCAGCGCCGAGGAAAAGGGCGATCCCGGCGTCATCAAGGAAAAGATCCGCAACGATCTGAAGCGTTTTATCAACCGCGAAACGCAGCGACGACCGCTGATCACCCCGGTCATTTTGGAGATCTGACCGCAGGATGGATTTGGCAGGAATCCGTGGGCTGGTGGAAACGCTGTCGGTGAATGACCGGCAGGAGCTTCTGCGTTGGCTCAGGGATTCGGAGGCTGGCCGTCGGCGCGCGGAGCGGGCGCGTACCTACGGTGCCACGGCGTCCGCGATTTTCGGGTTTGCCGCGGCTTTGCTGGATCGTATCGTAAGGCTGGCCTCCAAGGTTGGATCGGCTCTGCGGAGCGGCCCAGCCACAGGCGAAACCCTGCGGGCTGCCATTGTGTGGTCGTTGGTGACCGTCCTGATTTTTTTCGTTTCCGAGAGTGCCGTTTTCCGCTCCGGCTTGTATTTCAAATATGTCCAGCCGGAGTCCTCCGCTGGCCAATTGACATTCCAAGTTTTCTGGTTGCAGCACGAATTGCCGGCGAACGTACCGGAAGTGGGGGTCGCCGGCGATTCCAGGATTGCCGAGGGATTCTCCGCCAGAAGGGCCGGGCTCGCTTCCGGCGGTCGTTTGCATTTCTGGAACATTGGCGTCCCGGGCTCCTCTCCCAGGACTTGGTACTACCTGTTGCGCGAGGGGGATCCGGACAGAACCCGCTTCCGTACCGTCGTCCTCGGAATCGACCGGTACGAGGATATTGACCGGACCGAGGATCTCCGCGACCGCCCCACCGATCTTTTCTACGTCGCCAGCCAGCTCCGCCTAACGGATTGCGCGGAGTTTGCCGACAGCCATCCCGACCCCGATGTTCGTCGCGATGCCTGGTCCGGCTGCTTGTTCAAGGGAATTCCCATGCGCCGCGACCTGGTGGATTTGCTTTCCGCCCCGGGGAAGCGTTTGGATGCAGCCAGGGATTGGCGCAACCGTGGCCATGGCTACATTGATGGTTACGATGGCAAGCCCGAGGACTTGGTCGGACTCTCCATGGAGCCCACGACCCACGCTCTATCGTTCCCCTCCGTCGCGAAGGATTGGCAGCGCAACAGCGTCGCGGGCACCATGGCGACGGCGTTCCATCCCGTGCCGCCCACCGGTGCCGCGACAGCCTACCGCCGTCAATGGTTGAACAAGATTGTGGATCTCTATGCGGGGACGAAGACCAAGGTGGTGTTGCTGGAACTGCCACGCGGCCCGATCCCGCCTCCCGAGTCCAAGGCACCCGCGACGTCCGTTTCCGAATTGGGTCGTCGCCCCAACGTAACCGTCCTTCCAAGGGAAATGTTCCACGACTTGGAGCAGCCCGAGCTGTTCGCCGACGGGCTCCACCTGAACCACAAGGGCCGCCCCATCTTCTCCGAGCGTCTGGGTTTGAAGGTTTCCGAATTGATGGGGGTGAAATAGAGTGCTTTTCACCACCCTGCAGTTCGCAGTCTTTCTGGCTGTCGTGTTGTCTTTGTTTTACGTGTTGCCAAAACCGGCCCGCCGCTACCTCCTGCTGGCCTCCAGCCTGTACTTCTACATGGCGTGGAACCCCAAGTTTGTCGTCCTCATTCTGGGCCTGGTCACAATCGACTACTTTGCTGCCCTGTGGATCATCCATCGCCATGGCTGGCACCGGAAACTTGCGTTGCTGGTCAGCGTCGCCGCCAACATCGGGTTGCTGGGCTGGTTCAAGTACGCCAATTTCTTCCGGGAAACCTGGCTGAACCTTCTGCATCCAGGAATGAAGGTTGTTCCGCTGAACATCATCCTTCCCCTCGGCATCAGTTTCCATACGTTCCAGAGCATTTCGTACGTCATCGACGTCTACCGGGGCGAGCAGCCAGCCATCACCAGCTACGTGGACTATGCCCTGTTTGTGGCTTTCTTCCCGCAGTTGGTGGCGGGTCCGATCGTGCGCGCCCGCGAGTTCTTTCTCGACTACTTCAACTGGACCCAGCCCACTGCTGCCGAGTGGCGGCACGGTTGCTCGATGATACTGACCGGCCTGATTAAGAAATTGGTTTTCGCCGACCAGTTTGCCTCGGCCGCCGACCGCTACTTCGTCAACCCCCAGGGCATGCCCGGCGGCATTCCTGCATGGACCGGCACCATCGCTTTCGGCCTTCAAATATTCTTCGACTTCTCCGGCTACACCGACATCGCCATCGGCGTTGCCCTCTTGTTCGGATTTCATTTCCCCGAGAACTTCCGGCGACCCTACCTGTCGGCATCGGTGACCGAGTTCTGGCGCCGCTGGCACATGACCCTCTCCGGGTGGTTGCGGGACTACATCTATATCGGTCTCGGCGGCAACAAGCGCGGAGCCGTGCGGACCTACGCCAACCTCATGGCGACGATGCTACTGGGCGGCCTGTGGCACGGGGCCAGCTGGAATTTTGTGATCTGGGGTGGCTTCCACGGTGCGGTTCTGGCGGTGGAGCGTATCGTGTGGGGCAGGGGAGTGCGGAAGGGCTGGATCCGTGTTCCGCTGGTTGCGCTGACATTCCTCGTCGTAAACGTCGGCTGGGTCTTCTTCCGCGCGAAGACGCTCGCCGCGTCCTTGTTTGTGGTGGAATCGATGTTCAGAGGATTGGATGGTGCCATGGTGCTGACTCCGGTCCAACTGGGGATGGCAGCGGGGGCCTTGATAGTCGCGCTGGCCGAGGAGTACGCGGGTCTCCTGACGAAATTGACCCACGCACCCGTTTGGATGCGCACTGTGGCTGCCGTTTTGGCTTTGTTTGTTCTCGAGTTGTTCACGGCATCGGACCAGTCCCTACCGTTCGTGTATTTCCAGTTTTGACCGGCCGCGTCATAGTGCGATACCGACTCCCCGCCGAGGACGATGGAGACCTCGTCGCTGAGCGCTACACCGCCGGTTTCCATGATCGGGTTGTAGCGGATGCCGAAGTCCTTGCGGCTGATCTTGGCTGTTGCGCTGGCACCGATCTTGGTGCGGTTCTGGGTGTCCTTGATGGGAGCCGTGGGGCCTTC
>CAIYDY010000455.1 GCA_903925015.1 uncultured Acidobacteriia bacterium
CCCGGGCCCCGATAGTTGCCGAGAGCCACGGGGCCGAGGAAGTTGCTGTCAGACTGAGCGTTCCGTCACCCAAATTGTAGGCCTGCACAGTCTGGCTCGGACCGTTGCCGCCGCGCAATGTGTTGATCGGACCCACGGTTGTAGCAGACAGACCCAATCTGGGGGCAGCCATGGCCGGTACAGCGAGGAATAGAAGTACGGGGAGAGCCTTCATGGAATTACGTTTGAATGTCATATTGTGTGCTCCGTCAGGGTTGCTCTGCAAAGTTGCGCTGCTTTCACCGGGGCAAGTTTGTGGCCATTCTGCCTTAGTGCGCAAAGCCCAGGCGTGTGAGCGTAGCCGCTGGCTCCTTGTCTTCAAACTGCAGGAGGATTGCCTTCGAATAGCCGTTTTCGATGGCGACGCCCGCCGGGGGCAGGTCGAACGGGAAAAGCTTCTTCATGGATTCAACCTCCCTGGCGACGGGCCCAAGTCCGGTCAGCCCGGCCTTGCCCATGAACCACCCGCCGAATTGGGGGTTCTCGGTCGGGATACCGATAAACTTGGTATCGCCCCACTTCATTGCGGCCAGCTTTCGTCCTGCTTCCAAGCAGTGCATGCACTGGGGGTTGAAGAAATAGACGAATACCTTGCCCTCGCTGATCGGTATGGACTTGCCGTCCATCGTTGTCAGTGTCACCGGAGCCTTGGTGCCCGTGTGCCGGGTCGCATTGATTCCAAAGGACACTCCTGCGAATACAACCACAGCTCCGAGCACCGCCAGCGCGGAACGGAATCCGCTGGAGGCTCGCCCCCAAATGCCGGCGATGATCGCCAGGAGCAACAACGCGCCATCCCCGGCGAAGAATCCCGGTCCTACGGCTCGCTTCAGCCATGGAAAGCATGAGCAATCGGCCCCGCGCAGTTCCGTATAGTGGATTCCGATGAAAATTATGAACGCGCAGAGCAGCAGACTGGTGATGATCGCTCCCCACCGTCGGAATCCAGGCACCAACAGCATGACGCCGGCCAATGTCTCGGCAATTCCGAAGCCAACCGCACCCGCGAGGCTCAACGATTCCGGCACTTTCGCCTGGGCGAGCTTCACGGCCGCGCCCTGCGGGTCTGTAATTTTCCACAGCCCTGCTGCAAGGAAGAAAATTGCTACGATAATCGCGGCTGTCCAGCTCGACACCGTCTTCCACGTGCTCTGTTCCGGCAAGGTCGTTTCCATCATTTCCAATCTAGCCGATCATAAAGTGCAGCTTGTAGCTCACCTATCGTGCGCCAGTCGAACTCCAACGCCTTTTGCCTCGCGCGGATCTCGATTCCGGGCCGGTAGTCGCGGATCAGCGACGCCATTTGGTCGGCAGTGTCGGCCACAAACACATCGACACCGTGTTCCAGATCCAGGCCGTTGATCCCGGCGCGGGTGGAAACCACGGCCTTTCCCATCGCCATCGCTTCCAGAATCTTGATGTTGGTGCCGGCCGAGGCTGTCAGCGGCGCAAGGACAATCTCGGCGCGCCGGTATGCCGGGCGCACGTCGGAGACAAATCCCTCCAGCTCGATGCCCGGTGCATCCAGCTCCACTTGTATGCGGTAGCGGTAGAACTCGAGGAAGTACTCCGGAGTCCGCCCGGCAATTATATGCAGCGTGTAGCCCTGCCCCAGCTTGGGCCAAACATGTTTCAGGAAGAACTCCAGTGCCAAAAGATTGGGAAGATGGGCGAATGATCCGATGAAGAGTAGCCTGCGAGGTTCCGGCGGCGTGTTCGAAGGCGTAAAGCGATCACAATCCACCCCGTTTGGAAGGATTTCACTCGATCTTGCGCCAAGCAATGCATCGGAGTCTTTGGCCGACATGACTGCTACGCAGTCGACAGCCGGCCAGGCCGCAGTCTCGAACCGCTCCCATTTCCCTGCCTGTTGCTCCAGTTCCCATCGGGACGCACCCGATTCGGTGCTGGTCGCGAGCAACTGTTTTTGAAGGTCGAAGGTGATGTCGTGCTCCACCAGGATGGTCTTCGCCCTGCCGTACCGCCCGGAATAATGCGCCATCCAAGTGAATTCCAACTGCACCACCGAAGGCTTCCAGCGGTGCGCTGTCTGTTTCAGGCAAGCGCGGAAAGTGGCGGATTCGAACTCCTCGACCACGTCTGGTCGTGCCGTGTCCCGTTTGTAGTGGTTGCGGTGGCGACGAACCATGACAACCTCCACGCACAAATCGAGAATCTCGGCGGGCGGCGGTGCCAACTCATCGCAGAATGCAACTAGGATGAGGTCGGAGGTCTTGGCCGCCTCCCGCATCAGGTTGTAGATGCGAACCGCGCCACCATGGGAGAGGGGAAACGGAATGCAGGGACTGGCGATCAGCACCTTGCGTCGATCCTTCGGTGCCATCCCGGGAAACGCCGCCAGATCGCCGTTGCCGAGGGCGAGAATCTCGTCGTCGGTTAGCTGTCCCGCGCTTCGGGGTGGACGGGCTCCGATGCTCGGGATGTCCCGCAGTGCGTCGAGTGCTGCTTCGCTGCCGTTGGAGGCCAGCAACTGCAGTCTGCGGACTGCGTCCATCCAAAGCGTGTCAAAGAGCGTTGGCGAACCGATGGCGTGGATCAGAAACCTCAGATAGTTGCGTTCGACGAAAAAATCCAACTGCCGCGGCGTAAAAAAACGGGATGTTGTCGCTCGGTGGCGGTGTTCTACGCGGGCTCCGGCGCAATACACCGACGGCCAGCCACGGGCCCAGGCC
>CAIYDY010000456.1 GCA_903925015.1 uncultured Acidobacteriia bacterium
CGTTAGCGTCGCCTCCGTTAGCGTCGCCTCCGTTAGCGTCGCCTCCGTTAGCGTCGCCTCCGTTAGCGTCGCCTCCGTTAGTGTCGCCTCCGTCGGTAGCGCCCCCATCAGAGTTGGGGACGTCCTCGCCGGACGGTTCCGACTCGCCGCCCTCCTCGGCGAAGGCGGCATGGGCCAGGTCTTCGCCGCCGAGGACACCCTGGTGGGCTCGACCATCGCCATAAAGGTCATCCACCCGGGTTTCATCGCCCATCCCGAGGCGCGCAGTCATCTCATCGACGAACTCCGGATGGCCCGACTCGTCACCGACCCGCACATTTGCCGCCTCTACGACGTGGTCGAATGTCCGGCGGATTCGGTGTCGGGCATCTCCCTGCTTTTTCTCACGATGGAGTTGTTTGTCGGCGAGACCTTGGCCGAACGCCTTGGCCGGGACTCGCGACTCCCGGTTGGCGAAGCGAAGCTGCTGGCGGGACAGATTACCTGGGCTCTCGCCACCCTGAATTCCTCGGGAGTGATCCACGGTGATCTGAAGCCCGCCAACATCATGCTGACGGTGAAGGATTCGAAACCCCACGCAGTTGTGATGGACTTCGGGTTATCGTCATCGACGCAGGAAGCCGGGAGCACCCCGGTATCGGGTGGCACTCCGGCCTACCTTGCCCCGGAGAGCCTCGCGGGAGGTCCGCCCAGCCCGGCGGCAGACCAGTGGGCATTGGGCTTCGTGATGGCGCAGATGTTCACCGGTCTGGAACCCCGTTCGATCTTCAACCCGGTCACCGGAGCCTTGAGCGTGGGTGCCCGCGCCGAGTTGAAGCAAATTGGGGAGCCTTGGGCTTCGGCGGTGCAAAGAAGCCTCAGCGTCGACCCTGCCGCGCGCTTCCCCACCTCCGCAGCCCTGTGCGCGGCCACGGCAAGCAAACTGTTGTCGACGGGGAAGCTGTCGGGCTGGAAGATCCTCGGCTTGGCGTTCGCCGCCGTGGTGCTCTCGTTCTGCGCCGCTTTCGGGTGGTGGCTGGTGATTCCGAAATCCGACATTGCCATTCTTCCGTTCGCCAATGACACGGGGGATCCGGACCTCGCGTACGTGGCGGACGACCTCCCCGGATCCCTCCAGAAGAGCCTGGCTCACTTGCCCGCGCTCAACATGGCCTCCTGGAACGCCTGCCGCAAGTTCCGGGGGCCGCAATCCGACGCGAGGCAAGTGGGCAACGATCTCCACACGCGCTCGTACCTGACGGGAAGGTTGAGCCGACGGGGGGCGGAACTGGAGCTGGCGGTTGAGCTGGTGGATGTTTCGACCGGCGAGCGCCGCTGGTCCCGCCGTTATCAGAGGCAGAAAACGGAACTGGCGGATCTGGAGGCGGCGCTGGTGAGCGACGTTCAGGCGCGGCTCGCGCCCGGCTCGCCCCGTTCCGCCGTGCACGCCCCGTCTCCCGCAGCCTATGAGCTCTACCTCCGTGGGCTGAGTTTGTCACACCGGCGCAGCGAGCAGAATCTGGAGGAAGCGGTGGAATACTTCCGCGAGGCTGTGACGAAGGACCCTGACTACGCCCTCGCCCATGCCGCAATCGCGGAGCTTTATGAGCAAATCGTAGCAACCAGGATTCAGGTGGGGGCGGGTCTGCTGCCGCGGGCAAAGTTGGAGGCACGGCGCGCGGTGGAACTCGATCCCGGCCTTGGAGAGGCCCATGCCGCATTGGGTGTCGCGCTAGCGGCGAATGATTTCAACTGGACGGATGCGGAGGCGCAGTTCCGGGAGGCTATCCGGCTCGATCCCCGCAATGCCGAGATTCATGACCTGTTTTCGCAGCAGGTCCTGCTGCCGCTCCGCCGTTATGAGGAAGCCGTCATCGAAGCCAAGAGGTCGATCGATCTGGAACCGGACTATTACGTCAGCCGATTCCACCTGGTCTACGTCCTGGTCATGGCCCGTCGTTACAATTTGGTTCTTGCGTTGTTGCCGGCGGCCCCCAAGGAGAAGGCTCCAGAGGCCATCGAGGCCTTCGCAGTGATCACGAGTATGTTCCGCGCAGGCGCCCTGATGGGTCTCGGCCGCACTGAGGATGCCATCGCGGCCACCAACGGTGTGGCGGCGAGCCCGTCTTCGGAATCCGTCGCCATGTGGTTCTGGGCCAACCGTGCCATGCGCGCATGCGCGCTGGCCAAGGGGGGGCACCGCCGCGAGGCCGAGGTGCTGTTGGCGCGGATCGAGTCGACCGGTCGGATGGGCGTTTCCGTCGATATGGCGGCAGCTTACTTGGCGCTCGGGGACAAGGACCGGGCGCTGTCGCTGTTGCAACGAGGCTACAGCGACCGGGAGGCCGACTTCAGGCTCGTCGGGTCCGACATCCGCTTTGACGGTTTGCGCGACGATCCGCGGTTCCGGGCGTTGATGGCGAAGGCAAACCTGCCGTAGCGGGGGGTGGTGGAGGACCATAGGTTGACGCGCGCGGTTGACATACACGCGGAGCGTGCGTATTCTGCGAATGTGAACAAACGAATCAATGTATTCCTTCCCGAGGGGACAATCGCACTGCTGGACCGCGTGACGACGAAGGGCAACCGCAGTCGCTTCATTGATGCTGCCGTGCTGCGTTTCGTCGAGGCCGGCGGTCGCGAAAGCCTTCGGGAGCAGCTTGAGGAAGGATATGCGGCACACGCAGCTTCGGACTTGGCGATTGCGTCCGACTGGTTCCCGTTGGACGAAGAGGCCTGGACCCGTGTTGCCCCGTTGGAAGCGAACTGACCACGCCCTTGCGGGGCGAGATCTACCCCGTTGACTTCGACCCGACTCGCGGCCACGAGATCCAGAAAACCCGGCCAGCGAATCGTGGTCCAGAACGACATCGGCAATGCGCGGAGCCCGATCACCATTGTTGCCGCGATCACGTCGAACTTGGCCTGGCATCCGGTGGCCGTGCCAATCCTCCCGAAACCGGGAACGGGGCTGTCGGTTCCCTCCGCAATCCATTTGGGACAGATCCGATCGATTGACCGGGAGCGATTGGTCAAGCGGCTGGGGGCGGTCCACGAGGGAACCATGCGCCAAGTGGACCGGGCTCTGATGATTAGTTTGGGCCTGGCAGGTCTTTAGCGTTGCGGCTCTCCGTTCGCGAAGCGCCGATCCCAGATTGCGCGGACGGTTCCCAAGGGCCTCGGGGGTGACCTGTTTCCTGATCGACATGAATTTGGCCTTGAATCCGTACACTGATCCGAGGTGGGCGCGGTCAATGCGCCGGATGTCGAAATAGTGGACTATGCCGCCGCGAACGGCTTTACCGTCCTTGCACAGGACTTGGATTTTGGCGCGATTCTCGCGGGCGATGAACTCGGATCGGGAGCAATCGGCCTCCCAACAGATCCGCAAGCCAATGGGTTTGGAAACAAGAACGACGGAAGGCCAGTTGGGGGCCTCAAAAGCAACGCCACCTGTTTTCGCCAGTTTTTGAATTATCATGGGAGTACCGGAAATTCGTTTCGGGTGCCCCGGAAGGACTCTATGACCAACCAACAGCTCTACCTTGCCATCGGCGTCCCGATGCTCTTCAACGCCATCCTCATCGGTCTTCTGGTCGGCTACATCAACGCCAAGTTCGACGCCGTCAACAACAAGTTCGATGCCAAATTCGACGGCATCAACAAGCGTTTCGACGATATGCGCGACCTTTGGCGGGCCGAACTCCGCCGCGTGGAGGAAGTCTTGGACGCCCGCCTGAAGCACCTCGAAGAGTACGCCAAACACTGAAAGACCCGCACGGATGACGCATGGATGCGTCAACGGTGCCGCTACGACGCCATCGGTCTGGCGAAGGAGGGTTCAGCCGTATCCGAATCCCTCCGTTTCGGCTATTGAGCGGGAGCGATTGGTCAAGCGGCTGGGGGCGGTCGACGCGGGAACCATGCGCTAACCGGGCTCTGATGATCAGTTTGGGGCTGGCAGCTCTTTAGCGTTGCGGATCTACGTTTGCGAAGCGCCGATCGCAGATTGCTCGGACGGTTCCCAACGTGCCTCGCGGGTGATCTGTTTCCTGCTAGGATGTGGATGGAGACACGACTATGGTTGGGCGGTTGGCTGAATACGACCGGATTACCCGCACGGCGGGTGTGATGGCGGGGAAGGCGTGCATTCGGGGCATGCGAGTCACCGTTGGTATGATTGTCGGCCAGATTGGGGCTGGACATACCGTGGAGGAGCTGCTCGAAGACTATCCCTATCTGGAAAGGGAAGACATCCTGCAGGCATTGCGCTACGCCGCTTGGAAGGTGGAGGACCGGGAATCCGAGCCGGTCGCCGCGTGAAGATCCTGATCGACATGAATTTGTCGACCAAATGGAGTTCGGCCTTGCAATCTTTTGGCCTTGAATCTGTGCACTGGTCTGATGTGGGCGCGGTCAATGCGCCCGATGTAGAGATCGTGGACTATGCGGTCGCGAACGGCTATACCGTCCTGACACAGGACTTGGACTTTGGCGCGATACTGGCATCGTCGAACTCGGATCGCCCGAGCGTTGTCCAACTCAGAACCGACGATCTGAGTCCCAAAGCCGTTGGAGCGCAGGTGATCGGTGCGATCTTGAAGTGGTCGTCGCAGCTGTCCTCGGGCGCGATGTTGACCGTGGAAAATGACGGCAGCCGTATCAGAATCCTTCCCTTTCGGCCACTGGTCTAGCAGGCCGTGGGGAAGGCACCTAGAGGCCAGTCACCGCACCGCAACCAAGAATTCATTCCGCTGAAGCTTTGCGCAGCTACTCTGGGAGCGACACATGCGCATCCGACCCCACGTACTTGCCGGAATGGCCGTTATTTCGGCCTCCGTGCTTCTCTCCCAGCAGGCGACGCAAACCAAATCGCGCGCCGTTCGACCCCAAATTCATGCCAATGCCTTGGAACCGCAGGCGGTAACCGTCGCGGGAACGCCCACCCCGACCGGTTTTTCCATCACCCCGACGGCCGCGCCGGGTTCCTCGTTCACCACCATGAACCCCGGCCTGCCTGGGCTGCCCAACTATTTGGCGGGTCAGCCAATGACCACCGCCACCAGTCCCGACGGCAAGACCCTGCTAGTCCTCACCAGCGGCTACAATCTCCTGAACGGCCCCGACGGCAAGAACATCAAGAACGCGGGCAACGAGTACGTTTTCATCTACGACATCTCCGGCAACAAGCTGGTTCAATTGGGTGCCGTGCCGCTTCCCGCCGCCTATGCCGGATTGGCGTGGAACCCGAACGGACGCGAGTTCTACGTTTCGGGCGGTGCCGGGGACTTGGTTTTCGTCATTACCCTGGGAGCCACGGGCCCGGCCCTCGGCGGCACCATTGCGATGAACCACCCGACCAACCCGAATACACTCGGACCCGGCCTCGGATTGGGCCAGCCGGCACTCGTCGCCGGGCTTTCGGTGAATGCGAAGGGCGACCGGATGTTGGTTGCCAACCACATCAATGATTCCGTCTCGCTTTGCGATCTTGGTAGCCGGAAGGTGATCTCGGAACTGGACCTCCGTCCCGGCGTGATCGACCCTGCCAAGGCCGGTGTCATCGGAGGCGCGTATCCGTTTTGGACCGTGGTCAAGGGCAACGACAAGGCCTACGTGTCCGTCATGCGCGACCGCGAAATCATCGTGCTGAGCTTGGCGGGCGACAAGCCTGTTGTTACGGGGCGGATTCCGGTGCAGGGCAATCCCAACAAGATGATCCTGAACAAGGCGCAGAACCTGCTGATGGTCGCCGAGGACAACGCCGACGCGGTGGTCGTCATCGACACCAATTTGGACAAGGTTGTCGACACCATCTTCACCACCGCGCCGACCGCCCCGAACGAGAGCCTGACGTACTTCCAAAAGGGCAGCAACACCAACTCGCTGGCGCTCTCGCCGGACGAAAAGACGCTCTATGTCACCAACGGCGGCACCAATTCCGTTGCGGTGTTGACGATGAATACCTACAAGACGGCCAGCTATACCTACGGTTTGATCCCGACCGGTTGGTATCCGCAGGCCATCGCGGTGAGCCCGGACGGCTCCACCCTGTTCGTTGCGAACAGCAAGAACGTGCCTGGGCCGAACTCCGCCAACTGCAAGCACATTTTGGGGACGGGGGCGGATTCGGACCCGGTCTGCCTAGCCGCAAACCAGTACATTCAGCAGCTGCAGAAGGGCGGCATGTCCACCATTCCGGTGCCGGACCGCAAGACACTCCGCACGTTGACCGCCCAGGTCGCGGCCAACAACAACTTCAACGTCGCAGACAACCACGACGACAATGCGGCGGTGATGGAGCAGCTTCGCGCCAAGATCAAGCACGTGATCTACATCGTAAAGGAAAACCGCACGTACGACCAAGTGCTGGGTGACTTGGAAAAGGGCAACGGCAGTCCGGCTGTGGCGCTCTTCACCGAGCCCTACACCCCCAACCAGCACCAAATCGCCCGCCAGTTTGTGACGTTGGACAATTTCTACGACTCCGGCGAAGTCAGCGGCGTGGGCTGGAATTGGAGCGTCGGTGGTCGTGCGACCGACTATGTGGAAAAGACGGTGCCGCCGTCGTACGCCGGTCGCTTCGGCCCGCTGTTCTACGACTACGAGGGCACCAACCGCTTTGTCAACATAGGCTATTCGTCTTTAACGGACCGGCTGAAGGCGAATCCGTTGACCCCCCAGGACCCGAATTTGCTGCCGGGCACCGCCGATGTGGCAGCGCCGGATTCCTCCGAAGGCGATGCCGGAGCAGGGTACATTTGGGATGACGCCATCCGCGCGGGGCTGTCGGTCCGCAACTACGGCTTCTTCCTGGACTTGGTGCGCTATGCGCTCCCGGCTCCGTTTACCCAGCTGAACATTCCGGCCCCGACCAACCCCTTTGCGGCCAACGTGGTCCAGGCGTATCCGGCGAAAGCCTCGCTGGTGCCGCTCACCGATCCGTACTTCCGCGGCTTCGACAACAACTATCCCGATTTCTTCAGGTACCAGGAATGGGCCCGCGAATTTGACCAGTACGTGACCAAGGGCAACCTGCCGTCGCTTTCGATGGTGCGATTCATGCACGACCACACGGGCAATTTCGACACCGCCGGTTACGGGGTCAACACTCCGGAATCGCAGGTGGCCGACAACGACTACTCGGTTGGTCTGCTGCTCGAAAAGCTTGCCGCCAGTCCCTATGCCGCGGACACGCTGGTGTTCGTGATTGAGGACGATGCCCAGGATGGCCCGGACCACGTGGACGCACACCGCAGCATCGCGTTCATCGCCGGTCCCTATGTGAAGCAGGGCGCGGTGGTTTCCAGCCGCTACAATACGGTCAACTTCATCCGCACCATCAAGGATGTGCTTGGGATCAATGCATTCGGCATCACGGACGGCACTGCCGAACCGATGGCTGATGTGTTCGACTTGAACCAGTCCAAGTGGAGCTATGTGGCTAAGGTTCCGTCGCTTTTGCGCAGCACCAGCACCCTGCCGCTGCCCAAGGCAACTCCGGAGAACAGCCTGGCGGACAGCCGCCAGAACCGCCGGGCCTCCAAGCCGACCCACACCGCGCAGTGGTGGGCCAAGCGCATGTCGGGCCAAAAGTTCGACAAGGAAGACGAGCTGGACACGGCGGACTACAACCAGACTCTCTGGAAGGGGCTGAAGGGGAACAAGCCGTATCCGACGGTCCGGGACGGCAAGGATCTGAGCAAGGATCGCGAGACCTTGCTGAAGAACTTGAAGTAGCTCCAATAAACCTTTGGAATGAGGGCCCACACCGCTTCGGTGTGGGCCCTCATTGTTTCTCAGTGCTATTGGACCGACAAGTTCAGCTGGTCGTGGAAGGCGTCGGGAGTTTGGATCGCGATCGGGAGTTCGCCGCTGACTTTCAGCGTCGTCGGGACCGTGAAATTGATCTGGTACAGACCCGGATACACGGGGTTGATTCCGGCATACCCCGGCGGGGCCGCCGCAACGCCGCCCACCCACACTGTCACGGGTGCCAACGCGCTGTCCGCGGCTGGCGGATTTGGCGCTGTACCGTCGGCAATGGGTTTCTGCAGTGCGCCCAGGCCGGTGAGGTAGGCGGTCAGGATTTCGCCCTTCTTCGCCGGAGCTGCCGGGGTAACCAAGGTGCCGTCCAAATGGAGGAACGCGCCATCGCCGCTGCCGCGTTGCGAGTTTGAGAAGATACCGGGGGATGTCTTCGCCAGCGGAACGGTCACCGTATTGGAACTTGCCGTCCCGTTCGTGACGGTAAGCGTTACCGTGGATTTTGTTGTATCGACCCCGAACGGTACCAGGCAGTTGATTTGTCCGGCGCTCACCACATAGAGCGGGGCGGGGAGGCCGCCAATCGAAACCGTAACGCCCCCCAAACTTGCCGGATATGGGGGCGTGGCTACCGCTGTCTGTGCCGCCAAGCCGGAACCGTAGAGGGCGATGAACTCGCCCGGGGAGATCGCGTCGCCAACCGGTGCGCCGCTCGCGGCATTCACCACGCCGCCGGGGTCGAGGAATACACCTGTTCCGCTCACGGTTGGAATTGGAACGGCGACCTGAATCTCGTAGCCAGTGGGATCAAGTTGCGACAAAACGCTGGCACCGGCAAGCACGCCCTTGGACCCCAATGCCATCCCGAGCGCGCCAATTGAGCCGGTTCCGTCTGCCGCAACCGTATAGGGCGAAGATGCCGTCAGATTGAATGCCGGACCTCCACCCTGGTGGTAGCGGCGCGACGAAATGAGAGTGCTGTCGACGGATACTGCGCTGCCGGAACCCGCATACGAGGCGCTCGGGGCGGCCGAATCCATCCTCAAACCCGCGAACCATGACCGGCCCGTGAATGTCGCATTCGAGGCCGCCGTCGACAACGCCTTCACTGCGATGAAAATGTCAAAACCACCGGGAGTTCCGCCCAGGACCATGTTGCCGGAATTGGACACGTAGAGGATACGCTGCCCAGGAGCCAGCAGCGCGCTCGCTGACTGCAGGCCAGTCGGAACCGGGAAGGTCACGCTTCCCGATCCGTCGCCCGTCATTGCGTAAGTCGCACCAGTCACTGCCTGGAGCTGGGTCGCCCCACCCGCGATGCTCGCTGCATGCCCCTTGATCGCGGCGGATGGGATGCCACCCAATCCGTCTAACGATAAAACCGAGGTGGAAACCCGAACCTGCCCCGCAAGTAGCCCGGGCATCTCGAAGTCGGAGCCGAAATACGTCCCCTTCAGCGACGACACGCCGATTCCCACGCTGGTTGGTGCGGGAATGGCTACGAAAAGGTCGAACGTGTTGTCCGTAGTTTCTGTTGAAGACCCAATCAGGGCCTCGGTCCCCAATCGCGCATTGATGGTCAGCGCCGATTTCTGAGGGTTTGTCATGCTGACGATGCCAGCCGCACCCACCGAATATGTGCCGTTGACGGTAACGGCGGACGCTGTGCCGTTCGGAACAAACTGCTGACCGGTGAAGGTGTAGGTCCCCGTGCTGCTGAACGTCATCAGCCCGATAGCGCTGCGTGCGTCGGTGACAACGTTGTTGGCGTCGGTGGTGAACTGGACGTGCCGGATGTAATATCGGCCGGAGAGGGAGGCGTTGGTGAGCACCTGTGCCTCGCCAATGCTTCCGAGACTACACAAAATGATCGACAGGAGTGCGATGGAACGGAGGCTCACACCCCCATCCTAGCCCATCCTAGCTTGGACTTGGGATTGCGGAGCGCATCCGCATGAGAAGTCCGTCCAGCGCGATGTTTTTCTGGATGTTCCTACGCAGCAGCGCGGCGATTTCGTCCACGCCCTTCACCGCGTTCAGAATCCATGGCCGGGACACTTTGGATGCCAGGTCGGTCAAATCCGGGCGGAGGTCGAAATTCCGGATCGTCTTGCCGCCCTCGTGCAGGACCGTGATGTCCCGGAGCAGGTCGTACAGCAGCATCAGATAGAGCTCCAGTTTCTCGCTCTTGCTGCGGCCCATGCCTTCGGAAACGGGAAGCCAGGTTCCGAATGTTGCCGCTCCCGCCCCTGTGCGGATTAGAGCCAGCATTGCGGCGCGGCGTTTCTGGAACAGCTCGATATCGAGCGACGCAGCAACTCCCGGGCTGCCGCCGGACAGTGCGATCCGGCGTTCGGGGTTGTCCAGTTTCTTGGCGGCGGCGAACGAGCGCATATCCTCGTCGTTCAGCGGAGAAAAATTCAGCACCACGGAGCGGGAGCGGATTGTGGGCAGAAGATCGTACACGTTGGAGGCCGTCAGGATGATGACCAGATGGTCGGGCGGCTCCTCCAGCGTCTTCAGCAGGGAGTTCGCCGCGTGCTCTCCGGCACGGTCCGCCTGGTCGATCAAAAAGACGCGCCGGGTACCCTTCAGCGGTTTGAACTGTGCGCGCTCCTTGAACAGGCGCATTTGGGGGATGCCGATTTGGCGCAGGGGGCCGTCGGGAGGGAAGGTGAGGAAGTCGGAATGGGAGGCGAAGACGAGGGGGTCCTCGTTGCGCTTGTCCGCAGGGAGTTTCTCGCGTGCCGTGATCGAATCTGCGTTTTCCGGCAGGCTCAAGTCGTCGCGTTCGATGCGGTCCGGACTGCCCAATAGCCGCGCGGCGAACCTCCGTGCCAGTGTAGCCTTGCCCAGGCCCTCAATGCCCGCGAACAGCATCGTCTGCGGAATCCGGTCCCGCTGGATCATGCCAGCCAGGGCGGTCTGGACGTGGCGGTTGCCCCAAAAATCGTTAAACATCGGCGGCCAGCGCCTCCAGGATGCGTTCGGCGACTGTTTCCACCGGTGCGCGACCGTCGATCACGACAAACCGGCCGGATTCGTCGGCTGCGAGTTCCAGATAACGCTGCCGGACGCTTGTATGGAAGGCCGCCCCTTCCGCGTCGATGCGCGATTCGTCCGGCCCGGTCCGCTGGTTGCGCTTTTTTGCACGGGCCATGCTAGTCTCAATGTCGATATCGATTAGCACCGTCCGGTCCGGCTTCAACCCCCGGCATGCCACCCGGTCAAGGTCATGCACGGTCTCGGAATCGAGGCCGCGGCCAGCCCCTTGGTACGCCAAGGTGGAATCCGTGAACCGGTCGCACAGGACTAGCTTCCCCGCATGGATGGCGGGCCGGATTACCTCCTCCACATTCTGTGCTCGGCTGGCGAAGTAGAGCAGCAATTCGGTGCGAGGGTGGATGGCGGTGTTTGCCGGGTCGAGCAGGATCTTGCGGATCTGCCGCCCGGTTTCGGTGCCGCCCGGTTCCACTGTCTCGACAACTTCGCGGCCAGCGGTCCGCAGCGCCTCCGCCAGAATGCGTAGTTGCGTGGTTTTTCCGCAGCCGTCAATGCCTTCGAACGTGATGAAACGGCCTTGGCCCATGAATTACGATTTTCGCAGAGGGGTCAGCTGTTTGCCCGTGGCGTCGAAATTGGCCGGATCGAGCCAGCGTTCAAATGCCGCTTTGACGGTCGGCCATTCCGAATCGAGGATCGAAAACCATGCCGTGTCGCGGTTCCGGCCCTTGATGATCATGTGCTGCCGGAAGATGCCCTCGAACTGGAAGCCATATCGCAATGCGGCGCGGCGGGAGGGCTCGTTGAGCGCATTGCACTTCCACTCGTAGCGCCGGTAGCCGAGTTCATCGAACGCATAGCGCATCATGAGGAACATCGCCTCGGTACCTTGGCGCGACCGCTGCAGGGCAGGGCCGTACATGATGGACCCCACTTCGATCACACGGTGGCGGGGATCGATGCGCAGGAATGAGGCCATGCCCAGCGCCTCGCCGGTCGCGGTATCCACAATGGCGTAGAACAACGGGTCTTCCGACGCCTTCTTGTTCGCCAGGTTGGTTTCGAAACCGGCACGGTCGGGAAAAGGACCATCCGGCATCCACTGCCAAAGGTGCCCGTTCGCCTCGCCGCCGGACGCCTTCCAAATTCCGTCCGCGTGGCGGACCGGGTCCAACGGTTCCATGGAAACATATCGCCCGGCAAGACGAATCCGTTCGGGACGCGGCGCGGGTTCCGTGCGAAGGCTCATCCGCGACCCCTGCCTCCCGGGGCCTCGCTCTTGATTTCGACCGGCTTCACCTTGGTCTTCTCTTGCACGCCGTCGCCGGGGTTGGCAACCAGTTCATCGCCTTCGGCCAGATTGCTGGTGATCACTTCCATGGTTTCGCCGAAATCGCGTCCCAGGGTGATTTTCTCGTAGTGGATGGTCTTGTCCGGCATGACCTTGGCGACCTGCGGCCCGTCGGCACGGATCACCAATGTATCGGCGCGGATCAGCAGCGGTGGCTCCTTGCGCGTCATCTTGAATGCGACCTGCGCATACATGCCGGGCAAAAGAAACCCCGCCTGGTTGTCGAGCTGGATTTCCGCAAGCAGCGTGCGGCTTGCCGGATCCAGCGCATCGGACGTATGCGTGACTGTCCCCTCGAATTTCTTCGACGGCATGTTCGGGATGGTCAGCGTGGCCTTCACGCCGACCTTCATGTTCGACGCCTCCGACTGCGGAACATTGATATATGTGCGGACCCGGTTGGTCTGGGCAATGCGGAACAACAGTGTGCTGCCTTCGTTCACCAGAGCGCCGGAATCCACGTTGCGCAGCGTGATCACTCCCGCAAATGGAGCCAAAACCTTGCGGTGGCTGTCGATTTCATTGAGCCGCGATACATTGGCGCTTGCGGCGTTGATGTTGCTGGTTGCTGCCAGCACTGCCTTCTCCAGAGCGAGCACATTGGCCTTCTGTGCTTCCCATTGGGACTGGAAGTTGTCGTTGTCCTGCTTGGCGACAGCGCCCTTTTTTACTAGCGCCGCGTAGCGCTCTGCGGTTGTGCCCGCGAGTTGGGCGTTGGCCCGACCCTGCTGCAGCGCAGCATTGGCCTGTTCGAGCAGTGCGTTGGCCTGTTCCACGGTGGCCTTTGCCTGCTGGAGCTGCTGGGTGAGTTCGGGGGCCTCGATTTCGGCCACCAGTTGGCCTTCCTTCACGTGGTCGCCGATATCGACGTAGCGCTTCTTCAGGTATCCGGTTGCGCGCGCGAGGATTGGTGCCTCCGTGACGGCCTGGATGTTGCCGGGGAGCACAAGATTGTTGGTGCCGGGGGATTTGACGACCTTTCCTACCGTGACCAAGAGATCTGAGGTCCCTTCCTCCCTAGAGGATTTCACCAAGTCCGCTTGGCGTTTCGCCTGGGGCAGGTACCCCAGGAAGAACAAACCCACAAAAGCTGCCGCCGCCACGCCAGCCAGGATCATCACGACCCCAGTCGAGGCCTTGCGTTTTTGCTGATGACCCGCTCCATGCCCAGTGGTGGGCGCCGCCAACATGCGCTCCTGCTCCGCCACCTTCCGGCGCAGCTGTTCGATCTCGGCCAGCAAGCCGTTTTCCCTCTGTTCCACGTTTTGCATCTACGCTTCCTGGCCTTCCGTCAAATACACGCTCACGTCCTCGTTCTCTTCTTCAATGAGCTTTTCATCAAAGTCCACCGGAGGCTTCTTACGGAGAAGGCTGTAGGTTACCGGCACTGCAAAAAGGGTGGTGAAGGTGGCGAATGCCAGTCCGCCGATAACCGCCCGGCCGAGGGGGGCATTCTGTTCGCCACCTTCGCCGAAACCGAGCGCCATCGGCAACATGCCGATCATCATGGCGGAGGCTGTCATCAAGACCGGGCGGATGCGTGTGTTGCCCGCCGCGAGTGCAGCCTGGCGTTGGTTCATCCCCTCCAAGCGCTGGTCGTTGGCGAAAACCACCATCAGGATACTGTTTGCCGTGGCAACGCCGATGCACATGATGGACCCCATCAGGGACGGAACGCTGAATGTTGTCTGGGTGACGAAAAGAATCCAAACGATCCCGGCCAGCGCGCCCGGCAGCGCCATCAGAATGATGAATGGATCGAGCCACGACTGGAAATTCAAAGCCATCAGGAAGTAGACCAGCAGGATGGCGAAGATAAGTCCCAAGCCGAGACGGTAGAACGAGTTTTCCATCGTCGAAACCTGGCCGCGCAGTTCCAGTGTGACGCCCTTCGCCAGTTTCGGCGTTTCCTCGTCCACGATCTTCTGCACTGCAGCGCCCACGCTGCCCAAATCCTGGCGCTCAATATTGGCGTACACATCGAAGACCGGTTGGACGTTGTAGTGGTTGATGATCTGTGGCGAAACGCCGCGCTTCGTCACCGCAAGATTTGCCAGATACTGCGCCGTCCCCACATTGGCGGCCCCTGTATTGCCGTACGACGCCGTGGCTTGGTTGGGGCTGGCCCCGGTTGCCGAACTGCTGGCCGACGGCGCATCGCCGGAACGTGTACTGAAATTTCCGATTGGCGCGATTGGTGACCGCATCAGCCTGTCCAGCGAATTCATCCGGCGCTGCGGCGTTTGCACCGAAACCTGGTAGTTGATGCCCGTGGCCCAGTTTAGCCACTGGGTTGGAGCAATCTGGCCGCTGCCCGACAGCGAAATCAGCAAGCTGTTGGAAACGTCGCGCTGCGTCAGGCCAACTTGTCCCGCCTTTTCGCGGTCGACATCGACCTGGATCTCGGGATAGTCCATCACTTGGTGGATGTGTACATCGGCGGCACCCGGAATCCGCGCGATCCTCTTTTCCATCTGCTTGGCCAGAGCATAGCCGGTCTGCATGTTGCGTCCACCGATTTGCAGGTCGATTGGCGCTGGCAGGCCGAAGTTCAGAATCTGGCTGGTGATGTTCGCGGCTTCAAAGAAGAACGTGACGTCGGGGAAGGATTCCACCAGATGCTTCCGCAACTTGGTGGTGTAGTCCGCCGTGCCGGACTTGCGCTCGGGCTTCAGCGAGATGAGGATGTCGCCGTCGCCCGGTCCGATCGTCGGGTTGTCGCCGAAGGCCAGGTTGTAGCCGCCGGCGGGTAGACCGGTATTGTCGATGATCGTTTCCAGCTCCGTCGGCGGGATGACCTTGCGGATTTCCCGTTCGATGCGGGCGAAGTACAACTCGGTTTCCTCCAAACGCGTTCCAGGAGGTGTGCGCGCATGGAGGCGCAATTGGCCGGAATCGACGGTCGGAAAGAAGTCGCGCCCAATGAACCCGACGAGTCCGAGGGAGCCGAACGAAAACACCATGAAGCCAGTCAGGACCAACTTCGAATGGTCCAACGACCAGTCCAGCAGTGACGTATAGAATGCCCGCAACCGCTCGAACTGGTTGTTGAACGCGTAGTGCATGGCCCAGATCAGGCCCTTGCCGCCGGCCGATTCCCCGTGGGCTCCTTGGATATAGAGCTTCATTTCCGAGCGGAGCATGTAGTGCGCCATGTTGGGCACAATCGTCCGCGACAGGAAATACGACGCGAGCATGGCGAAAACCACGGCCATCGCAAGAGGCGTGAACAGGAACCGCGCGGCCCCGGTGAGCAGCAGAACCGGCACGAACACGATGCAAATGCAGAGGGTGGAGATGAACGCCGGCGCGGCAATCTGCTCGGCACCATCCAGGATCGCGCGCACCAACGGCTTCTTCATTGCCATGTTGCGGTGGATGTTTTCGATTTCCACCGTGGCGTCGTCCACCAGGATGCCGACCGCCAACGCCAAGCCGCCCAGCGTCATTACATTGATCGTCTGTCCGGCCAAGCTCATGCAAATGATGGAAACCAGGATCGAGAGCGGGATCGAGATACAGACGATCACCGTGCTCCGCCAGCTTCCGAGGAACATCAGGATCATGAAGCCCGTCAAAGCGGCTGCGATGATGGCTTCGCGCACCACGCCTTCGATGGAGGCACGGACGAATACGGATTGATCCGCCAGCAGGCGCACTTCCAGTTCCGGCGGCAGGCCTGCCACAATCTTCGGCAGCGCCTTTTTGACCCCGTTCACGATGTCAATGGTCGAAGCGCGGCCATTGCGGAGAATCGTCATCAACGCGCCGCGGGTGCCATCGACGCGCACCATGCTGGTCTGCACTCCCGACCCGTCGTGCACGTTGGCCACGTCCCGCATGTAAACCACCGCACCGTTCACCATCTTCACCGGAAGGCGGTTCAAGTCTTCAAGGATGCGCGGGCTGCTGTTCATCCGGATGTTGTAGTCCTTCTCGCCGAACTTGGCAGTGCCGGCGGGGAGGATCAGGTTCTGGAGATTGAGCGCGTTGGAGACGTCGGTGGCGGAAACGTTGTTGGCGTACATGCCCTCGGGGTCGAGATCCACCACCACCTGGGCGAACTTGCCGCCCGACGGTGCCGGAATTGTCGTGCCCTGGATGGTGGCCAAACCGACGCGGATGAAGTTGGAGCCGTAATTGAAAAGCTGCTGCTCGCTGAGCGTCTTGCTGCCGAGGCCGAGCTGGAGCACCGGCACGCTCGACGCGTCATACTTGACCACGTTGGGGGGGAACATGCCAGGCGGCATCATGCGGAGTGCCGACTGCGAAACGGATACCACCTGCGCCTGCGCCAATTCCACGCGGGCGTTCGGTTGCAGGAACAACTTGATGATGGCGACACCGTTGTAGGACTGCGATTCGATGTGCTCGATGTCGTTGACGTTGGAGGAAACCTGTCGTTCGAACGTGGTGACGACGCGGTTGGCCATTTCCTCGGTGGAAAGGCCGCCGTATTGGAAGATGACGCTGAGAATGGGGAGGTCAATCGCCGGGAAAATGTCCACCGGCATCGTGCTCGCGGCGATCCCGCCCATCAGGGTGATGAGCAGGGACATGATCACGAACGTGTAGGGCCGTCTGAGGGCAAGTCGGACTATCCACATAGGATCGGGCTGTTTCGCGGTGTAGGAAGAACTGACGTAATTTTAGCGCGGGGGATTACATGGGGCGTGGAACAGGAATCTGTCGGAACCTGGCTGTGAGCGCTTCATCGGAGTTCGCAATCCCCAACCGGCAAGTCCGGCACCCTTTGGAGCCCAAGTGGACAGGTGCGACCTATACGAAAGTTGTGCGCTTCCCGTTCCAAAGTTGAGCCGACTTCCGATCCTCCGCCGTATGGCTTCGTCCGCCCGGTTTTGTCACCATCAAACAGTGCCGAGCGCCACAAAACCCAGATCCACTTGCTCCACCGCCACCGGGCTTGACGGGGAAGGAATCTAATGGACTTACAAATGGAGGCGGCGGGAATGGTGCCCGTCACACTCACCATCAACGGAACGGTCCACAGTTTGGAGGTGCATGCCCTCACCACCCTGCTGATCACCCTACGCGAACATCTGGGTCTGAACGGAACCAAAATCGGTTGTGGACACGGGCAGTGCGGCGCGTGCACCGTACTGATCGATGGACAACGCAGACTGTCCTGTCTCACGTTCGCCGCATCGGTACACGGCAAGTCCGTCACTTCGATCGAGGGGCTCGCCGACGGTCCCAATCTGCACCCAGTCCAGCAGGCGTTTCTCCGCCACGAAGGATTTCAGTGCGGTTACTGCACTCCTGGCCAAATCCTCTCCGCCACCGGACTTCTGAGGAACTGCGGACGACTTGGCCGCGAACCGGTTCCTCCCTCACTTGGAGCCGTGCCCCGCGCGGCCCGTCCGCTTCTGAGCGAGCCATGCGGACGCACCCGGAGCGCCGTGGCCGAGGCAATGAGCGGCAATATCTGCCGCTGCGGAGCCTACGAACAGATTGTTTCCGCCGTGCTGGAAGCCATGGAACTGGAGGACGCACACGCATGATGTTCGAGCGCGCCGAATTCATTGAAGATGCGATCCATGCCAAGTCGAGCGGAGCAACCCTGCTGGCCGGAGGCACCAGCGTCGTCGACCTGATGCAATTGGGCCTCGAAATACCCAGCAAGCTGACGTATCTGGAAACACTGGGGCTGGATTTCATCGAGCACCAGCCCAACGGTGCCATGGTGGTGGGCTCCCTCTGCCACCAAAGCCGTCTCGCCCACGATTCCGGCTGTGCGGAGCGCTTCCCGCTTCTGAGCGAAGCCATCCTGAGCGGGGCATCCCCGCAAATCCGAAACATGGCCACGGTTGGCGGCAACCTTTTGCAGCGTACCCGGTGCTCCAGCTTCCGGGATTTCGCCTCCCCCTGCAACAAACGGAAGCCGGGATCGGGATGTCCCGCTCTCGAGGCTCCTGCGCGCGGATACGCAATCTTCGGGCGCTCCGAAAACTGCATTGCCACATTTCCTTCCGATCAGGCGACAGCCTTGGTGGCGCTTCATGCGTCGGTAACGGTGCGGGGGCGCGTAGGTCCACGCACGATCCCCTTGGAACAGTTTTTTCTGTTACCCGGCGATACGCCGCACCGTGACAACGACCTCGCCTGTGACGAAGTCCTGCTTTCCATCCACGTGGCGGCGGAATCGGCGAACTTGAACTCCGCCTATGTCAAAATCCGGGATCGGCAATCCTACGTTTTCGCCATCGCTTCCGCCGCTGTTGCATTGCGGATCGAACAAGGCCGGGTCACGTTCGCGAGTATCGTGATGGGCAGCGTGGCAGCACGGCCTTGGCGCGCGACGGAATCCGAATCCGCCATCTTGAACGGGCCGGCCACCGACGAAACATTCGAGCATGCGGCCCGGTTGGCCATAAAGGGAGCCCACCGAGTACCGGAAACGGAAGGTAAAATCCGGCTCACCAAAGCCGCTGTTCTGGAAGCATTGTACCGAGCCTACCGGGGAGGCCAGTCACGATGAACCAATACTTGGATAAACCCATGCATCGGGTGGATGGATCGCTCAAGGTGTCCGGACAGGCGCACTACACGGCGGAGACCGCCCCCGGTAGCGTTCTTTACGGCGGGATGGTTCTGGCGTCGATCGCCAAGGGGCGGATCACCGCAATCAACTCGGCCATGGCCGAAAGCTTTCCCGGTGTCTTGGGTGTTGTCGACATGCGCACTGCGCCGAAGATGAATCGCGTGGAAACCTTTCCGCGCGGTCCTGCTGGCGAAACCCTGGTACCGCTGCAAGGTCCCGAAATTTTCTATCCCGGCCAACCGATCGGACTGGTAGTCGCAACCAGTCTGGAAATGGCTCTGACCGCAGCCCTCTTTGTCCATGTCCAGTACGATTCCGAGGAGCCTTCCACCTTTGCGGGAGAGGGCATTCCGGGCGGGGCGGTCCGCACCATGATGGGCGGCGTCCACGGCGACACGGCCGGCGTATGGGACACAGCTGCCGCCCGGCTCGACGCGGAGTACGACACTCCGGGCAACCACCCTTGTCCCATGGAACTCCACGCGTCGGTCGCCGAATGGAAGGGGGAGATGTTGGAAGTGGCCGACACATCCCAGTGGCCGCTGGGGGTCCGCTACACTCTGGCCACCATGCTCGGAATTCCCCGCGAAAACATACGGGTGCGCGTTCCGTATGTCGGCGGAGCGTTTGGCGGCAAGGTCCTGACCTACGCCCACACGATCCTCACCGTGTTAGCCGCCAAGCGGTTTGGGAAGGCCGTCAAGACTATTCTGACCCGTGATCAGGCTATGAATTTCACTGGCTACCGGCCCCCTTCGCGACATTTGCTCCGGCTCACGGCGGACGGCGACGGTCGCATCGGGCTGCTCGAACACAAGACGGTATCCCAGACCTCAATTTCCGACCGGTACCTTTTGCCTGCGGGCGAAATGTCGGAAGTTCTTTACTCGGCCCATGCGCGGAACATCGAACATTGGCTGGTCCCCGTGAACGCCAGTACTCCGAGCATCATGCGCGCGCCGGGCGAAGCTCCCGGAATGTTCGCGTTGGAATCCGCGATGGACGAGATCGCTTGGTCGCTCAAAATGGATCCGGTCGAATTCCGCCTACGGAACATCCCGGGACAACACCCATCCGGTCTCCGGTGGTCCAGCCATGAGCTCGCGGCTTGCCTGACGGAGGGTGCGAAGGCATTCGGATGGACGCAACCCCACGCCCCGCGCGAGTTGGAGGACGGCGACTGGTGGATCGGGCACGGCCTCGCGGCGGCTTGCTACGGAGCTTACCGGTCCCAGGCAGCTGTGCGCCTGGCGCTTTCCGAGACCGGCAAGCTTGTCGCGTCCACGGCCACCTCGGAGATTGGCAACGGTGTTCAGACTGTCCTCACGCAAATTCTTTGCGATACCCTGCGGGTGGGCTCCGACCTCGTGGAGGTCCGTTTCGGTGATACCGAGTTCCCTGCCGCACCGGTGGTGGGCGCGTCCCGAACGACGGCATCCATCGGGCCCGCCGTACTCGATGCTGCGGAAAAGCTTCTTTCCCGTTTGCATGGAATCGCAAAGTCCGACAGCAATTCGCCATTCTTTGGAACGACACCGGAACTGGTGAGGTTTGAGGGGTTGCAGCTGGTGGGCGGCGGCCATTCCGAGAACGCCGCCGACCTGATGCGCCGCAACGGGCTTGGAACCATCGAGTGCGAGGGCTTTGCCGGACCGCAGGAACTTGGCAAGGAAGCTTGGGAAACATTGCGCAGCGGTGTGAACACGATTCGCATGCCGCTCGGCCGGGACGCCGCGATGTACAGCTTTGGAGCCCATTTTGTCTCCGTCCGCGTGCACAAACGGCTGGGTACCGTGCGCGTGGACCGCATCGTGGGCCGGTACGCGGCTGGCCGCATCCTCAACCCGTTGGGGGCGCGCAACCAAATCATCGGCGGACTGGTTTTTGGCCTGGGCCAGGCGTTGATGGAGGAAATCGTCTACCACCCTGCGGAGGCGGGTATACTCAACAACAATCTCAACGACTACCGCGTGCCTACCGCAGCCGATATGCCCGTTTTCGACATCGGCTTCGTGCAGGATTCGGATTCATTTGCAAACGAACTCGGCACCAAGAGCGTCGGGGAGCTCGGTTGCGCTGGCTTGGCCGGTGCCATTGGCAATGCGGTTCACCACGCCACGGGCATTCGTCTACGCCGCCTCCCAATCCATCCCGAAGCCCTCATTTGACACCAAGGAACATCCAATCATGACACCAGCAGTCCCTGTACCGACATACCCGTTTCCGCTGCCCAAACTTCGCTTTGAATACGACGCCTTGGAGCCGTTCATCGACGCCGAGACAATGCGGTTGCACCACGGCAAGCACCACCAAGCCTATCTGGACAAGCTCAACGCCGCCCTTGCGGCCTATCCCGAACTGCACCAGATGTCGATTGAGGAAATTCTGATCCACTTCCCCCAACTGCCCGAGGCACTCAAGCCGGTCGTTCGCACCCAGGGCGGGGGACACGCAAACCACCAGTTTTTCTGGAAAATTCTAAAAGCCGTCCCGGGCACAGGACCTACCGAGGCAGTCGGACTGCTCGCCGATGCGATCAACGACGCTTTTGGATCCTTTGCAGCCTTCCAGGAAGAGTTCACCAACGCAGCCATGAAGGTGTTCGGCTCTGGCTGGGCTTTCCTGGTCCTCGACCCGAAGAACGGAGGCAAGCTCAAAGTCCATACCACAGCCAACCAGGACAGCGTGTTGTTGGAAGGCCTTCCCGGCCTGCTCTGCTGCGACCTTTGGGAGCATGCCTACTACCTGAAATACCAGAACCGCCGGGCCGACTACCTCGCGGCCTTCTGGCACGTTGTCGACTGGGAAATCGTCGGTCGCCGCCTGGAAGGCATGCGCGCGGGCAGAAAGCAGCTCTAAGGAAACCAAATGTCCAACCATCTCTTCGAGACCCTGACACCGGACAACGCGGTGATGCTGCTGATCGACCACCAGGTCGGGACGATGAACTTCGGCATCGCCGATATCGATGTCCTGCATCTGAAAAACCAGACCCTGTGGCTTGCCGAGGCGGCGGGCATCTTCGGCATTCCGGTTATCCTGACCACTAGCAATCCCGACGGAGCCAATGGCCCCTTGTTTCCGGAATTGCTGGCGGCATGTCCCGGCGCGCCTGTTATTGACCGATTGATCATCAATGCCTGGAACGACCCGAATTTTGTCGCTGCGGTACAGAGAACGGGACGCAGGAAGCTGATCATGGCCGGTGTGACAGCTGACGTGTGCCTAACCTTCCCGGCCATCGGAGCGGTGCGCGACGGCTATGACGTTTATGCCGTGATGGACGCCTCCGGCACGGTCAACCAGCATGCGCTTCAAGCCGCCGTGAGCCGGATGTGCCAGGTGGGCGTGAAGATTGCGAACACCAATATGGTGATCGCCGAGATCCTGGCGGATTGGTCCAGTTCATACGGTGCACGCCTCGGCAAACTGTATTCCGAGCGCTTGCCGAACTTCGGCTTTATCGCTGCCCACCTCAAGCACCAAGCGGCACTACGGGCATAGGGTCCGCATGCACCCGATCAGAGCAAACAGGGCTTGGATCGCCATCCTAGCCCTTCCGCTCCTCCCCCATGCCGCCCCGGGGCAGCTCGCGTCCGACGCAACTCTCCGGCCTCCGCTCACTCCGATTCATTCGATGGGCGACTACAGTTTTCTCGTTGATCCGGCGCAAAGGACGGACATATGGGACAGGCTGAAGTTCATCCGGCTCGGCGATTCGATCTTTCTGACATTGGGCGCGGAATACCGTTTGGAGCACGAGGTGTTCCGAACCAGCAACTGGGGTGCGGGACCGCAGGACGGCACCGGGTATTTGCTGCAACGAATCATGCCCCACGCCTGCATCCGGATGGGGAGTGCGCTCCGGGTTTTCGTGTCGCTGAAATTCGATGATGTTTTCGGTCGCAACGGCGGACCGAGGCCCGGATTTGACCGCAACCGCGCCGACATCCACGAGGGCTTCGTAGACTTGGGCACCGGCACCGCCAGCGTCACGGCAAGGCTGGGCCGCCAGGAGTTGATCTTCGGAGCTGGCAAGTTCACCAGCAATAATGAGGGCGTCAACGTGCGTCTCAGCTTCGACGCGGCCCGCGTCACCCTCAAAAATCACGGATGGGAGTCTAATCTGTTCGCGGGCCGGCCGGTTTCGAACCGGCCCGGAGCCTTCGATGATACTCCCAACCACAGACAGGCATTCTGGGGTGTTTATGCAACAGCCCCGCCACTTCGCCAAATGCGGGTGGATGGGTACTATCTGGGGCTCGACACGAAGCTCGCCCAATACCAACAGGGCCAAGGGCACGAACTGCGGCACACCGTCGGCTCCCGGTTCTACACCAAGCCTGCCCCGGGTGGCATCGATTTCGACGGCGACGCGGCCTGGCAATTCGGAACCTTTGGACCGGACACGATCCGGGCATGGACGGTCGCCACGGAAACCGGGTACCGCTGGGGGTTTGTCAGATTCCGCCCGCGTGTCGCGATGAAGGCGGATGTCGCCAGCGGTGACGGCAATCCTTCGGACCATACCCTTGGAACGTTCAATCCGCTCTTTCCCAAGGGTGGATACTTTGGAAAGATGGTGCTCGGCGGACCATACAATTTTTATGATCTCCATCCGGTGCTCCAACTCGCGCCCAGTCGAACTGTGACACTGCAAGCGGATTGGGACTGGTTCTGGCGGCAATCGATCCGCGACGGGATTTACGGGGGCGGGTTTCGCCTCCGGGATGGCCTCGCCAGCCGCGCACGCGCCATCGGTTCCCAGGGAAATATGGAGGTCCGGTGGTCGCTTGACCGGCACCTGACTCTGGTGCTGAACTTGGCGACATTCCTGCCAGGACAGTTTCTGAAGGAAACCGGACCGGCAAAAACGGTCCTGTTTGCCAACTCCGGCTTTACCTATCGTTTTTGAGAACCCATTTAAGAACAGGAGAGAACGTATGAGGGTGCTTCCAGCCAACGCGCGCCGTCATTTCCGCCGTGGGCCGTTTGAAATCCACCGGGTCTATCCCGGCTTGGCCTTTTCCGATAGCCCATTTTCCGGCGACTCACGCGACACCGGCATTGCGGGCTTGGGCTGTTTCGACCACGCCCATCTGGAACAAGGCCTGATTGTGCCGATGCATGAGCACCGGAACGACGAGATCGTCAGCTACCTCCGTAGCGGGCAGATGCTCCATGAGGATTCGCATGGTGCCGGGGCTACTCTGACGCCAACCCACCTGATGGGAATGAATGCCGGCAGTGGCTTCTGGCACGAGGAGAGCGTGCCGGTGGGGCAAGTGGAGATGCTCCAGATCTTTATCCGCCCCTCGGAAGCCGAGCTTCCTCCTGAGCTCCAATTCGCCGATCTCGACGAATCGGAGAGAATCGGCGGTTGGCGGCTCGTCGCCGGTCCGAGGGAAGATCTTCCTCCCCTTCGTGTGCGCCAGCAAGTCCGCCTTCTGGACACCCAACTACCGGTTGGCGGATCGCTTTCGGTGGAGCTCGATGAACCGTTCGACACCGCGTTCCTCTACGTTTTCGCCGGAGCCATCCAGATCGACGGCAGAGCCCTCCGCGTCGGCGATGCCGCTGTCTGGACCGCTGATGAGCTCCTCCCGGCAATTCTTTCCGATGCGTCGCCGGCCGATCTGGTACTTTTCCAAATCGATTCGAGTTCGGCCTACTCCAGAAGTGGAACCATCAGCGGATAACGTCAGGGCGAGATGATGGGACAGATGGATCGGCAAGGCATGAACCGTGCGGACCCGCCTAGCGGGAGCATCCACCACGCCGACCCAGCGCGGGCAAACCAAGCACTGCAAGAAACCATTGATGCGCTGGCCGAGGTCACGGACTTCGACCAATACGTCCCCCGCGTCCTCGACATCATCGCCCGGACCTTTGGCTCCAGAAGCTGCGCAGCATACGAAAATGATCCCGCTGGCAAGATCTGGCTGCGCTTCTGGAGCATGGACGGACGTATGCTTCTTCCCTCCGACCTCTTGGACTTGGATCCCGCCAAATTTGCCGTGGTGCGGCAGTTGGTGGAAGGCTTCGAAGTTCCCGACAATTATCTTGGCGCGCCCTCAGCCAACCTAATCGGACCCGTTATCCTGGACCACGCTACCGGCACCTCAATTCCAATCTTCGACCAATTCGCGGTCGGGAACAATTGGCATTGGGAGCTGAACATCGGGATCGGCAGCGGAGGCTCCCGCACTGCCACGCTCTGCATTTTCCGCGAGCACGCCCAGCCGTTCACAACCGCTGAAATCATCCTGGGTGAATCGTTGGCAAAGCAGCTGGGAGTCGCCATCAGGACCGCCCGCTTGGCCGCGCAGGCACAGGAAGCGGCTGTCGAACGGGTGCGCGAGATTCAAGCGAGACGCCTGAATGACTTCCTGGTCCGCACCGTGGAGGGACTGTCCAACGGTTCCGACATCCGCCAAGCTCTACAGGCACTGGTTACCGAGTTGGCCCGCACGGTCCAGGCGGCCCATCTGTTCCTGTTCCGCCACAATGCGGCGGCCCGGTCCCTCACCTTGGAATTGTCCTTCGTCGAGGGCCGGGTCCGTTGGGGCCCCTGTGGCGATGAGATGCCCCTGTTTGGCTCCACCTTTCCGGACGACATCACGCCCGCCTGGCACCTCATGTGCCAGCACCGGATACTTTTCACGCCCCAAAACACGGTACTGTCGCCCGAGGAGTTTGCCTGGCCCGGAGCCTTTGACTATGCCCGGCGTTTTGAACTCTCCGACATCGCCCATACCGTCCTGTTTTCGGGTTCCGTGCCACTGGGATCTCTCGGGTTCGGCTTCCGTGGCGGCACCAAGCTGCGGGCTGAGGACAGGCCTTTCATCGAGGCAGCCGCCCGCCAGGCGGCCATCGTCATCCGCATGCTGGATTTGAGCGAGGATGTCAAAGCCGCCGCCATCGCAAACGAACGCCAACGCGCGGCCGAGGATCGCGCGGCCGAACTCGCCAAGACCAAGGATGCCTTGCGGCGCACCTTGGACGCCGTGGCGGCCGAACCGCTCTTGGAGCGAATTCCCAGCCGCGTCCTCTCCGCCATCACCACCCATCTGCAGTCGACCTCTTCCGCACTTTGGCTGCTGGACCCCAAGTCCGGCCGGTTCCACGCCCACCTTATCTTCCACGAAGGCAGTGTGCTCGATTTGCATGCGGACTCCAATCCAGCTGTGGCGCAGCTCTGGGGCCGGGGACGCGACCTTGCACTCAAGCGCCATATTGAAAGCCAAAGGCCGACCGTCTACCAAACGGACGAGCTGAAATCCACCAACGGCAAGGCTTTCAGCTTCCTGCAAAGCATCGGTGTCCACACCCTGCTTGGGATTCCCCTCATCCTGGGGGGCGAGATCTTCGGCAGTCTCACCATTCGGTTCCATCAACGGCGCGAACTAAGTCCCGAGGATTTGGAACTCGCCCAAGCCATGTCACATCAGGCCACCCTGGCCATCCAGTTGACACGGCTGGCGGCTCTGGCGGGTGAAACCGCCCTCGCCGCCGAACGGGGCCGGTTTGCGCGCGAAATCCACGATACGCTTGCCCAAGGATTTACCGGCATCCTGATGCAACTGGGAGCGGCCAGTCTTGTGCCCGGCGATCGACGGAGCGACATCGCGCCTCACATCCACGCCGTTACCGACTTGGCCCGCTTCAGTCTTGCCGAAGCCCGCCGTTCCGTGCGTGCTCTCAGGCCGCTCGCGGTGCAGGAACTCCGCTTGGAGCAGGTGGTGGAACAACTGGCAGGCGGCATCCGCCTGCAAACCAACGCCGAGGTTACCGTCCGCATCCAAGGCGAGGCTGGCAAGTTGGCACCGCATGTGGAAACGGAGCTTTGCCGAATTGTTCAGGAGTCGCTCAACAACGTGGTCAAGCACGCTTCGGCAAAATTCATCTCTGTACATGTGGAATTCCAGCATCCGGACTCCATTCGGATTTCCATACGGGACGATGGTGTTGGCTTTGATCCAGCGGTGCGGACGCACCCGGACCGATTCGGCATCCTGGGCATGCAGGAAAGGGCGGCATCCATTGGAGCCTCCCTCACTATCATCAGCGAAGTTGGACGGGGCACCCAGATTGTTGTTCAGTACACAAAGGGGAGGGGCTAGCCGATGGCTTTGGACATGATCCGCATTCTGGTGGCCGACGACCACGCCGTGGTCCGAAGCGGCATTACGGGTATTATCAATGCCCAAGCTGACATGCGCGTCGTCGCCGATGCCGCCGACGGAGCCTCCGCTGTGGCCTGCTTTCTCGCACACCTGCCGGACGTGACGCTAGTCGACCTCCAAATGCCAAAGCTGGACGGCATCCAAGTCATCAGGAATGTTCGGGCCACCCATCCCGATGCGCGCGTGATTGTCCTCACCACCTACGACACGGACGAGGATATCGAACAGGCGCTCAAGGCAGGGGCCAAGGCCTATCTACTGAAGGATGTGGAGCCCCAGGATCTTGTCCAGTGCATCCGGGACGTCCATTCAGGGAAGATGTCCGTTGCGCCGGCGGTCGCTGCCAAGCTGGCCACACGCCTAACGCGGGTCCAGTTGACCACCCGTGAACTGGAAGTTCTGAAGCTGATCGCCAAGGGACAGTCGAACAAGGAGATCGGTGCGGAGCTCTTCATCGCGGAAAGCACCGTCAAACTCCACGTAAACACCTTGTTCGAGAAGATCGGCGTTACCAGCCGCACCGAAGCCATGCGGGTTGGCTTGGAGCGCGGGTTGATTCGGCTGCGCTAACCGCCAACCCGCCGAGCCGGGAACGCGGCTTGCCCTTTCGGTGCCCGAGCCGCGCGAACACGGCTCACAAGGGGAATGATGCCGAAGCTGGGTTTATAGCTTCCGCCAGTTCCCAATCCTCAATCCGCAAGTCCGGCACACGTGAGAACTCGCGAGTATTGTGTGTGACCAAGGTCAAACCCGCGCTGCGTGCTATGGCCGCGATCATCAAGTCGTTCGGTCCGATGGGTTGACCGATTTTTGCCAGGCATGCCCGAATCAATCCATATTCCCGGGCATCTTCGTCGCGAAAAGGCAATGAACGGTAAGGAGAGAAGAAGAACTCCAGTTTCGCCATTGATTCCAGAGGGCGGTCGGAACGGATCGCCCCGAAGACGAGCTCCGCCTTGACGATAGAACACAACCGAATCTGATCCGGACTGATGGCCTCAAACCTGTGCGCAACGGCCAAGGATCAGCCATTGAGGAATTGAATGCACGTGTTCGTGTCGAGCAGGTACCTTGACAATTTTGTATCTACAGGAGCTGGCGATCCTGCAATTCGCCTTGAGGGTGGCGCTCGAAACCTGAATCCCCAAGGGAACCAAACAGTTCGAAGTACCCATCCGGCCAAGCACTTGGCGGGGGATTCTTCCAAGTAGGAACAGGATTGACTACGACTAGAACCTCAAGGTCTGAGTCTGAAAACTCGGTAGGAATGTTCAGCGTGAGAATACCCCCCTCATCCGTCCGGGACAAGGCTGAGATGCTAATCATGCTCCCATTGTCCTCCTGCCCGACGAAGAATAGCAAGTCCCAACCGCTCGAATGCCTTGTTCGACAGTATCCGCGTCACCAGAAGGACAGAAGTGTTGGGGAGGCGAGGCTCCCCGCCGTTGCATTGGCCTAGGCGTCGAAGCTGGCTTCCAATAGAGGCCACAGTGCCGAACTCTCGTGCGTGATAGTCCACTCCTTGGAACCGTCCCATCCCGTTCGTCGCCCACGCCCCGGGGTAGCGGTTACTTATCTGGGGTCAAGTGGAGACCACTCGTCTCTGTGGTTCCGGTTGCTGCATCCACGAGCTTCATGTCCGCCAGGCACGTTTGTCTTGGTAGGTGCGTCGTTGAATACATCGGTATCGATACCTTCACGTAATAGGTCTTTCCCGCTTCTGCCTCAAACTTCAGCCTACCGCGCGGGGGCAGTAGTTCGAGGGCTAATTTGACCTCGTCAGAACACCGATCTACTTCTGTCAGGTGCCACTTTAGGGACGGATGGGGACCGCACACACGAAGTCGTTGATCCGGAGTTTTTAGAACCTTGAGTTTGCCTGCCTCTCTAAATTGAGCTAATGTTGTCTGGGCAGTGAGCAGCTCGCCTAGGCAGCCACCGACGTTCCCGGTCGAGCTTGTGCGCTTCCAGTCCATGCCATCGCACCCTGAGCCGGATATCAGCAATCTCGGCCAGTGCATAGCCCCGGTGTGATAGCACAATTCACCTAGAACGACGGTCCCTTCGGGCACCTCTTTCGACATGTATGTTCCATTGTGCAGATCCGCAAGATAATCTACGTTAACAAATACGGGCCAGTGAGTGGCCAAACCAAGCATGTGTGCTTGCCGGTAAACGTAAACCGTAGCTGACGACAGCGAGAGAGGAGTAGCGGGGGTTTGCGCCTCGGTCCGGCGTCCTGTTAGCAAGAACAAAGACCCGCCAACGGCTCCCCAATACAGCAGTCGCGTCGCAATGCCGATGGCTTTGCCGTGGCAGTCGAGCCTCTTGGCGCCTACCGTGGCGGAGAATCTGGCTAGGCTTATCATCTTTCCTCCTCATAAAGCAGCATGATAGGTGCCGGGTGCTAAGTCAAGGAGTTTCTGCGTTCCCATCAAATCAGTTTGGGTTCCGGGATCGGCTGTCGCGGACGCTTCCCCATCTGCGCGCCGGCTAGAACAAGTTGCGCGCACTGCTCGGCGGTAACGCCTTGGGAGTCTGCCATCTCGGTCAAGATGGCGGCTTGAGCGTCGGGAACATCGATTGTGAGAGTCATTCCGAATTCACTCTGCCTTGATTATCGCTCAGCGCACCCGATCCCGATGCGGGCCAAGTGCACCCTCCGATACACGCTGAGTCTACCCCAGTTCCGCCAGAGACCGCAAGACCGCAATCTTCAGCAATGGCAACTCCTGCTCGACAATGAGCCAAATCCGGTAGCCATCATTCCGGTCGTACTCGTGCCGGAGTCGATTGCCCAAGGCACGGATCTGGACCAGTCGATCTCGGGACACAGGTCCTCCGCCAGCGGGCCGATTGCCTTGCTGGCCTCGCTCACACGCTCCAAGCAACGTTCTACTGCATCGTATGTCTTGAGGTCGTCGAGAAGCGAGTCCTCGTTGAAGCCGTCGACGTGTACTTCAATCCGGCGGATCTTCTCGGCGATATCCTTAATCCGTTGACGGAGGGTAGGCCTCCAGCGCGGCTTGATTCGGCTGCGCTGAAGGCACGCCGTTACCTTCCAGGCAATACCCGCTAGACCCGGCGGCGACCGGCAACCAAGGCGAAAACGCCAATTCCCACTAAGCACGCAGTTCCCGGCTCCGGGGTATCGGTAACACTGCCCTGCATCAGGGGCGCTCCGTTGGCGTCCAACATTTTTGTCACAGTCGTGGTGCCGTCCACGTTCAAGCCGAAGATTCCAGAGCTCAATGGCGGATCGGCCCCGCCGGAACTCTTCTCACTGGCACTCCAGAAGGCTGGATCGGGGCTGTAGACGCCTCCCGGGCCGCCGCTGCCGGAACGGTCGATGGTGAGGCTGAATTCGGCTATCGGATGGTTGTGTGAGTTCAGCACGCTTGGACCAAAGCCCATTGCGGCGTGGAAATTGGCCAAGGTCAGATCCGCCTGGCTCAACGCGTCCCATCCGGACCCGGCACCCAGCAGGAACGATCCATTCTGGTCCAGCGGCGCAACATTGCCGATCACCCTTTCGAATGCTGCAAAACCGCTCGGCCCGATCCGCACCAAGTACGCATGGTTGTCCGGCACAACTTCGAAGAAGACGTCAAAGAACGACGCCGGGGTTGTGCTGCCGATGTAATCGTAGATGAGATAGAGGTTGTTGTCCTGGCCCGGAACACCTTGGTCCACCCCGAGCACCGCGCCGCCGACGCCGTTTACCGGTGGAAAGAGAATCTCCTTGGACGTGGCGCACGTTACCCATTCGCCGGAACTGGTGAATGCACCGTCGATCACATGGTTGCAACCTGCGGCTTGGGCCACGCCCGCCGCAATAAAAAAGGGCAGCACCTTCAGCAGTGCCGCCCTCTGGACCTTCTTTTTCATGAATACTCCAATCCCACCGCCGTCGGGCAGATGGATGGAGCAACTCTATTCCGTTACGCGGTCGGAGTCAAGGATTATTTCAATTTCGTTACAGCTATTTCTTGATCCCGAAACAGTACAGAATCCCGTCGTAGGTTCCGATGTAGACCCGACCGTTCGCCACCGAGATACCGCTGAAGTGGTTCCACGACTTGATCTGGTCGCCGCTGGACCACAATTCGGCCCCGGTTTGCGCGTCCAGCGCGTACAGGGTCGCGTGGGTCGAGCCCGGAATACGCCGTTCCGGAGTATCTTCCAGTCCCGTATCGGCATAGGCCTGTTCCGTATCCTCGCCGCTGGCATAACTGAAAACCACGCCGTTGGCGATCACCGGCGGCTCGCCATGGTTCATGTCCCGCGAGATCCACGCTGGAACCAGCGACAACTTGCCGCCCTTGTCCTCCAACTTGAACGCCGCCACGCCGCCGTACTTGGTGGCCCCGTGCTCCACCGGAACCTTCAAGGCCGAATGTTTCGGACCCCAAAAGGGTGAAAGCACCCAACGGGTCCCCTTTGCATCCTCCCAACTGGCGAGCGAGCCCCAGATTCCGGCCGAGGCGAAGTTCACATCCTCGTTGCAGAACAGGGGAGTCCGGTACATGGGAGTGCGGTGGTCGTCGCCGCCGATGGACTTGGTGTCCATCAGGTACAACCGGCACTCCTTGCCGCCATCCACCATTAATTCCCGACCCTGGTAGTTGAAAATTACGGGTGTCACCTGCATGTCGAGATCGCGCTTGACGAGCCACTCGGCGTTGGAGGGACCGTAATAGTCGTTCAGCTCCAGCGACTTGGTGGTCGGATTCTGCTTCACGCCGATGATGCCGTTTCCGTAGATGCCGTTTTCGGGGTCCCACTTGCCGTCGCCGGTTCCCGTGTACATGGTACCGTCGGCCGAAATCGCCGGACCTTGCCGTCCCCACATGCCGCCGCCGGCCGGTCCCCAGGTGCCCACCTTGTTCGTGGCGAGGTCATAGGCATAAACGACATTCGGATTGCCGCCGCAGCCCTGCGCGGTATGGGTGTAGAGAACGCCCTTGAATATGTTCAGGCCGTACGGTTTTCCGTTCGGGGGCATCCACTTGGCGGGAGGTGCCAAGTCTTCGCCGTCGGAAGCGTTGATCTGGTGCAAACGACCATCCCAGGATGCGGCATAGATGGTGTACTTGCCTGGGGTCGCCGTCGGAGTGATTACCGGAGTCGCCGTCTGTCCACCGGGGCAGAGGATGCCGGCACCGCGTCCACCCGAAGCCGGAGGGGTCCACGTATTTTCGAAGTGCTTGCTCCAGATCGTCTTGCCGGTTTGGACATCAATTGCGAACAGGTCGTCTGAGACTCCCGCGACAATCGCAACTTCCTTCCTGCCGCCAGAGATGTTCAAGTTCGCCACAATCAGCGGCGGGAACAGGTTGTGCATCACCTTGGGCTGGCTGGGGAGCTTCGAACTCCATAGCAGGGTCATGTTTTTGACCGACGACGGCGAGAGGAGTTTCTCGTCGCGCTGCCAATTGGTTCGCTGGACATCGTGGCCGTCGGTGAGCCAATCGGCACCCTGGCCGAACGCTTGGACGGCAAAACAACCGGCGGTCAGGGCGGCTGCGGCGAGTAGGATTCTGTGGTTGCGGGACATCGGTGAAAACTCCGGCTTGAAACGATTCACAACGTCTGGTAGTATACACCCGAACCGGTATCTTGCAAATTTGTTCGCCGATGCCCCAAGGAGTCCGCGTATGACATCTCGCCGAGTCGCCGCCGCGACCGCAGTTCTAGCCGCTATTTGCGCCATCCCCGCGTTTTCGCAGGGGCGCGGGGGGGCTGATTGGTCCACAGGAGGGGGTGATGCCCAGCGATCCGGCTCCATTCGCACCGACCCCAAAATCTCCCCCGCCACCATGGCGAAACCCGGCTTCCAGCTGGCGTGGAGTGTAAAAGTGCGTAACGATTCCAAGCAGGGTATCGGACTTTCCGAGCCATCACTGATGGACCGCTACATCGGCTATCGCGGCTTCCGCTCCTATGCCTTCGTTGGTGGCAGCGGCGACAATGTCTTCGCGCTGGATTCGGATTTGGCCCGCATCGAGTGGAGCAAGCATTTTCCCTTGACCGCACCGGCTGGAACTGCGGCGTGCCCGGGTGGCATGACTGCCTCCGTGGTCCGGCCCGTTTCGGCTGCGATGGCAAATCCAAACGCCGGTCTCGGCGGTGGAGGCGGTGGTCGGGGTGGTCCGGCGAAATCCGGCGTCGGTGAACCACTCCAGGGAGCGGTCACGCTTGCGGCTATGACGGCACCAGCCGCTGGTCGTGCCGCAGCCGGTCCCGGACGCGGACCAGCAGCCAACCAGCAGCAGCGCCCGCGCCGCATGCCCAATTTCGTGAATGCTATTTCCAGCGACGGGGCCTTCCACAGCATGTACGTTTCGAATGGCGAAGAGCCGGAATTGCCCGTCAAGTTCCTGCCAGCCAACGCGAAGGTCTCCGGCCTGATCCTGGTGGAGGATGTAGCCTACGCAGTAACCTCCGGCAATTGCGGTGGCGCACCGAACGGCATCTGGGCACTGGACACCGCTTCGAAGGCCGTTGCCTCCTACAAGGCCGACATCGTCGGCGCTCCGGCATTCGGCCCCGACGGCGTGGTTTACGTAGCCACAGTCGGCGGCGAATTGGTCGCACTCGAGCCCAAGACCTTGGCCAAGAAGGCGTCCTACTCGGCGGGACAGGGCTTCGCGTCCCCGGCCGTTCTCTTCCTCAATGGCGAAAAGCCGATGGTCGCCGCGGCCACCAAGGATGGCACGATTTTGGCGTTGGATGCGGGTCTTTCCGCTGTTGCCGCGAAGTCGTCGGGTGCGAAAGCGACCGGCACCTTGTCCACATGGCAGGATGCGGCAGGTGCCCGATGGATCGCTGCTCCAACAGGGAAATCGGTTGCCGCATGGAAGCTGAACGGAGCCACCTTGGATTCGGCATGGACGTCGAAGGAAATCGCAGCCCCGATAGCTCCGGCGGTTGTGAACGGAGTCCTCTTCACTGCCGCGGCCGGCGGCGCGGGCAAAGCCGTTCTCTACGCATTGGATGCGGCGACGGGCAAGGAATTCTGGAACAGCGGCGCGACCGTCACGTCCCAAGTGGGCGAAGGCGGAGGCTTGGCCATCGGCGGGAGCACCGTATACCTTGGCACCAAGGACGGCACGCTCTGGGCGTTCGGGTTCCCGATCGAGCACTAGGCGCATGAGGAATTCGATCCTAGTGGCGGTTTTGCTTGGGGGAACGGCCTTTGCGCAGTTCCCCGACGGCCCGGGCAAGGCCGAGACAACGCGCCTCTGCAGCCAGTGCCACGAAATTGAGCGCGCCATCTCCCAGCGTTTGGACCCGAACGGCTGGCAGGAGACCACCAACAAGATGGTGTCCCTCGGCATGGCGGGCAAGCCGGAGGAAATTCGGGCAGTGGTGGATTACCTCGCCAAGAACTTTCCCGCCGACGCGGTGCCGAAGTTGAATGTCAACACGGCCACCCAGATCGAATTGGAAAGCGCTTTGGGACTAAGGCGTTCACAAGCAGCGGTGGTGATCGAGTACAGGACGAAGAACGGACCGTTCCGCTCCATTGAGGACCTGAAGAAAGTGCCGGGCCTGGATCCCGAGAAGGTCGCAGCCAAGAAGGACCGCCTTTCCTTCTAGGCCCTAAATCATGCCGCCCAAAGCTTCGGCAGGGAAGGTGACTAGTTCGCCCTCCAGTTCCCCCTTACTACCTACGAAGCCTGCAGCACCGGTCGTAGCTTATGCCACTCCGTAGCCTGCTCATAAGCCAGCGCCAACCGCATCGCCGTGCCCTCCTCGTACAGCCGACCCGTAAACAGCAGTCCCTGCGGCAGCCCATCCACGAAACCACACGGCACCACAACCTGCGGATGGCCCGTCAGGTTGGTCGCGGTTAGGCTCTGGCTCCCGGTCGGCGACACAAAAGCATCCCACTGGCCCATCAGCTCCTGGAATTTCTGCATGTAAATTGTCCGAGCCCGCTGCGCGCGGATATACTCCACCGCCGGGATCAGGCGTGACATGCGGAACTGGTTCGGCCAGTCGCCCGGAGTCTGTCCCGAAAGCTGGTCCAGTCCCCCGGATGTCCGCGTGAGGTCGTCGAACGCAGTGGCCGCCTCGGCGTCGAGCACGAATCGAATTGCGTTCAACGGAAAATCTGGCAGTTGGATCGGCTCCAACTTGACCCCCGCCTTCCGCAACGCATCCAACGCGGCATCCAGAACTGGCTTCGTCTTCTCGTTGGCGCGCTCGAACTCGGCAGCAAGATATCCAACCTTGAGCGATTTCAACGGCTTGCGCGCATCCCAAGACAAAGGCGCGTTCACCACGGTCAGATCCTTGCCATCCGGTCCGGCAATCGCCCGCAGCACTTCGGCGCAATCGGCCACCGACCGGCAGATCGGTCCAATCTTGTCCATCGTCCAACTCAGGGCCATTGCGCCATTGCGGCTCACCCGTCCGAACGTGGGCCGCACACCCGCCACGCCGCACCGGGTGCTGGGGGATACGATCGAGCCCAATGTTTCCGTGCCGACCGCGAATCCGACCAAGCCCGCCGACGTCGCCGAGCCCGATCCGGCCGAGGATCCGCTCGACGTCATTTCGTAATTCCACGGCGTCTTGGTCATCCCGCCGAACCACTGCCCCCCCTGGGCGAGCGCACCCATGGAAAGCTTGGCCACCAGCACCGCCCCGGCACCGCGCAGCTTCTCGATCACCGTAGCATCGGAATCCGGAACTCGTTTGCTGTAAGGTTCCGCCCCCCAAGTGGTCAGAATGCCCTTGGTGTCGAAAAGATCCTTCGCGCCGTACGGCACACCGTGCAGCGGCCCGGTCCGACGACCGCGGCGGATCGCCTGGTCGGCCAGCTTCGCCTGTTCCAGCGCCAAATCCTCGGTCAGCGTGATCACGCAATTCAGTTTCGGCGAGTAGGTCTTGAGCCGCTCCAAGTACATTTTGGTCAGCGCTTCCGACGTGATGCGTTTCGCCTTGACCATCGCACCCAGCTCCACCGCACTCAGGAACGCAAGTTCTTCCGGCTGTTTGAACCGGAAAATGGCACCCGCCTTTGGGGGATTGTACCTAGCCGGACCCTTAGGTAACTGAAATCCCGGCAGGATCGGCGAAAAAGAGATCGATGGAGCGGTATCCAGCGGGACATCGATCAGCCGCAGCTGCTCATACGTGAACAGCGCCCGGTTGACACCCGGCAGCGCCATATCGAGCTGAGCATCCGTATAGGTCAGGCCGAGGATGGCCAGCGCCGCCACCACTTGTTCCTTGGTCACGCGCTGGGGAATCTGTTCGCCCCGTCCGCGTCCGCGACCGCGACCCTGTGGGGAAGGCGGGGGAACCGGCGGCGTTGGAGCCTGTTCCGCCATGGACGGCCCGGCTGCGGCAAGCACCGACACTACCTGCATCAGCGTTCTCCGGTTGAAACTCGACGTGTTTTCGCGTGACATGGATTATGTCAGGGTAGCAGAAACACCCTTTATCCCGCCGCCCGGTCAATCCAGCTGCACAACGCAAGCAGTTTCGCGCCGGAATCGGTCGATTGCGTCCGCTCGGCCTCCGACGCAAAGTCAAACGCGAGTCCAAGGTCACCCCGGCCCAGAGCGCTCCGGGCTTGCGACCGGTACCGCCAAGCAGCCACCGCCAGCAGCATCAGCGGCCGCAGGTCCGCCCCGCACCGGGAGCATTCCACGGCCCCCCGGAACTTGGCCCGGCAAACCGGACACTTGCCAGCCTCCGTCAATTCGGCCGCCCCTCCATAAAGAACAACAATTCCTTCAAACCGCGCGCGGCGTCGTTCATGCCAACGACGTCGCCCATCTTGATCGCTTCATGGATCCGTTCATGCAGCTCCACAGCCTCCTCGCGGTCCTCCGAGTGCATCCGCTCAAGGAGTTTCCGAGAACGATCCACCAGCCCCACCGCCGCTTCCTCGCCCGGCAACGGGTCACGGAACGCGGCCTCGATCTCGCTCAGTGCCGGGTCAAGCGCCGCCAGCTCTTCCTCGTCCCAGTCCTCGCCGTCGTGATCGTGGTCATGATCATGGTGTTCATGCTCGAACGCCTCCGCACGGGCTTGGAACATTTCCTCCAGCCGCTTGCGCGCCGCCCGGATCTCCTCGTCGCTCTTGGCCTTCAGCGCGTTGTCGATTGTGATCCGCTTCGATTTGCCGGTACGCTTCTCGACGGCGGTCACTTCGAGAATCCCGTCCAGATCCAACCGCATGCGGCAAATCATTTCATTCGCGCCGGACATGCCGGTCAGGCCCTCGATGGTGAAGTTCCCCACCGGGACGTTCTTCAGCGCGTCCTCGTCCTCGCCCTGGTACACCTGAAGATCCACCTCCGTCTGGAACGGATGGCTTGTCGAATATTCCTCGCTCCGCGTCAGGGGCAGGGGAGTGTTGCGCCGGATAATTGGCTTGTAACAGTGGGGATACGGCACGCCGCCGCGTTCGCCCAGAAACGAAATCCCGAACGAGTACGGCGAAACGTCCACCAGCACCCGTCCCGCATCCCGACCGGAAAGCCGCGATGCCAGAACACCCGCACCCAGCGCCACGCACAAATCGGGATGCACATCCTGCCGCGGTTCAATCCCAATCCGCTCCCGCAGCATTTCGAAAACCAACGGCGTTCGCGTAGACCCACCGACCAGCAGCACCGCGTCCATGTCGCTGGGTTTGCGCCCTGAATCCGAGAGCGCCTTCGAAACGCTGTCCAGCGTCGATTCCACCAAGCCCCGGATCATATCCTCGTAGTCTTTCCGGGAAATCTCCATCTCCAAGTGCAGCGGTCGACCGTTGCGCGTCGTGACGGACTCCTCACGGATCTGGACATAGACCTCCGAACTGAGCTTCTTCTTCGCCTCCTCGGCCGCCCACCAAAGCCTTGCCTTGGCACCGGGCGTATTGCCTTGGCGAACGTCGATTCCGTGCTGCCGCTCAAACTCCCGGCACAAATGCGCTGCCAGAAGATCGTCGAAGTCGTCACCGCCCAGCTTGTTGTTGCCGTGGCTGGCCAGCACCTCCGTAATCTCGCCCTCCACCGAAACTACTGACACGTCAAAGGTGCCGCCACCCAAGTCGTACACCAGCGCCGTATGCCGACCGCCGCCCGCGTACCCATACGCAAGGCTCGCCGCCGTCGGCTCATTCAGAATCCGGACCACTTCCAACCCTGCCAGCGCCCCCGCCTCGCGCGTTGCTGCCCGTTGCGCATCGGAAAAATAGGCAGGCACCGTGATCACGGCCTTGTTCGGCGTCCCGCCCAACGCGCTTTTCGCCCAACCCGCCAGTTCCCGCAAAATCAGTGAAGAAACTTCCGTCGGCGAAAACGACTTTCCCGCGATCATCACCGATTCGGAGCTGCCCATCCGGCGCTTGATGCTGCGTATCGTCCTCTCCGGATACAATGCCAGCTGGTTGCGCGCGCTTTCGCCCACCAATAGTTCGCCACCCGCCGAAAAGCCCACACAGGATGGAAGAATTTGATTGCCAGGCCCTAACACCTGCACACGACCGTCCAGAAAGCCCGCCACCTCCGAGTTGGTGGTTCCAAGGTCGATACCGACAATTAGATCTGCCATAAATTGAATTATCCGTTCCCGCCCTTTGCCACTTTCACCTGCGCCGTGCGGAAGACTTCGCCCTCCCACTCGTAGCCGCTCCGGTAAACTTCCAACACCGTGCCCTCGGCAACCCCAGCCGAAACCTCGGTTTCGATCGCGTTCATCCGCCGGGGATCGAACATCTGTCCCGCACAATGGATTTCCAGTGCGCCGAACTCTTCCAACGACTGGTCCAGCCGCTCCAGCCCCAGTTCATAACCCCGGATCAACGCCGCCACCGCGTCCAGCGCCGGATTCGCAGCCTGAGGGACAATCCCCAACAGCCTCTCCAGGAACCTGGGCTCCGGCGGCGGCACCCGTGCGGCATCCAAACAGGGCTTGGCCGACTCCAACCCGCGCACCAGCCGGTCCCGCAGATCCACCAGTTGCCCCAAAATTTGCTTCCGCGCACGCCTTTCCGCCTCCGCCTTCAGAAGCTTCTCTCGTTCCGCGTAAACAGCCTTCAACTCGGCGCCGACTCTTGCCGTCTGCGCCTCCAGCCCGCTCGTCAAATCCTGGAATGCGCGCCCTTGCATCCTTACTTCCTGCGTCAGCGCCGTCGTAGCCGACCACAGCATGTAGGAATCGCACCGTGACTCGTCCCCATCGCCTTCGCCCAGCAGTTCCGCCGGAATTCCCGATGGTGCCGCTTCTTCCGATAAAGCCGCGTCCACAACCCCCTCGAAGCGGCGCAGAATTTCGTCGCGCGTCATTTGGATTTCAGCGCCTCGCGCCAAATCTTCGGCCCGACAAAGTCGCGCTTCACCGGCAGGTCGTCCACCAGCGTCTCCAGTTTGGGCAACGGATTGCCATCGCGCAGAATGTTCCGTGACCGCGCCCGCCGGTCCCGCAGCGCGGCATAGGCGTCGCGGATCTTTTCGAACTGCTCCGGCTCCCGGTCCGGCGGAAACTGGGCCACCTTCGCCAAATACGCTGCCCGGATCGCCTCCTCGCCAGCCTCTTCCGGCACACCGAGCAGGAGTCGGGCTTCCATTTCCGTCATCGGCGTTTTCCCTTCTTCCCGGCACCGGGCTTCCCCGGGTCCATGTCCCCAACCATTGCCTGCAACCTCGCCATCACTTCCGTCGGCGTCTGGCCCGACTTCATTCCGCCCACGAAAACCTCGTACATCGCTTGGACCACGTCGGGAGGCAGTCCCGGCGGGGCGCGCTCAAAAAAGCCCTGGCGCAGTTCGTCCTCGAACTCGTCCCCGAAGGGATCCATTTCCTCCTCGGCCTCATCCATCCATCTGGATTCCTGCCCTGCGGAAACCTTTTCCCCGCGCTTCCTCCGGCAAGCAGGGCAATCGCACGGAAGCTCCAGCAGGTCCCCGTAATCAGGGCCCGGATCCCCGTATTTCGGGAATGCTTTGGCCTGCTTCTCTTTCCGGACCACGTCCTGTGCCTGAGCCAGCGTCATGTTGCGCAGACTGCTCCCCGGCGGCGTCATGGAGACAGCCATCGCGTCCTCCACCACGGACGCATCCTGGTACTCGCGCCCCAGAACCGCTGCGGCATTTGCGCAAACTTCCACCCGGTCCGGACCGCCCGGAAGGCACTCGGCCCGGTCCACCAGGAAGCGCGGATCGGCCTCGGCGCTTCTTCCCAACCCTGCCTTGGTCGCCGCGAACGTCAACTCCTCGTAGCTGTAGTCCAAACCCAGCCTGGAGAGTGCGAGCAAATCCTCGGTTGACAGCGACCCCTCAACCTTCGGAATCATCGCCGTCGCGTCCTTCAAGTCCGGCACGGTAAACCAAAGGTCCAGCATCCCGAAATCGCGCCCGATTGTCGCAACCGTGCCCAGCATCTTCGGGAATTCCGGGTTGGCCGCCTTCTTGGACCTGTCCGGGGCAAATTCCGGCCCCTCCCCCAGCAAATGGCAAACCGTGTTCGCCAGCACCCGCACGCCATCCTTGCCAAGAACGGCCTCGATCTCCTTGAGCCTCCGGCCTGCCTCCCCGGAATCGCCGTTTTCCCGTGCGATCCGCCACGCAAGGGCCGCCAACACCAATGCCCTGTCACCTTGCACCGCCGCCGGAACCTCCGCCAGCAACTGCAGCTTCTCCGCCGCAAACCCCGGCTTCCCGCGCTTCAAATGCCCCGCCACCGCCCTCGTCAACAACCGCAGCCGCGCCGACCGCACTTTGGGATTGACCTGGTCGATCGCCTCCGCCCGCTCCAGATATTCCAGCGCCTTCTTGAACGCATTCCGTTCGTCGGCCTTGTCCATCAGCACCAGCAGGGGCTCGATGTCCCCCGGCAGCGCCGCATGCCACGCAGTGGCAACCCGTACCGCATCCCGCTGGGCTGCAGCCTTGCCCTTCTGTCGCCGTCCCGTCGGTGCCGCCCACTGCATCCACTTGGCAAACGCCTCCGTATGCGGATCCATCTGGCATCCCATGCCGAAAAGCCTGTCCGGCTCCAGATAGTAAATGTCCGCCTCTCCCGGACCGTCCCAGTTCGCCCGCTCCTCCAACTGGACTTCCGCCAACTCCTCCGGTGCCACCCGCGTCAACAGCTCCGCCATGTGCAGGTAAACCGTCGCAGCCTCCACGCTGTCCCGCTCAATCGACCGGTCCTGGAACGCACCGTGCAGGAACGAGTCCCACGCCATGCACGCGTCCGGGAAGAAATACGGGTCGCGGGCATCCTCGAATCCGCGGGCCAGCAGCTGGAACAGCTCCGTATCCAGCTTCGCCAGCCCGTCCAAGGCCGCGAGGATACGCTCCTCGTCGTAACCCTCCACCATCGCCCGTATGTAGATGATGCGCTTGATCTCCTCCAGATGGTCGGGTGCGGCTTTCCGCCCTTCCTTGATCGTCAGTTCGATGGCCTTGCGCAGTTCCGGCTGCCTCGCCTCGTTGTCAAACGCCGTCTGCAGGCTCCCCAGTGCCTTCTTCAGAGGACCGGTTTTCCCCGCGAAGGCCGAAAGCAGCTGCGTCGATGCTGCCGGCAACTCGCCATCAGGCCCGTTCTTACCAGGCCCGTTCTGACTCGGAGTCGCCAGCCGCAGCAACGCCGGCGCAAGCCGCGCTGGCACCGATTCCGGATGGATCAGCCCCGCCGACTCCCGGCATTTCGCATCGTCGCCGCGATGGAAATCCGCAATTGCCCGGATCAGCAGCTTCCACGGTGCCAGCGGGCTCCGGTGTGAGACTTCCGGCAGCGCGAGTTCCTCGTCCGTGACACTCCGGCTCGTGACCGCCGTGAACGCTTTGTCCAATGCAGCCGCAGCCACGCGCAGCGGATGTTCCGCCGGAAGCACGGGAGACGCCGCGAGCGCCGCCAAGTCCCAAATCTCGCCCCGAATCCGTTGTTCCAGCTCCTTGCGGACTTCGGGTGTGCAGGTCGGATCGGCCATTGCCGTCAGCACTGCCGTCAAAAGTGTCGCCGGAGACCCTGTGGAATTCCCGTCGCCGTTGGTCCCCCCCAATCGCGACGCCAAGTCGGGAAAGCGCTCCCGCACCAAATTCCGCAGCGCTTCGGCTTCCTGCTCCATGCCGTTGCGCGAAAGGGCTTCGATGCGGGCGCAATAGGCGTCCACCAACAGGCTCTCGGAACCCTCTGTTCCAAGGGCTTTGTGGTGCTCCTTCGCTGCATCGAGCGCCTGCTTGTATTTCCCCTCGGCCATCCAATGGCGGATGGAGTCAGGGGTTGCGACGGGAGTGGACGGCTTTGGCGGCTTTTTCACCTGGATACCTATGCCATTATCCCCTTTCCAACCTCTCCGTTGTGGGACAGGATGGTATCCTGCGCGGAGGTCGCTGACCTCCGCACGCGCCTTCAAGGCGCGGACCGATCACTTGTTTGCCCTCCTCGCGCGCTGCGCACCCCGCTAGTCGCTTCAATGGGGCCGGAAGCTTATGCTCCCGGAAATGAGTTGGGATTTCTTCTCCGCCATCACTCGCCCCCCAGCTTCAATGGGGCCGGAAGCTTATGCTCCCGGAAATGCAAAATGATGGAAGCGGACGGCGCTTGAAAACAAATAGCTTCAATGGGGCCGGAAGCTTATGCTCCCGGAAATGTTGAACTTGATACGGCACGTCCTCGCCATCTGAGGCTTCAATGGGGCCGGAAGCTTATGCTCCCGGAAATCACCCACTACGCATCAAGGGTGACCCTTACCGCCATGCTTCAATGGGGCC
>CAIYDY010000457.1 GCA_903925015.1 uncultured Acidobacteriia bacterium
CGCAACGCCCGCGAGTTCCAAAAGTGGCAAAGGAAGATGGCACAGCGCGGTCTTAGCCTCCCAACCACCTCCCGGCCGGAGCCGAAATGCCCCCGCTGACCCCCAAAAACAAAAAGGGCGGCCACCCGAAGGCAGCCGCCCCAACCATCCACACCCGAACTGCGTCCCAACTTCTACTGCGGACGGTTCAAATACTGCTCATACAAGCGCTTCTGCCGTGTATCCATGTCCACGGTCTTGCCCTTGATGAACAACTGCTTGATCTGCGTCTTGGCCTCCAGCGGATCGCCATCGGTCAGCAGCAAATCGGCCCACTTGCCTTCCTCCACGGTCCCGATTTGGTCGCCCACACCCCAAATCTTCGCCGCGTTCACCGTCACTGCCTTGATGGCCTCGTCATGCGGCAGCCCGAAAGCCACCGCCTGCGCCGCCTGGTAAGGCAGATTCCGGGAAGCCAGATTTGCCCCGCCGGTCAGCGACGCCATCGAGAACAGAATGCCCGCCTTCTGCAAATCCGCAGCCGTCGTGAAAGCGCGGTCATAGGCGTCATCCTCGTTCAGGGGCAGGGAAAGCGCCGGGCCAAGGATCACGCCAATATTGTGCGCCTTGATCTCCTTGGTCACCTTGTACGCTTCCACCGCGTCGCACAGGATGATCTTGACCTTCTGCTTGTCGGCCCAGGTGATCGCATCCCGGATTTCCCGTTCCTTCCGCGCCGTCACCAAGATCGGCTCCACGCCGTCGATCACTGCCTGCATCGCTTCCAGCTTCAGATCCGGCTTGAACTCGGGAGTCTTCGCCGCCTTCAGCTGTTTGTACCGGCGGGCGCTCTCGAAGTACTCGTTCAGCTCCGCCATCTCCTTGTCGAACGCCGCCTTTAGAGCCGTAAAGCTGCCAGCTCCGCCGACACCGCCGCCGCCGTCGCCCGAGTCGGATACAAACCCGCCCCGACCGCCACCCGTCCGAATCGAAGGCATATTCAAATGCATGCCCGCGCGCGGTTTTACGCCCATTTCGTCCGTCGTCCAGCCATTCATGTGCATCAACGACACTTGGCCTGCAATCAACTGGCCCTGCGGCATCGTCGCCACCGTCGTAACGCCGTTCACGCGCGTCACTTCGATGTGCTCGCTCGACGGGTTCACCGCCGTCGCCGCCACCAACTGCGGATTGAACTTCCCGATTTCCGTCGTGTCCGCCGTTTCGCGCACCGAGTTGATTTCAATCAACCCAACTTCCGTGCCCGAATCGATCATGCCGGGGTACACCTGCAACCCCTTCCCGTCGATCACCTTTACATCCTTCGGCACGGCCAAGTTCTTGCCCACGCCGATAATCTTGCCGTTCCGCACCAACACCGAGCCGTTCTCGATGTCCGCCCCAGCCAAGGTGTGCACAGTGGCACCCTTGATGAAGAACGAATCATCCGCGCCGGGTGTTGCCGCCGGAGTAGCCGGTGGCGTTGCAGCAAGAGCTGTCACACCCACGGCCAACGCCGTCGGAATCAATATCGCAATTCCAAATTTCACTGGTTTTGTCCTCCCGTCGGCGTCGTGCGCGTGCTGGTCAGCGCCTTTTTCTCAATCTCCTTGGCAGGCCGCCCCTCGATGTCGTGGTCGCGGTCGAAATATTCATGCCCGTCGATGAACACCTTCACAACCTTGCTGAGGTTCGAAAGGGGATGACCGTCGAACAACAACACATCGGCGTCCTTGCCAACTTCCAACGACCCGACGCGCTTGTCGATCATCAGTTGCTTTGCCGGATTGATCGTGATCAGCGCCAAGGCCTCGGTCTCGGTCAGGTTGCCGTACTTCAGCGTCTTGGCCGCTTCCTTGTCCAAGTGGCGCATCAGTTCCGCGTCGTCGGAATTCAAGCTCGTCAATACGCCCTTCTTCACCAGAATCGCAGCGTTGTACGGAATCGCGTCCTTGGCTTCCATCTTGTATGCCCACCAGTCGGAGAACGTCGATGCCCCGGCTCCGTGCTGCTGGATTTCCTTGGCCACCTTGTAGCCTTCCAAAACGTGCTGGAAGGTGCGGATCTTGAATCCGTAGTCGTCCGCAACGTGGATCAGCATCAGGATTTCATCCTGCCGGTAGCAGTGCGCATGGACCAGTCGCTTGCCCTCCAGAACTTCCACCAGCGCGTCCAGTTTCAGGTCGCGCGCCGGGGGAATGACGATTTCACCCTTCGCCACCTTGGCGTTGTACATTTTCCAAATGTTCTGGTAATCCTTGGCGTCGTTGAACGCCTCGCGGATCACATCCTCCACGCCCATGCGGGTTGCAGGATAGCGCAGCGTCGTCGGAACGCCGAAACCCTGGGCGCTTCCCGCGCGCTTCGGGTTTTCACCCAATGCGAACTTGATGCCCGGCATGGCGCCTTCGAACTTCATTTCCTGCGCGTTCTTGCCCCAGCGCATCTTGGTCACAACGGTCTTGCCGCCGATCGAATTCGCGCTGCCGTGCAAAATGTTGGCTGTGGTCACGCCGCCCGCAAGCGCGCGGTAGATCCCGACGTCTTCCGGATTCAGCACGTCTTCGATGCCAACCATCGAGGAAACCGAGACGGTGCCTTCGTTGATCGCCTCCGCCATGATGTGCGAGTGGCAATCGATGATGCCGGGCATCACGTACTTGCCCGCTCCATCAATGACGGTCGCTCCGGGGGGGGCCATCACCTTGTCCCCGATGGCCGTGATCTTGCCGCCCTGCAGCAGGATCGACCCCTTCACGGTTCCATTCGTCACCGTCAGGATGGTGGCGTTCTGGATCAGGATTGGAGGGTCTGCCGCAAAAGCAGAC
>CAIYDY010000458.1 GCA_903925015.1 uncultured Acidobacteriia bacterium
AGATGGAGATATTTCGGGTTCGGTTTTGTTTTCATGATACTCCCAATAGCCCGTGGACGCGGGCTGGCAGCGCAATAGTTTCCTAAGGGCCATGTTGTTTACACTTCTTAACGCACTTACAACCGGAACTTAATCTTGCTTTCGCATTTAAGTTAAGAAATGTAAATAGGAGACTTTGCGGCTTGACTGCGCGCCACGCACGAGGATGCCGCCGGAAACCCGAACCGGTATAATTTCCTCAGTGAAGATCGCCATCGCAACCCTTCTGGCCGCAACCGCAGCTATCGCAGCCGACCCGGCAACCGCCCCCAGAATGCTGTGGGGGGACACGGCACGCCTGGGCAGACCCTTCGCGAAGGACCCGTCCGTGATCAAGTTTCGTGGCCGGTATCTGATGTATTTTTCGGTGCCCGCCTACGGGGACAACCGCCCCGGCGACGGTTGGGCGGTCGGTATCGCCGAAAGCAGGAATCTGGTGGATTGGAGGAAGATCGCGGAGATTCCCCCAGAGGGCGAGCATGAAAAGAAGGGCTTGGCAGCGCCCTACGCGCGGGTTGTCGACGGAAAAGTCCACCTCTTCTACCAGACCTACGGCAACGGTGCCAACGACGCCATCTGCCATGCCGTTTCCGACGACGGTCTGGCTTTCATCCGTGACGCATCCAATCCGGTTTTCCATCCGACGGGCGATTGGAATGTCGGCCGTGCCATCGACGCCGAAGTGACCCGCTTCCAAGGCAAGTGGTTCCTCTACGGTGCGACCCGCGACCCGAAAATGAAGGTGCAGATGCTGGTGGGCGCGGTCTCAAGCAGCGGTTTTGATCGCGCCGCGTGGAAGCAGTTGGAGGGCGGAGCATTGCTCAAACCTGAATTGTCATGGGAACAGGAATGCATCGAAGCCCCGTCCGTGGTGGAGCGCAACGGCGAACTCTACATGTTTTACGCCGGTGCCTACAATAATGCTCCGCAGCAGATCGGCGTCGCCCGCAGCAAGGACGGCATCCACTGGACCCGCGTGAGCGACCAGCCCTTGGTGCCCGTGGGTGTGCCGGGATCTTGGAATTCCTCGGAATCGGGGCATCCGGGTGCGTTCCTCGACGACGACGGACAGCTGTACTTGTTCTACCAAGGCAACAATGACAAGGGGAAGACGTGGTTGCTCTCGTTTGTGAAGATTGGCTGGAAAGGGGATCGACCGTATGTCATACAGCCGTAGAGTAGTCATATTTCTGCTCCTGTCGGCATCGCTGCAAGCTGCCACGAGGAACTTTGACGTCGTGGTCTACGGCGGGACCGCGGGTGGCGCCATCGCAGCCGTTTCGGCTGCGCGTGAAGGCCTTCGGACCGCGCTTGTCGAGCCCACAAACCACATCGGTGGCATGGTGTCGGGTGGACTCGGCTACACCGACTACGGCAAGAAGGAAGTGATCGGGGGCTACGCGCTTGAGTTTTACTACCGGGTCGGCCGATATTACGGCATGAACCGGTTCGCCAACGATGTCTCCTGGTACCACGAACCCCATGTGGGCGAAAAGATCCTGCGCGACATGCTGGCAGGTGCGGGCGTTGAGGTTTTCACCAATGCGCGGCTTCGCGAAAAAGCCGGTGTGGACAAGGTCGGCACACACGTGCGCGCTCTGACAACGGAGTCCGGCGAGGTTTTCACCGCCTCCATCTTTATGGATTCCAGCTACGAGGGCGACCTGATGGGGCAATCCGGAGTTACTTGGACTTACGGGCGGGAATCCACCGCCGAGTACGGGGAAGCGCTGGCCGGTGTCCGCGACAGAACTCCGCTGCACCAGTTCCTCGTGGACGTGCCCGCGCGCGGCTCAGACGGCAAACTGCTGCCCGAAATCCGGGGACCGCAGCGGGCACCAGCAGGGTCTGCTGACAAATCCGTGCAGGCCTACAACTTCCGCATGTGCTTCAGCGATGCCGCTGACCGCGTTCCCTTCGCCAAACCAGCGGGCTACGACCCGGCCCGGTACGACCTGCTGGCTCGGCTGATTGAAACACGCCAGAAGGCCGAGAACCGCGTGCCACCCCTAGAAATGCTGCTTTTCATCGGCCGTTTGCCGAACGGAACAACCGACATCAACAACAACGGCGCGTTTTCCACCGACTACATCGGCGGGAGCTGGGAGTATCCGACGGCTTCCTACGCGCGCCGAGCCGAGATTTGGGAGGAGCACAAGCGCTACACCCAGGGATTCCTGTATTTCCTCGGCAACGACCCCCGCGTGCCAGCTGCTCTCCGTGCCGAAACTGGCAAGTGGGGCCTCTGCGCGCACGAATTCGAGGACAACGGCAATTGGACGCCACAGCTTTACATCCGCGAATCGCGCAGGATGGTGGGCGAATATGTGATGTCCCAGAAGGACTTGCAGACAGACCTGACAAAGGCGGAGGTGATCGGCATGGGATCGTACAACAGCGATTCCCACAACGTGGACCGAATCATCGACGAAAAGGGCTTCGCCCGCAATGAAGGGGACATGCAGGTTGCGGTCTCGCCGTATCAGATTCCGTACCGGATTCTGACCCCGAAGCGCGCCGAGGCGACCAACCTGCTGGTGCCGGTCGCGTTTTCTGCGAGTCACGTGGCGTATTCGTCGGTACGGATGGAGCCACAGTACATGATCCTCGGCCAAGCGGCCGGGGTTGCGGCGAAACTGGCGATATCGGCGAAGGTGCCAGTACAAGAAATCGATACCAAGGCGCTGACGGAAAAGCTGGGTGCGGACGGCGCAGTGCTGGAATATGTACCGTCGCCACAGACCAAGGCGATCATGAAGGCCCGGACCGCGAAATAGCTGGTTAGTATCGCTCGCCGACGGCTTGTGCGATCTTCTTGACGACTGCTGTCCATGCCGAGTCGCGATCCTTTTCCGATGCGATGGGACTTTTCGGATTGACGACTTGGAACTTTGCCAACGGCGGCTCCCAAAGGCACTTGCGAACAATTACCGGGAAAATCCTAAGCCCACGTTCGGCGGCGGCAACAAGAGCAGGCAACTCTGCCTTTATGGCGTCCTTCAAGGCAAGATAGTCGGCGCTCACCAACAAAACCACTATTGCGCTGGACGGAATCATGTTCACCCACTCGGCACGGGGCGTTAGGGTATTGGCTTCAATAACAGACACTCCTGCCGACATAAGAGGTGACAGGTGGGACCAAAACTCCCGAAATAGCGATTCGTCGGGACCGCTGTAGCTATACCGTACGAATACTTCGGCATCCGTACGTTCGATAGAGGGGTAGAAAATACCCGAAGACTCATGGACATACTTCGTCCTGTCCGAAGTCAGAGTCTCCACCCCCTCGACATCATGTGCCACCAAAGCCGCCAAGGTCTCGTAGGCGTACCCCAAGCCAGTCGGATCAACGGTCCCTTGCTCCAGCACCGGCAAACTCTCGCCGTAACTAAAAAATGGAATATGCGGCAGCTTCAATAACTCCAGCATCGTACGGAGGTTCATCGTCCTCGGCAACCAATCCGCGAAGATGTCAGCCAAGTCCCGCGCAAATGTATCCAACCACTGTTGCCCCAAGCGGAACTCCGCCGATACATCCAGCCGGCTCGGCACTGGAAGGACAGGAACAACCGGACGCTCGAAGGGCAACCGCTGGCGGGCTTTGGCCGCCCGCGAAACGATGTCGATGCCACCGGCGAGAGCCTGTTTCGTCGGCGTGAACAGCAATACGATCAGATCGGGCAACTGCACCGTGCAAAATCCGCCGATATCGGTCAGGCCCGTTCGACTATCCACCAAGACAAAATCGAACTCCGCCTTCAGCTCATCGCGGAAGCCCTCCAAAAGTACCCCGCCCTGCTTGACAGCATAAAACTCCCGGAAGTCCAACTGCTGGACTCGGCGGAAATATTCGCTGCCGGAACGGTCCCCTGCAGTTAACAACCTTAGGTGGCCACGGGACCCTGGCAGTTTTATTTCGATCGTGTTTGGCAGCCAACCTTCAATGCCGGGCCATATTCCGGTCGCCATGGCATCCGACAACAAGTCGACCACCCCGGAATTCTCTTTCGCCAAATCCGGATCGATACTGCGCGCGAAGAAGTTCTCAAGTCCCGGCGCTTCAAGGTCAAAATCCACCACAAGCACCTTGTGTCCCCAGCCGGCCAGGAGTACGGCGACATTTGCCAGTGACATGGAACGGCCCACACCGCCCTTGTAGGAATAAAAGGTAACAATCTGCCCCATGGTGCCTACTCCAACCCCACGAACGAGTCTTCAATCACTTGCGGGTGCAACTCCGCAACTTCAGCTGGCAGCCATTCGGGCAGCAGCCAAGAGGCGTCCCATTCCGGCGCGTTGCGGACGCACGCCGCCACATCGGCGGCCCAGGCCTCCAGGACATCCTGAAACTCTATGTACCGTTCGGTACGGGTGAAGGCCTCGCCATCGCGCCAAAACCGACAGCAATCAACGGATTGGACCGCCTTGGCCTTGGCCGGAAAGCGCTCCCCATCGTTCACGCGCACCGGAGCGACCAGACCGCCCGGTCGCTGCACAGTCCGCAAGCCCAGCCGGGACTCGCGCAGCAACATCGCCCCGAACTCCTTCCGGCACCATTCCGAGCTGAAATACAGTGGATGCCAAACCGCAACCATGCAACGGGACGTGGCAAGGGCACGATGGAGGCGTTCGGGCCAATTGTCGCCCGAGTGAATCCCTTCCCGGTCCACGAATACCTCGACCCGCCGACCCAACGCATTCCCGACAAAAGTCTTCAGGTGGGGTAACAACCGGTCCGGGACCCAAGAGCCCATGGGTTCCTCGTGCATATAGCTTATGAACAGATCGTATTGGTACGCCATCGGACCTTCGTCAATCCCCCATTATCGACCCACGCCCGTTACCGGTGCCGGAATAGTGTCATTGGCAAGCGCTACAATAGCAATTTGCGCCCACCGCACGATTTGAACGTGCTCATTACCGGAGCAGGCCGGGGAATCGGAAAACGACTCGCCATCGGTCTCGCCAAGCAAGGATGCCGCATCGGTCTACTCGGCCGGTCCTTCGGCGAACTGGACTCCACCCGCTTTGAAATAGAGGACAACCATGGCGTATCCGCCGTCTTCAATGCCGACGTCCGCGACTATCTGCAAGTGGAACAGGCAGCGACGGAAATGTCCCGGACACTCGGCCCGATCGACGCCCTGATCGCCAACGCAGGGGTTCTTGGAAGCATCGGACCCTTCGCCGAAAGCTCCCCCAACGCCTGGCTGGACGTGCTGAACACCAACGTGATTGGCGTGATGAACTCCTGCCGTGCCGTACTACCCGGTATGATCCACAGGCGATCCGGCAAGATTCTGGTGATTTCCGGCCAAGGTGCCGCGAACCCGCGCCCCGACTTCGCAGCCTACGCCGCCAGCAAGGCAGCAATTGGCATGTTCGTGGAAAGCTTGGCCGAGGAAGTCCGCGATGCCAATGTCCAAGTGAATTCCATGCATCCCGGAGAGGCGTACACCAGCATGACGGACGAGATCCTGGATGCCGCCGATCTGATCAGCCAAACGGAGCTGGACCACGCGCGGCAAGCCCGGATGAACGGAGGCATCGCCCCCGAAAAACAAACGCAGCTGGCGCATTTCCTGATTTCCGACCGCTCCAACCACCTCACGGGCAAATTGATCCACATCCAGGACGACTTGCGGAAGCTGGAACACGACAACTGCCGCCTGGATGCATTCACCATCCGCCGACACGTCAAGTAACGGTACTCAAAGAGGGGACACACGCCGTACGATCCGCTACAATGCTGACAGCATGCGGGCGGCCTCAATTTTCCTACTCATGGCGGGTTCCGCCGGACAAGCTTTCGGCTGGGGCTGCGAAGGGCACCAGATGGTGGCGCTAATCGCACGCGAAAACCTCAGCAAGTCGGCTGCGGCAGCCGTGGACAAATTCTTGGCTGAGAACCCGACCGCCCAAGCCCTGAACCCCTATTGCAAGGATGTCCCTTCGGATCCGATGGCCGTAGCCTCCACTTGGGCTGACGACGTTCGGCGCGGGGAAAAGAACGGCCCGTGGCACTACGTCGATATCCCCCTGTACGTCACGGCGACGTCCGGTCCCTTGGACAAATGGTGCGATCCCATCGGACCGGCCCGCCCCGACGGCACCAAGCCTGGCTGCGTCACGTCCGCATTGGAATACGAATTGAAGATTCTCCGGGATCCCAAACAATCCGGGGCCGATCGGACGAACGCGCTGCGCTACGTCATCCACTTCGTCGGCGACATGCACCAACCGCTGCACGATTCCGACAACGAGGACAGCGGCGGCAACTGCACCGCGATGAAGTTCTTCGACGAACCAAACCAATGGAACCTTCATGCCATTTGGGATTTCAAACTGATTCAGAAGGACCTGACCGCCCGCAAGGCCACCCAGGTTTCGTATGCGAAGGATCTCAACGTCCAGTTCGTTTCAAAATTCAAAGATGCCCACTTGGATGCCTCAGACCCGGTGAAATGGGCGTGGGAGGGGCATGAACTGGCTGTCAAGACCACGTACGGAGCCCTGCGGCCAGCGATTGCCATCGAGAAGGAAAATGCCAAGACCGGCTGCGACGCCGAGCGCGCCAAAGTGACCGCATTGGGAATCACAATTGGAGACGCATACTACGACGCCTCCATTACCCCCACGCGCGAGGCTCTGGCCAAGGCCGGGTACCGGCTTGCGGCACTGCTCAACGCCACGTTCTAGTGCTTTAAAGGTTCGCCAATTCGGCTGCGGCCCGCTGCATGGCCATTTCCGGGCTTGCCAACACGGGCGGTCCACCAGTAGGCAACAAAGCGGCTACCCGAGCCATGGACGCTTGCGCAAGCACCACCACATCCACCTTGGGAGTGAGGGCAGCCAGTGTCTCCAGCAGCAAACGGTCATGTTCTGCAACGTCGCCCGCAGAGGCCGCCTCAAACGCCCCGGCAGCCAGCGCGGGAATCAACTCCACATCCTTGCCGGCTCGGAGTGCCGTCTCCCTTAGTAATTCCAGCGTCGGCTGCAAGGTTGTGATCAAGGTCGCCGCGACACCAATCCGCACGCCAAGTTCAACGGCCCTCTCAGCCATCGCCTCGTCTACCCGAATCACCGGAAAATCGAACTGGCTGCGGAGCATAGCCGTCGCCTTACCGATTGAGGAGCACGTGACCAAAACCGCGTCCGCTCCCCCGTCCCGCGCAATGGAAATCAGGCCGGAGAGCCGCCGAACCGTGTTATCGGTCAAACCGCCTGCGGCAATCGTGTTCCGAATCAGCGACTCGTCTGACATGTGAAACCCGTCGTTGCCCTTCAGATAGTCCTTGGCCAGCTTGGCAAAGACGGGAATGGCAACGTGGCTGGTATGCAGAAAAGCCAAGGTCCTTTTAGTTGTAGCCATCTTCATGCCCTAACGTCCGAAGACGACTTTCTCGTCCGACAACTTCGACGAGGCGAGGCGCAGCAGGATCCCCACGCAAATGAGCGCGGATGCTGCTGCGGAAATCACCCCGAGCG
>CAIYDY010000459.1 GCA_903925015.1 uncultured Acidobacteriia bacterium
GGCCATGATTCCGCTCTGGTTCCTGCCCTACGCCATCGCTTGCGGGAACACCTTTGTTCTAAAGCCGTCCGAGCGGGTGCCGCTGACATCGCGCTACCTGGTGGAGCTTCTGCAGCAAACCGGTTTGCCGAACGGTGTGGTCAACATGGTGACCGGGGGCAGGGAAGCCGTGGACGCGCTTTTGCAGCATCCCAAAGTACGGGCGATCAGCTTTGTCGGCTCCACGCCCGTCGCGCGCCACATCTATACCGAAGGTGCCAAATATGGAAAGCGGGTACAGTGCCAGGGCGGCGCGAAGAATTTCGTCGTCGTGATGCCGGACGCGGACATTGAGATGAGCGCCAAGATCATCAGCGACTCGGCGTTTGGCTGCGCGGGTCAGAGGTGTCTGGCCGTATCAGGGGCGATTGCCGTGGGTGGGGCGGGCAAAGTGTTTACCGACGCCATAGCCGATTTGGCTTCGAATTTGCGCGTCGGGAATGGACTGGACGACGGCGTCCAGATGGGGCCGGTGATTTCCCCCGCCAGCCGGTCCCGGATAGAGCACTTGATCGGGAAGGGCTTGGATTCCGGAGCTTCTGCCGTGTTGGATGGGCGCGGCCAAGGCGGGGCGTTCCTAAAGCCGACCATTCTATCCGGCTTGGAGGAGGACGGCGAACTGATGCGCACCGAAATTTTCGGCCCCGTCCTTGCGATTCAGGAAGTTGCGACGCTGGACGACGCCATCGCCATGATTTCCCGCAGCGCATACGGCAACCAGGCGTCCATCTTCACGGCGAGCGGCGCGGCGGCACGCAAGTTCCGCTACGAGGCTCCCTGCGGGAATATCGGAGTCAACATCGGAGTCGCCGCGCCCATGGCGTATTTCCCGTTCAGTGGCTGGAAGGACAGTTTTCTCGGCGTGATGCACGGGCAGGGGCGCGACGGAGTGGAGTTTTACACAGACAAGAAGGTCGTGGTGGAGCGCTGGCCGAAGGAGTGGTCGCGGAAGTTCTAGTCCGCTAGATCATTGGGGATCAGATCATCGGAGACATGGGTGCCCGGGGCTTGCGGTTCCCATCCGTCTCCGGCTGGAGCATGATGCGGTTTCTGAAATCCGGTGGTGGGAGCAGACTGGCCTCGGGATCCCCCAGGGTCGAAGGCTCGGGCTGCGGTCGCTGGATGGAATTGTCCGAGGCGGCGGCTATCGCTTGTTCCAAGCGAATGCCGGAATCTTGGCGTGGGACTGGCTCTGCCCGAAGTCCATTTGTCCAACCGGCGGATTGGGATGCGCCCGGGTCGAACATCTTTTCGATGGCACCGATCAGGCGCTGCAGTTGGGAATCCGTCGACATGGCCCGTTCCCTCAGCAGATTTACGGCGGCCGACTGCTCCGCCATCGAGCGCTCGATCAGCGAGATGCGGTCGGAAAGCTTTTCCTCCACCATCGCCTCGAAGGTCGCCACGGTATTCAAGCGGGTTTCCTCGGCTTCAGCCTCGAAGCGGGCCTGCATGTCCAAGACTTGGGAGGACATGTTGGTTTCAACCAATACCGGCATATCCTCGCGAAGTTGGCGTACCCTGCGGTCCAAGAGATCGGCGGTTGTGGAGGAGCGGCGCTCTGCCGCGTTCAAGGACTCGCGCATGCGGTCTAGTTCGGTTTGCTGTTCCCGGACCCGACGGTCCAGTTCCCTTACGGCGAGGGCTTCGGCAGCGGAGTCTGTTGCGGCTGTGCCCATGCCGCTGGACTCAAGATGCAGAATTTTGGCTTCCAGCCGCGCAATGTGGGCCACTAGGGCGGCCAACTCGGCTTGGTCGGCTCCATAGGCGCTGTGCTGAGCGGGTTCCTCTTCAACGACGGTGATGTCGCCGGCGGTGGTGGCCCTGATCAGATCAAAGGTGTCGGACATGCCGAAGCGGGGCCCCAGCCGCCGTTTCGGTTTATTTTGTTCCCCGCCGGCAACCATGGCGATCAAGCCCGCTGCCAAGGGTGCTCCAACGGCGAAAATGATGTCGTGCAGAAGAATGCCCATGGCTTTGACCAATGCACTATTATACGACCCGGAAAAATCGATGCGCGAAATCAGATTTATCCAGCCGGACCACGGGCCGCATCGGCAGCCCGTGGGGAGTGTTTCGGGAATGGTCTTGAATTTGCCTGGTGCCACAGCAGCGCGGCGCAGCGCTCACCTCACTCAAGAGCCTGTTGCTAGCTGACTCAATGCTTAAGGAAATCGCTGTAATATGTCGTCACAAACTGCTCAAAGGTCATGATGTCACCGCCACGACCCGCACCACCGCCGTGAAATCCAGTCGGATTCTTTGGGTTATTGGGGTCTTTCTCCCATTGTCTCTGAAGATACTCCAGCCGTGGTTGGTCGATCCCACTCAGATCGAGGCCCCCCTTCTTGCCCTCAATCGGCGTGTTGGGGACACTCTTCCTGCCCATGCGGGCATCCCAAGCTGCGAGTTCGGCGTCCTCGGGGTACTGGCTCTCAACGGGCCTAATTGGCTTGGGGACACTTGTTTTTGGGGCAGTCTTTTTGGGGTCGGTTGTGTTGCTCATTTAGGCTCCTTGTGTATCGTTGGAAAATATAAATCCCGGTAAAATCGGTCGATACGGCTAGGCCGGACCAATGCGAATATGCTGGGATTGCACCACGAAAGGTTAGCACAGAACCAACATTCATTTTCTGCCGGTTGCTGCTTCAGGATCGCCTGCGATTGGAAAAATGCGATCGGCGGTCTATTTTGCGGCGGCGGTGTAGAAATCGTAGGTGATTCGCCAAGCAAACGATTTTCCGGGGCTGGCCTCGGTGTGGATGTAGGCCTCCGGGCAGACTGTCGGGCGGATGGACCAATACATGAGCTTGGACATCGGCCGATCCGAGGTTTGGCGCACGCCAGCGCCGGATTTCGTGTTCTCAACGCGGATGTCGTAGTCTTTGGCGTCGGGGCCGAAGCCGGTTAGCTGGTTGTAGGCTGTGTCGCGTCCAAGGTCCTTGAGGTAGTTGAGTTGCTTGCCGCGCAGTTCCACCAGACCCGGATTCCAGTCCCGCGAGGCCTTGATTTCAAATGGGAATTTCACCGTGATTTCGGGTCCCGTGGGCTGTTTGTCCAGCATGTAGAAGTTGTGCTCGTAGACGTCGGACGAGAACGGCTTCCTGCCTGTATTCTTGATCCTGTGTTCGAGAACCAGCTGCGGCTTTCCCGTGACTAGGCGGACGGTTTTCGTGTACTCGTAGGCGTAGCCCGAGGCGGGGTCCTTGACCACATGCGTGAAGACGACGACCGATTTTTTGGCTTTCACGGTCCAAGTCCCCGGATCGACGATTTCGTAGGTCTTGAAATGGTCGTAGGCCTTTTCCTGCGGCTTGCGGAGAACTCCCACGCCGATTTTGATGAATGTGCCGCCAACTGCTGCTTCGGCGTACCCAGGGGCATCCGCGTCGCCGAACTCCTCCACGGGGCCCATGATCGCGTCATGCAGCTTGGGATCGTAAGGCCGCTGGTTCCATTCGCCGAAATATTCATGGCCTTGGAAAACGAGGCTGGGGATCTGCCCGGACCAGTCGAAACGCGTCGCCCGGTAGTAGCCCTTCGTGGCATCCGGCAGGTACAGCTTGGCGTGGATCAGGCCATTGGTGATTTCGGCTTGCGGAAAGTCGGCCGCACCCAGCGCGGCGGCGGTCAAGAACAGGGTGGTCAGGATCTTCGGGCACATGGCTGCGCTTCAAGTCTACACGAGGCGCAGCGCACGAAGTTCGTTGCTCGCACAGCATCGCGTGCTCTAATCGAGTCGTGATCGCCGTACATTTGGAGTCAGGGCTCATCAATGTCCGCGAAGTGGCGCGCCCGGCGCGCCCTGAAGGCTACGCCGTTATCCGGCTGCTGGTGGCTGGTATCTGCAATACCGATTTGGAACTCCAGCGGGGCTACTACGGGTTTTCCGGGACGCCTGGCCACGAATTCGTCGGTGAAGTTGTGGAGGCCGATTCCTTGGAGCTTGTCGGGAAGCGTGTAGTGGGTGAAATCAACCTCTACTGCGGCATTTGCTCATGGTGCGCCCGTGGACTCGGCAGGCATTGCCCAAGCCGCACGGTGCTTGGAATCGTTCGCCATCCCGGTGCCTTCCAGGAATACCTGACGCTGCCGGAGCGGAATCTGCATGTAGTGCCCGATGGAATTCCGTCCCGATTGGCGGTCTTCGCAGAGCCCCTGGCCGCCGCATGCGAGATCCTGGACCAGGTGGCGATCCCGTCCGGGGCTTCCGTGGCAGTCTTGGGCGACGGCAAATTGGGGTTGCTGGTGTCCCAAGTCTTGCAGGCGAACGGATTGAAAGTACACCAGTTCGGCCGGCACTGCTCGAAACTGGCCATCGCGGAACGCAAGGGAGTGGTGACGGAGGTGGTGGGCGCTCACCTGCCGCTGGCCGAGTACGAATGGGTCGTCGACGCCACCGGTTCCGCTGCGGGGCTGCGCACGGCGGTCGGGATGACCATGCCGCGCGGGACCATCATACTCAAATCCACCGTGCACGGCGAGGTTCCCATCGACACCGCGCCGGTGATCGTGAACGAAATCACGCTGGTGGGGTCAAGATGCGGCCGGATGGAGCCGGCGTTGGCTCTATTGGAACGAGGCGCGGTCGACGTGGAATCTCTGATCGCCGCGGAAATGCCCCTCGCCGAGGCGAAGAACGGATTTGCAAGAGCCGCAACGGCCGGAATCTTGAAGGTTCTGCTGTCGGCCTAGGGCGGTCCGGTCACTTTTTCGGAGCGGGCCGCCAGTTCGCCATGTTCCGTCCAAACCAGGCCACCGCGCACGCCGCCACCAAGACCACTCCGAACGCGACCCAATATCCGTTGATCCAGCAATAGGCCAGCGCAGCAGCTACACCCAGCAGGAAGAAACATCCACAAGCGCACATATTGCTATTTTGCCGTTGCCTATTTCGTCGAAGCCACGTCCAGCACGGAGTACCAGAGGAACTGCACCAAGCCGTGCAGGGAATCCTCGGCCAGGCGTTCGACGTCGCTGTGCCAGCCGTGTTCTGCAAATTCCGCCTCATCGTAGCGCGGCCCGATGCCGTATGCCTGCACGCCCTTGGCCCGCAGCTGGGCAAGATCCGTCGCCCCCGTCACCATTCCCGGCACCGTGATCGCGTTCGGGTACATGCGGCGTTGGGTGCGTTCGAGCGCCCGGAACATCTCCGAATCCAAGCGGCTGGGCGGCGATGCTGGCCGACCCCCGGCACCGGCGGTCACAATCTTGACTGCGGGATCGCCGATGACCCGCTCCATTTCGGCGTAGAACTTGACCATATCCTCGTCGGGTAGTGCGCGGATGTCGAGCGTGGCCTCGGCCGTGGACGGGATCACGTTGGAGCGGAACCCGGCGTTCAGCATGGTCGGAGAGATGGAGGTGCGCAGGATCGAGTACTTCTGCAGGTCCTGCTGGGCGAAATAGTCCTGAACCGGGCCGCGTTTGGCGGGATCCATCAGTCCGTTGTAGCGGGCGGCTTCCTCGGGCGGGCTGATGGTGGCAAGACGCTCGAAAAAGGTGCGGGTCACGTCGTTCAGGCGCATGGGTGGCTCCCAAGCGCTGATTTTGCCCACGGCTGTCGCCAGATGCGCCACGGCGTTGTCGCGGCGGGGGCGCGAACCGTGTCCGGACGTGCCGGTTGCCACCAACTTGGCTCCGCGCGGGACCTTCTCCGTTGCCGCGATCTCCACAAACCGCACCTTGCCGTTTTCGGAATGAACAAAGCCACCTTCGGCGAGCGCGTATTCGGCCTCGATCTCGGCCCAATGCTCGCGCACCATAAAGTCGATGCCGACGCGTGTCCCTCCCTCCTCCCCGGCTTCGGCGAGGAAGATCACGTCGCGGTCCAGCGGGACGTTCAGCCGCTTCAACTGCAGCATCAGCATGGTTCCGGCGGCGACGCAGTCTTTGTTGTCGGTGGTGCCGCGTCCCCAGATGTAGCCGTCCTTCAGGACCGCGCCGAAAGGATCGACCGGCCATTTTTCCGGCTGAACCCCGACCGTGTCCAGATGGCCCATGATCAGGATCGGCTTCTTCTTGCCGTTTCCTTTGATGCGGGCGACCAGGTTGCCGCGTCCGGCGTCGAGCGTGAAGACCTTGGTCGGGATGCCCTCGGCTTCGAAGATTTTTTTCAGGTATTCCACAGCCTGGGTCTCATTCCCTGGCGGGTTGCTGGTGTTGAGGCGGACTACGGATTGGAAGTGGCGGAGAGTTTCGGGTTTCAGCTTGTCCCAGTCGACCGTGGGTTCGGCGGCGAAGAGGCTGGAGACAACAATCAGGAGCGGAAGGACTCGGAATGCGGCCATGAGAAATATTAGCAGGGCGGGCACGGTTCTGTATAAGCTATGGCTAGATCTGCCCGTGCCGTCCACATTCCCGAAGGAGCCTGAGCCAGGTCCAAACGACGTGGCGTCGGTCCAGTCGCTTGGGCTCGGGTGCGTTGCCAGCATGGGTGTGATGGTGGTTGCGTACCTGCTACTGTTCACCACCGGTGTGTTCGGGTTGTTGGGTCTCTGCGTGGTTGGTACCGGGGGCGCATTTTGGTGCTGGCGGCAAGACCGCAAGTTTTTCCTGGCCGGTTGCGCCATTCCGGTGCTTCTGTTCGTCATGGCAGTAGGCGCGTACTTAGCGCACTTGACGTCGATCAATCCCCCGCCAACCCCACCAATGCACGTGCCCGGGCAACGCAATATTCCAGTGCGGTAAGCTAACGTCCCGACGAGCCGAATCCCCCCTCGCCCCGTTCCGAATCCGCCAAGTCCCCTTCCTCCCACTCGACAGCCTCGTAGCGGGCCACGATCATTTGCGCGATCCGCTCACCTGGCTCGACCGTGAACACGTCGCTGCCCAGGTTTTGCAGGATCACCTTGATTTCGCCGCGATATCCCGGATCGATCGTCGCCGGACTGTTCGGCAGGGTAATCCCGTACTTGAGCGCGTGACCGCTGCGGGGGCGGAGTTGGGCCTCGTAGCCTGGCGGCAGTTCGATGGCCAGGCCCGTGGACACCAGCTTCCGCTCGCCGGGCTCGATCACCACGGACTCCACGGCGTGCAGGTCCATTCCCGCGTCCTCCAGTGGGCCGTGGGCATAACGGGGCACAAGGGCGTCGTCGCGCAGTCTGCGGATTCTGATTTTGATCATCGTCCGATATCATAACCGTTTGGCAACACGAGTCATCACCGTATCCCCGATGCCGCCGGAAAAGAGCGCCTACGCGCTCGCCCGCTACAGCCGTTCCGCCGATTCCATCCGGCAGTCGGTGGAGTGGGTGCGGACCCACAACTCCCAGCAGTTTCTGGAAAGCTACTACTTCCAGTACGGCCACCAGTCGATAGCGGACCTCGGTCATACGGTGTTGTGCTTCGAGGGCATCAGCGAGGTGGCGGCAACCGAAATCGAGGACGAAACGCTTTGGGACGGCCAGGCGAAGTCTTCGCGGTACCAGGATTTCTCCAAGGGCGGCTTCATTACCCCTCCGGAACTGGCGGGCGGCGATATCGATACCTACCAGGCTGCAGCCCATGGGCTGCTGGCGGCGTACCAATCGATCCATGGCCGGATTGACGCCCACCTGCGGGAGATATTGCCGAGACCGGACGCGATGACGCCCGACGCGTATGGCCGGACC